>JANYBJ010000310.1 GCA_025360845.1 bacterium
CTTCGGGCAACTGCGCTTCTCCTCAGCCTGAGAGGACGCGCAGCAGGTCCTCCCGAACGAACCCGCCTGCCTCCAACGACAAAACGACACCTGCCGGCACCCGGCCGGATGGCCACGCTTTGCCGTTTATGCCGCTCCGCCACCTCCCTCGCGCCTCCCAGCATCCCGCCCCCCTTTGCTCGGCCTTCTATCGCTTTCACACCCCGCGCATTATCTGCTACACTTCCCCGTAACGGTTCAAAGAAGACCGTCAGAAGCATAAGGAATCAACATGCCGGTTTATGATTACGAAGCTGTCAGCCCAGAACAGAGTTGCCCACGATGCGCGACCAGCTTTGAGGTCGTGCAGTCGATTCATGACACCCGCTTGACGGTCTGTCCAGGCTGCGGCGCGCCCATTCGACGCATCATCTCAGCGCCCGCCATCGGGCGTTCGAAATCCAAACTGGACGACCGCGCCAAGGCCGCCGGATTCAAAAAGCTGAAGCGGATCGGCAAGGGCGAATACGAGAAGATGTACTAGTGCAGCGTGTACCCTTGAACCTGTCCAACCTCCAGATCCGCAGCCAGGTGTTGCGCGCCGTTCGAGACTTTTTTTACGCACGGGACTTCACTGAAGTGGAGACGCCTGTGCGCATTCCCGCGCCGGCCTTGGAAACGCATATCGATGCGCCGCCCTCGGGACGCGCCTGGTTGCGGGCCTCGCCCGAACTTCACATGAAGCGGCTGCTCGCTGCGGGCTGCGAGCGTATCTTCCAGCTCGGCCCGTGTTTCCGCGCGGGCGAGTGCGGCAGCCGCCACAACCCCGAGTTCACCCTGCTGGAGTGGTACCGAACGGAGTCCGACTACACCGACATGCTGCGCGACACCGAAGCTCTCGTAGCCCATGTCTTCCAGACCGTCACGGGCCGGACACGTTTCACCTACCGCGGCGTGGACATCGACCTGAGCCGTCCTTGGCACATCCACACGGTGCGGCAGGCGTTCATGCAGTGGGCCGGCTGGGATCCGGTCGCCCGGTGGGACGCCGACCGGTTCGACATCGACCTGGTCGAAAAGGTCGAACCCGCCCTGCCGCAGGACAAGCCTTGCGTGCTGACCGACTACCCCGCCCCTGCCGCCTCTCTCGCCCGGCTCAAGCTGCATGACCCGCGCGTGGCCGAGCGCTGGGAGGTCTACGTCGGCGGGCTCGAACTCGCCAACGCCTACAGCGAACTCTGCGACCATGCGGCTCAGCGCGAGCGTTTCCTTGAAGCCGCCGAAGCGCGACGCCGTCTCGGCAAAGAGGTCTACCCGCTCGACGAGCCTTTCCTCGCTGCTCTCGGGCGCGGCATGCCCCCCTGCGGCGGAATCGCCCTCGGCATCGACCGGCTCGTCATGCTCGCCTGCGACGCACGCGACATCGCCGACGCGCGTCCTTTTTGTCAACAGCCCGGAGCTTTGATCTAACCACATGAAAAACCTCTCCCCCTTCTTCATCCTGCCCTGTATCCTTTTGACAGCATGGTTCGCCGACGCAGCCTCGCTGATTCCCAACGCCACGCTGGAGAAAGCCTCGGCAGACCAGTGGCCGGAAGGCTGGCCGCGCCACGAGCAAGCGGCCTATCTGGAGGAAAACGGCAACCATTTCCTGCGCCAGACCGCCGTTCCCGATAAAATGGTGATGTTCTACCAGAACATTCCGCTGCCCAAAGGCACCGAGGCGCTCAAGCTGACGATGCGCGTGCGCTATGAAGGCGTCAAGGCCGGCAAAGAGAACTGGCATGACGCGCGGGTGATCATCGACTTCAAGGACGCGGCCGGCAAAAAGCTGTCAGGAGGCCCCGGCCACCCGAGCTTCAAAGGCACCTCCAAAGGGTGGGAGACCTGCGCCCTCGGCATGGTCGTTCCGCCGGACGCGGCGACGCTCGAGATCATGCCCACGCTTTTCAACGCCGCCGCCGGCACGCTGGGCATCGATGATCTGGAACTGACGCCCATCGCCTTGGAAGAGGCTGGCTTCGTGACCTACAAGCTGAGCGAGCCGATGCCCGTGCCGAAGGAGTGCAAGAGCGCCGAACTGGTCGCGAAAGGCAACCGTCTCGTGGCCACGTCCGATGGGCGCGAGGTGTGGCTGCAGGGCGTGGCCATCGCCAGCCTCGAGTGGTCGGCGGGCGGCGACAACATCCTCAAGTCGGTGACAAACGCCCTGACCGAGTGGCGCTCGAACGTGATCCGGCTGGCTGTGAAATCGGACTTCTGGTTCGGGCATGGCCCGTGGCAGAGCGACGGCGGCGTCAGCTATCGGGCGCTGGTCGACGAAGTCGTCAAGCAGACCCAGGCGCGCGGGGTTTGGGTCGTCATCGACCTGCACGAGTACCGCGCACCCGAACAGAGGCACGCCGACTTCTGGCGCGACGTGGCCACGCGCTACGCCAATCATCCGGGCGTGATCTTCGGGCTGTTGAACGAGCCTCACGACGTGCCATGGAAGATCTGGCGCGACGGCGGTGTGGTGCAGGACAAGAGCGAGCCCAAAGACGGCGTCTATGCGGAGAACAGCGAGAAGAACAAGTCTTTCGCGTCGATCGGCATGCAGAAGCTGGTGGACGTGGTGCGCAAGACCGGCGCGCGCAACCTGGTCACCGCAGGCGGACTCGACTGGGGCTACGACCTTTCCGGCGTGCTGGAGGGCTTCGCGCTGACAGACCGCGGCGGCAACGGCATCATCTACGAGTCGCACGTCTACCCGTGGAAGCGCGGCTGGCAGAAATGTTTCCTCGATGCCGCGGCGAAGCATCCGATCCTGATCGGCGAGGTGGGCTGCCAACCGGAGCGCATGCCCTTCATCCCGCCCGAGGCTCACGAGATGCCCGAAACCTGGGCGCCCGACATGCTCGGCTGCATCCAGAAACACAAGCTCAACTGGACGGCGTGGTGCTTCCATCCGCAAGCCTCGCCCTGCCTGTTGCTCGACTGGAACTACACGCCGACGCCGTATTGGGGCGTGCCGGCCAAGGCGGCGATCGCCGGAAAACCCTTTGAGATGAAGAAGCTGAGGTAAGCTTCTCAGACCTGCCTGTCGCGGCAGCAGTACGGGCTGACAATCGGATCGATCACCATAAGTCCGGTCCGCGCGAAAAATCATAGCGAATCTATCCTTGTTTGACATAACCAAAAGTACTACACTGGAAAATTGTTGTTTCAAAGAGTGCAGGTTGTAAATTGTAACATCAGAGGCGGTTTCTTTTCGTGAGGAACAGCCTTTCATTTACGGAAGAAGAAGCGCTATGACGAATCCCAAGAAGAGCATGTTTGTTTTGGAGGATGGCACAAATGTGTGGGTCACGTTTCTGCTGGTGAGTTCGCTTTTTCTCCTCTGGGGATTCTGCAACGGCATGATTGACGTGATGGACAAGCACTTTCAGACGGAGCTGAAACTTTCCCTGGCCCAATCCGCCTGGGTGCAGTTCGCTCACTATCTGGGCTACTTCCTGATGGCATTGCCGGCCGGCTGGCTGGCCACGAAATTGGGCTACAAGGGCGGCATCATCGCGGGCCTCCTGATGGTCGCCGTGGGCGGCTTCTGGTTCATTCCCGCGACGCAGATCGGATCCTTTTGGGCGTTTCTGCTGGGCGTGTGCGTCATTGCCGCGGGCCTGACGTTCCTGGAAACCATCGCCAATCCCTACACGACGGTGCTGGGCGACCCGCAGTACGGTGCCACGCGCATCAACCTGGCCCAGTCCTGCAACGGCATCGGCTGGGTTTTCGGTCCGCTCGCGGGCGCCGCTTTTTTCTACGGCAAGGACGCCAGCGGCGCGAGCACGGGCGCACAGACACTCTGGATCCCTTACGCCGCGGTCGGCGCGGTGGTTCTCGTCCTGGCCGTCGTGTTCTTCTTCGCCAAGGTGCCGGACATCAAGACCGAGGACGACTATCACTTAAACACCTCGGACCCGAGCGTGTCGCACTCGATCTGGAGGCACCCGCATTTTTACATGGCTGTGGCGGCCCAGTTCCTGTATGTGGCGGCCCAGGCCGGCATCTTCAGCTTCTTCATCAACTACATGACAACCCAGGTCCCGCCGCTTCCCGAGGCCTGGACATCGGGCGTTTTAAAGAACTGGTTCCATGCGGGACCTGGCGGCGTGCTCCAACTGGCGGACAAGGGCGCGGCCAGCCTGGCCTCGCTCGGTTTTATCTTCTTCCTGGCCGGCCGGTTCAGCGGCGCGGCGATTCTGCGGAAATTCACGGCCCACAAGGTGCTGGGGCTGTATGGCACGATCAATGTCCTGCTCTGCCTCCTGGTGTTCTGTAAGTTGGGCTGGGTGTCGGTGGCGTGCGTGTTCCTCTCTTACTTCTTCATGTCCATCATGTTCCCGACCATTTTCGCCTTGGGCATCCACGGATTGGGTATACGCGCGAAGAAGGCCTCGGCGTTCATCGTTATGGCGATCATGGGCGGAGCGATCCTGCCCAAGCTCATGGGCCATGTGGGCGACCTGTATGACATGTCGCGCGCCTTCATCGTGCCGGTGGCGTGCTTCGCCTTCGTGGCCTTATATGGTTACCTGTGGCCGACCCTGAGCAAGTCAGAGGCGAAATGATCGCCATCGTCGACTATAAAGCCGGAAACCTGACCAGCGTACGGCTCGCCTTTCGCGCGCTCGGCTGCGATGCTGCGGTCACCTCCGACCCGCAGGTCATTCTCGCGGCCGACCGCGTGGTTTTCCCTGGCGTCGGCGCGGCCGGATCTGCCATGCGGAACCTGACCGACCTGCGGCTCATTCCCGTGCTGAAGGAGGTCGCCGCGCGAGGCACGCCGTTTTTGGGCATCTGCCTCGGCACCCAGATCCTGTTCGATTTCTGCGAAGAGGACGGGGGCACGCCGACGCTCGGCCTCCTGCCCGGCCGGGTCCCGCGCTTCCAGCCCATGGACCGTTGGGACAAGGTGCCGCAAATGGGCTGGAATCAGGTGAAGATCGTGCGTCCACACCCCCTGCTTGACGGCATCGAGGACGGAAGCGAATTCTACTTTGTCCACAGCTACTATCCAGCGCCCTCCGATCCTTCGCTTGTGCCAGGCACGACCGACTATGCGGGCATCACGTTCGCCTCGATGGTCGGAAGCGGCAATGTGGCGGCCACCCAGTTCCACCCCGAAAAATCGGGGCGCATCGGCTTGCGTCTGCTCGCGAACTTCATCCGCTGGAGCCCATAACCGCCATGCTCACCAAACGCATCATCCCCTGTCTGGACGTCATCAAGCGCCGCGTCACCAAAGGCGTGAAGTTCCAAAACAACGTCGATCTGGGCGACCCGATCGAGATGGCGGTCCGCTACTCCGACGAAGGGTGCGACGAACTGGTCGTTTACGACATCACCGCCTCGGCGGAGCGCCGGCCCATCGACATCGAGATGGTGCGCGACGTGGCGCAGGCCATCCGCATTCCCTTCTCGGTCGGCGGGGGCATCGCCACGCTCGAGGACATGTCGCGCGTGCTGCTCGCCGGCGCGGAAAAGATTTCGGTGAATTCGCTCGCGGTCAAGAACCCCGCGATCATCGCCGAGGGCGCACGCGCTTTCGGCGCGCAGTGCATCGTGCTGGGCATGGACCCGTTCGCGACCCCCGACAGGCAGCGGTGCCCGAGCGGATATGAGATCACCACCCGCGGTTTCCGCGAACGCACGGGCCTCGATGCGGTGGAATGGGCGAAGCAAGCCGAGCAGCACGGAGCCGGCGAGATCGTGGTGAACTCCGTGGACGCGGACGGCACGCGGGCGGGGTTCGAACTCACCATCACGCGGCTCATCGCTGAAGCCGTGCGGATCCCGGTGGTCGCCTCCGGCGGCGCGGGCTGTTCCGCGCATCTGCGTGACGCCTTCAATCTGGCTCATGCCGACGCAGCGATTGTGGCGGGCATGATCCACACCGGCGAATTCACCCTCGCGCAGATCAAACGGGAACTGCATGCCGAGGGCGTGCCGGTCCGCATGATCTGGTAACGCGCCGGGCATCATGCCCGTGGTCTTCATGGGCGGGACGCCCATGCCACCTTACTTCTTCGCGGCGGCCATCATCTGCATCAGGTTACGCTTCTCCTGCCAGGTGTCACGCAGAGAACCGATGCGGATGATCTGACGGAACTGATCGAGCTTGATCCGCGTAGCGGGCGTGATGCGCACCCGGAAGGGTTTTTCAGGTTCGAGGCAGAAGAAGTTGTCGTCGTAACGAGCGTCCATCCCGTCCAGCGAAATCCACACCCATATGGCCGGATGGTGGCTCGTCAGCGTCACCGCAAAGCTGTTATCGTCCCAGTTGCGGATTTCGGCCCTTATTCGCGGAGGCTGCAAGGCCAGTTCGCGCGGCGAGCAAAACAGCGCCATGTTCCACGCCACCTGGTTGCCCTGCTCGTCCAGAAGATAGATCCAGAGCAGCAGATTGGCCGCCCCGAACTTTCGCAAGGCCTCCTGAATTTTGACACTGGCAGGCTTCTCGCGCGATGCGGCCGCCAAAGACACTTTTTTCGAACCTTCGGAGGCTACGGTCCCGTCCATCAGCGTCAGCCTCCATTGGATCTCACCCTTGAAGGGCTTGACCCCGTCATTGAACGTGAAGATGTCCACAAGGGCGGCTTCCTCGCGATACCCGCCACACAGCCAGAGCGGCGCGAAGAAACGGCGGGCCATGTAGTGCAAGGCCTTCCACCGGCCTTCGGAATCGACCGAGGAGGGACTGCACCCGGGCCAGCAGTCATTGAACTGCCAAAAGATAAAACCGGTCGGCGGCGCATCGCCGATCCGCACGCGCTCAAACTGTTGCCTCACGGCAACCCCTTGCTGGACCTGACTCAGCCACAGCGCGTTATCAAAACCGGAAGGCAGCAGGAACTGATCCAGGAACGCGCTGAAAATGCGCTTGGCACCATCCTCGGGCGTCACATGGAACGCGCAAACGGGGTGCGAGATGTTGCGCTCGTCTTCGTTCAGATAACCGGCCACAACGCGAGGCTCGGGATAGGACGGCAGCGGCTGATACGCCGGATCACCGTCCAGCGAGAACGGCAGATGTGCGGTTGCCGGCAGGTACGGACGGTCCGGATCAAGCGTCCCCGCCAGCCCGGACGCCAGCAGCTCAAACTCTTTTGCGATGCCCCGCCCGCCTCCGTCGCCGCCGCACCAGACCGCCACGCACGGATGGTGACGCACCCGCTGGATGTTCTGCCGCGCCTCGCGTTCGAACGCCGCCAGCGCCGCGCCGTCCGGGGTCTCGCCTTGGGCCTCGGTCAACATCAGGTCCTGCCACACGCAGAGGCCGTACTCGTCGCACAAATCGTAAAACGCGTCGCTCTCGTAAACGCCGCCGCCCCAGACGCGCAGGATGTTCATGTTCGCCACAGCCGCGGCCTTGACCAACCGGGCGTACTCCACGCGCGTCAGCCGCGCCACATACAGGTCGGAGGGCAGCCAGCTCGCACCCTTCAGAAACAGCGGGTGATTGTTGATCAGGAACCGGCGGAACGGACGCCCGTTCGCAACGCCCCGCTCCTCGACGACATGGCGCAGCCCGATCCGACGGGAAACATGCTCGTGGCAGGTGCGCCCGGCAAGGATGTCGACGGTCACCTCATACAGCGGTTGCTCCCCCAGCCCGGCAGGCCACCAGAGCTGCGGATTCTTGATGTTGAGGTGAAGCGCCGTCTGCTCCTGCGCGAGGATTTCGCGTGCCTCGTGCAGGATGTTCCCTTTGTAGCAGACGCGCACCAAGACCTCCAAATGCTGGTCGGGGACAAACCGCTCCGCCGTCACCGAAACATCCAGCCCTACAGTACCGGCGGATGAAAAATTCTGCCGGATCAGGACGTCTTTCACACGCACGCAGGAGAACGCCATGACCGAAACCCCTCGCCAAATGCCGATCGTGGGCGACTTCGGCTGCGTGCCGCCCCGCGTTGAAGAGGTCTGCCGGCGGATGACGCCAGACGCAGGACGCGAAGCCGCAGCTTCGCTCTCCGCCGGGACAAAGGTCACCGTGAGTTTGTTCTTGCCCGTCTTGATCAACGCCTTGACCTCGAACTCGACCGTCTCAAAAAGGTTCGACGTCTGCCCCAACACCGTGTCGTTCAGCGCGATGGTCGCACACGTGTCGAGTCCTTCAAACCGCAGGGCCACCCGGTCGAACGACGAGAAATCGTCGGAGACGAAAATCTTCTCGAACACCCACTCGGTCTCGGCGACCCAGGCCACACCCTCCAGATTTTTTCGCAAACTCGGATTCTCGATCTCGAGCGAGGCCAGGAGGTCGGCATGCACACATCCCGGCACCTGGGCGGGGAAGGTCTTCTTCGACCCGGCTTTACGCACGCTCCACTCGCCTGACAAATCGATTCTTCTCATAGACAGTCCACCTCATCGGATTCGTATTCGTGATGCTTTCTAAAAACATAATTTTCTAATATGGGCCGCTTTTAGTCAACCCACAAAACTTTCTCATTTTGCGCTTCCTTTTGCCCTAGCGACTCGGTACCATTTTCAAAACTCGCGAAAGCGTTTATCAAAGCACAAAAGGAGCAGTGTTATGCGTATTCTTAAAATGGGTCAAGTGGGTGGCGGTATCGGGGCGTTCATCGGTGAGGTACACCGGAAGGCGGCCCGGATGGACGGCGGGGTCGTGTTGACGGCGGGCGCCTTTGATGTCGTCCCGGAAAAGAGCCTGCAGCAAGGCAAGATCCTCGGACTCGATCCGAAGCGCGTGTACAGCACCTACACGGAAATGATCGCGGGCGAACTCGCCCTCCCTAAAGAGGAGCGCGTCGACTTCATCGCCGTCTGCACGCCCAACCACACGCATTTCCCCATCGCCAAAGCCTGCCTGGAGGCCGGCTTCAACGTGATGTGCGAGAAGCCGATGACGCTGACCGTCGAGGAGTCCGAAGAGCTGGCCGTCCTCGTCAAAAAGTCCGGCAAAGTCTTCGGCCTGATGCACAACTACACCGCCTACCCGATGGTCAAGCTGGCCAAGGACATGGTCAAGCAGGGCGATCTCGGCAAGATCCGCAAGGTCGTGGTCCAATACCCGCAGGGCTGGTTGTATCAGCTTCTGGAGAAGAGCGGCCAGATGCAGGCCTCGTGGCGCACCAACCCCAAGACCTCCGGCGCGGCGGGCTGCATCGGCGACATCGGCACACACGCGGCCAACCTGGCCGAATACATCACCGGCCTCAAGATCACCGAAGTCCTGGCCGACCTTACGACCTTCGTCAAGGGCCGTCTGCTGGACGATGACGGCAACGTGCTCCTGCACTTCGAGAAGGGCGCCAAGGGCGTTCTCCACGCCAGCCAGATCTCGGTCGGCGAGGAGAACAACATCGCCATCTGGATCTACGGCGAGGAGAAGGGCCTTGAGTGGCATCAGGAAAACCCGAACCACCTGCACGTCCTCAGCCAGACCGCCCCGGAGCAGATCTGGAAGCGCGGCAACGGTTATGTGGCCGAGAAGAGCAAGGCGGCCGGACGCTGCACCCGCATTCCGAGCGGCCACCCGGAAGCCTTCCTGGAGGCTTTCGCCAACAACTACTGCAACTTCGCCGACACGATCCGCGCCAAGTGCGACAAGCGGAAAGCCACCCCCGAAGAGCAGGACTTCCCGGGCGTCGAAGCCGGTGTCCGCGGCATGAAGTTCATTAACGCGGTCGTTTCCTCCTCCAAAAAAGGCAACGTCTGGACGAAGATTTGACCGTTTTCGCAGCCTTAGACGTTATAAACGGGCGGGTTTCCGCCCGTTTTTTTTATTTTCCTTCCATTGCCGGAGCCACGCAATCACGTCCCCGCCAGGCGAACCAGAGGGTGCCGACAACGCCGAAGGCAAACGCGACTTTCAGGTTCAACTCGGGCGATACGCTCCACAAGAGCGCGCCTCCGAAAGCCGCGAAGGCGACAAGCACGTCGCGCACAAGATAGTAAAGTCCGAACATCGACGCCTTGCGTCCCTCCGGCGCGAGGTCCATGATGAGCGCCTTGCGCGTCGGCTCGCCGAACTCCTTGAGACCGCGCAAGACAAAGGCCGCCACCAGCGGGCCGACCGACTGCGTATGCAACAGCGCCAGCGGGAAGCAGGTGAAAAACGCGAACGTGATCAGCACAAACGGCTTCTTCCCGAAGCGGTCGGCCATGTAGGCGACCGGGAGGTACACCAGCACGGCCGTGATGTTCTCGATCGCAGAGAGCCAGCCGAACGTGAGTTCCGAGACGGGATGCAGCACGGTGCGCGTCGCCCAAATGACGACAAAGGAATCCGGTATCCGCTCGCAGAACCGGATCAGGATGTCCGACAGGAGCAGGTTGCGCAGGCTCACCGGCATCTCGCGCCACAGCCGCAGCGGGTTGCCCTCCGCCGCTTTGGTTTCTTTCGAATCGTCGTCGATCAGCATCTGCTGCAACACGGCGGCGGCCAGAGCCAACACCAACGCGCATATGAATGCCACGCGCACGCCCTGTCCCACGCCCCAGACCGCGATGCACGCGCCGCCCACGACCGGCCCCAGCATTTTGGGCACGCGCCGCACCAGCGCGAGGACCGACACGCCCAGTGCCCGCCGGTTCTTCGGCACGGCCTTGGACAGCAACTCCATGGTCGCCGGCAATGAGATGGCCGACCACGAGATGAAAAAGGCCGCGCCAAGCAAGACCGCCCACCAGGTCTGAATAAAGATCACGCACACATAGCCCACCATCGAGAGCGCGTTGAAAAACAGCAGAGCCCGCTTGGTCCCCAGACGGTCACTCAGATAACCGCCGGGAAACGAGTAGAGCGCGGAGAGCAGGTCGTCCATGCCGGCCAGCAAACCGATGGCCATCACGGCGGTCGAGGCCTGCGCCAGTTGCTGCAGGTACAACGGCAGGAAGCGCTCGGCCATGTGCTCGCCCATGCCCACCAGCACGATCATGCCCAGCAAACCGCCCAGGTTCCGCTTCCGTGTGGGAAAAACCTGTTTAACCGCCAACACCTCATCCGTTTCTGATTGGGACGCCATGTTACCCTCGTGTCTTATCCATCATACCAGTATTTCAGGAAGTTTTTCAACGAAAGCGCGGATCTGATCCCTCACACGCCGGTAACAATCCGGTTTTTGTTCTTCGCCATCGACCTGCCGCGCGAGCGCCGGCGGATCGTCGAACCCCACATGCACCACCTTGGCCGATCCCGGAAAGAACGGGCAGTGCTCGTTGGCGTGACCGCACACCGTCACCACATAGTCGAACGGCACACCGAGCAGCGTGTCCACGTTCTTCGACGTGTGCCCGGAAATGTCGACGCCCGCCTCGGCCATCACCTTCACCGCGTCGGGATTCAGCCCATGCGTCTCGATGCCTGCCGAATACGCCTCGACCGCATCACCCTTGAGCGCCCGCGCCCAGCCCTCCGCCATCTGGCTCCGGCAGGAGTTGCCCGTACATAGAAACAAGATCTTTAACTTACGCACGATTCCTCCCTTTTGCCCACAGCAGCAGAGTCGAGCTGACGACAACAGTCACACAACCCGCCTCCTGAAAGATCACCGCGATAATGGGCGTCATCAGCCCGACAACGCTCAAGGTGAGGCCGATGATGTTGTAAATCATGGAGAAGAAGATGTTCAATTTGATGCGGCGAAGCACCTTTGCCGACATCCACATGAACTCCGCGACGCCCGAAAGGTCGTCGTTCATCAGCGTCACATCCGCCGTCTCAATGGCCACGTCCGTGCCGGCTGCCCCCATGGCGATGCCCACATCGGCCAGGGCAAGGGCGGGCGCGTCGTTGACGCCGTCGCCGACCATGCCGACGATCTGACCTGCCCCCTGACATTTTTTGACGAACGCCTGCTTCTGTTCGGGAAGCAGCTCGGCCTGAAAATCGTCGACGCCGATCGCCTGGGCGACGGCTGCGGCCACCTGCGGGTTGTCGCCCGTCAACATCGTGATCCGTTTGACGCCCATCTCCTTGAGGCCGCGAATGGCGCGTGGCATTTCAGGCCGGATCGCGTCGGCGATCGCCAGCAGCCCGATCAACACGTCATTCAGGGCGACCAGAATCGCCGTGCGGCCCTGCTCCGACTGCTGCGAGAGCGCTTGCTCGATTTGAGGCGTCAGGCTCAATCCGGAGTCCTGGAGAAACGACGGCTTGCCCACCTGTATTCGGTCACCCTCCCACGTAGCCTTCACCCCCATGCCTGCGGAACTGGTGAATTGCTCGGGCTCTTCCAGTGACAGGCCCTTCTCGCGGCCCGCCGCCAGAACGGCGCGGGCCAACGGGTGCTCGGAGTACTTCTCGGCAATGCAGGCCAGACGCAAGACGTCGTCAGGGGATTGGCTGCTGAAGCACACAATCTCCATCACCTTCGGCCTCCCGAAAGTGAACGTCCCCGTCTTGTCGACCAGCAGATGGTCGATCTTATGCCCCATTTCAAGGAAGGCCCCGCCTTTGACCAGAATCGCACGCCGCGCCAGATTCGACACGCCGGCCGTCACCGCCGTCGGCGTGGCAATGGCAAAAGCGCAGGGACAGGCCACCAGCAAAACCGAGACCGCCGCCTTCAGGTCACCGGTAACAAAGTAGGCCAGAATGGCCAACACGACCACCGTCGGCAGGAACCAGGTCGTGAAACGGTCAGCCAGATTCTGAATCGGCGCGCGGGTTCCCTGTGCCTCCTGCACCAAATGGACGATCCGCGCCAGCGTGGTCTCCTCGCCGACTTTTTCCACGGTGATCTCAAGCCGGCCCGACTCGTTGAGCGTCCCGCTGAACACGACGCTCCCCTCGGTTTTCTCCACCGGCATGGATTCGCCGGTGATGGGTGCCTGGTTGACGCTGCTCGCCCCGGCGACCACCGTGCCGTCCACCGGTATCCGCTCGCCGGGACGGACGATAACCCGGTCGCCAACCAGAAGTTCCGCCACAGCGATTGTAATCTCCAGACCGTCACGCCTCACCGTCGCGGTCTGCGGCGCGAGATTGAGCAGGTCGCTGATGCTCCGGCGCGTCTTTTCCAGCGTGTAGCTCTCCAATGCCCCGACCACCGACATGATGAGGATGATGATGGCCGCAGGACGGAACTCTCCTATTGCAAGTGTCGCGGCAAGCGCCACAGTCACGAACACGTTGACCGTGATCCGACCGCGAAAGGCAGCCTTGAAACCCGCAATAAACCGTGGGGTTCCACCCAGCAGAACAGCAGCCAACGCCAAAGACGCGTTCAGGTAGGCGGAGCCGACGTGCCAGAGGGAGAGCACCCAACTCGCCAAAATCAAGGTCAGGATCAGCGCAGGGGCGAGGGCGAGCACCACCATCTCCCTGCACTTCTCGGACCGTACACCATCGGAATCGGACATCGGAATCCTCCATCCGGAACCGTCCGAAGGGACGACGCCCCAACGGACAACACAACACTTCCGCGGCAGGAATGGGCCGGACTACTTCTTCTTTCCGCCTCCCGCACCCTCGCCGCCCTTCGCCTTCTTATCGTCTGCCGCGTGGCAGCCGCAGCCGGGACCGCAGCCGTCATTGCTCTTGGCGATCGACTCCTTCAGAACCCCCCAAAAAACCTTCTTCTGCCCGTTCGCCTTGCCTGTCTCTTTCTGTCCGCTCATGACTCTTTCCTCTTTCGTTTGGCTTGTAAATACGGTTGTTTCAACCGAACAGCCTATCCTCCTAAACCGCTAAACACCTTTTCCGTTGGCTCTCACTCAAGTTCTCAGGAGGGCAGGCCAGTGCGGCCTCAAGTTTCTTGGCGTCCTTTGCAATCGAATCGTCGCTCGCCAAAACCCCGTCCAGCCATTTCAGCACCGGCTTTACAATCTTGAGTTCCGCCCCCTGCGGTAGCCGGTAGTAGGCCCAGCGTCCGTCCTTGCGCGAATCCACGAGACCCGCACCGCTCAAGATCGACAAATGCTTGGACACCGTCGAAGGCGCCAGCCCCAGCACCGCGATGATCTGGCAGACGCATAGCTCGCCCCTGCGCAGCATCATCAGGATGCGCAACCGCTGGATATCCGACAGCGCCTTGGTGACCCGCAACGTCGGCCGCATCGCTTCACTGTTCATATTGCCCTATTTTCTTTCATTTCGTTAATTGACGAACTATAGCATTGTTGGCGCAGGACGTCAACCGCAATGGCACCGGGCATCCGCCGCCGGGGTCCCGGACCGGACTTTTCCAGAACAACAGCCCGCTTCCGACGATGGTGCCGCGAACAGTCCCTGCGCAAACTCGCGCATGATCGATCCGGCCCCCAACCCACGGCTTTTTCTTTTAGGAGGCAAGGGAGGCGTCAAACGGGTTCGTCAGGATGCGTAACGCGAGCGACGGGCGACGGCCGAAGTTCTCGCGCAGTGCGGGGGTCGAGGTCTTGTGGCGCTTCCTCAGCGTGTTCGTGATG
>JANYBJ010000137.1 GCA_025360845.1 bacterium
CTAACTCCTCACAGGTGGTTAGTGTAGTGTCCCTTAAATGGCTATACACATGACAGTCACCTTAAACCGGTTTTTTTGACAGGTTTGACAGGATTTTCAGGACTAACTCGTTATTCATCCTGTTTCATCCTGCCGTCCTGTCAATCGAATTTAAGGTACACTGTCTAGTTATTTGCGGGACACTGCATGAGGTGTCTTTGTGGTGGAAATTCCGGGTTGTGGGCAGAGCCCGCGTTAGATGGATCTGGAGGGCGAGCGTCCCCGCGAGCCGGACGGCGTTGCGTCGTCATTCACTTGAACAGGCGCTCAACCGAGCGGAACACGGAAGGTGACGTGGGTGCCGTTGCCGACAGCGCTCACGACATCCACGCTGCCGCCCGCTTCTTTCATGCGGCGTTTCATGTTGCCGAGCCCGTCGTGGCCGACGGTTGCGCGTTTTGACGTGTCGAAGCCGACCCCGTCATCCTCGACCTGCACCTCGAGCACAGGGCCATCGATCCGCATCCCGATCTTCACCTGCTTGGCGGACGCGTGTTTCAGCACATTCCCCACCGCCTCGCGCACGGCCAGCAGCAGGTGGTGGCGCGTCTTCGAAGCGATGCGCTGCTCGACGAGATCCGTCGGACGGGTGAAATGGAAACGCAGTCCCGAGTTGCCGAGAAAATACTCGGTGTACTGCTCGAAATAGCTGAGAAACGGCTCCCACCCGTCATTCGCCGGATTCACAGCCCACACGATCTCGTCCACATTGCGCGCCAATTCATTGGCCACTTCATAGATCTGATCCAGCCGCTTGTGAACCGTCCCTTTCTCCACATCGTTGTGCGCCAGTTCGCTCAACGTCGCCACCACCGAGAGCCCGTTGCCCAAATCGTCGTGGATGTCGCGCGAGATGCGCGCCCGCTCAAAATGCAGCGCCTCCTCGCGCTTGAGCATCGCCATCTGCAGTTGATAGCGGTGCCACAGCATCCAGCGCGCGATCAAAAAAACCACCGCGGCCAGCAGAGCGGCCAGCAGCAGATAGAACCAGACCGTCTGCCAGAAGCGCGCCTTCACCTCGAACCCGAACGTCGTTTCCGACAAGTTCCAGATACCGCCCGCCTCGGCGATGACCTTCAGCAGGTAGCGGCCCGGCGGCAGCCATTCGAACACCGCCACGCATTCAGCCTGGACCGGCGACCAACCTTTGCGCAACCCCTCGACGCGGTAACGGAACCGGACCGAGTCGGGCGCCCCCGGCGTCAATGCGGCGAAATGGAACGCGATGTTGCGCGCGCCCGGCGCGAAAACCGTGCCGGCTTGCGGCGCGTCTGCGTTGTCCAAAACCGTATTGCCGTTCACCAAGACTTTTTCGATCACCACGGTGGTCGGCCGGTTCGAAAACTCAACCCTTTGGGGATCAACCACCGCAACGCCATTCTCGAACGGAAACCAGAGCCGGCCCCGCTCGGGTCCCGCCGCCGTGGCGGCCCCTCCCATGCAGCGCTCGCCGGGCAACCCGTCTGACATGCCGAGATGCAACATCCGGATGGTGACCGCCGCATCCGCCTGCCCCGCGTTCGCCACCCATACCAAGTCCTCGATGTACACGCACTGCAGCCCGCGCGTCGTGCCCAGCCAAAGCCGCTTGAGCCGGTCCTCGGAAATCTGCATCACCGCATCGTTGAAGACGCCCAACTGCTTCCCCATCGAAACCACCGCGTCCGGCGTCACGCCGTAAAGCCCGTCCGTTGTGCCGACCCAGAGATTACCCTTGGAGTCGCGGCAGATCACACGCGGATAGCCTTCGAGTCCGGCCGCCCGGTTGATCACCAGCTTCTGGCCGTCGGGACGCACACGCAGAACCCCGAGCCGCTCGCTGCACACCCACAGAACCCCGTCCGCATCGCGGTGCAGCGCGTGTACGGGCTCCGTCACGCGCGTGCCGTAAACATCGGCCGGCTCCAGCTCGCCGGTCGCCGAAATGCGCATCAGCCCCTGCGGCGTCCCCACCAGAATGCCCAGCGCCGGGTCCTCGAGCAGGGTGTACACCGTATGCACGGCCGGCATGCTGTAATCGCTCTGCGTCACCAGGGTCAGAGCGCCCGCGTGGTAAACGAAGAGCCCGCCTCCCAGCGTGCCCAGCCACACGCGTCCGGCGGTGTCCTGCAGCAGCGCGCTCACGGGCACGTCGGTGTCGAGATACACCGTCTGCAACAGGCGCCCCTCGTCAGCGGTCAGCCGCACGGCACGCCCTTTGTAGCCCACCCAGGCCCCGCCCTCGGGCGTCCGCCACAGCGCGTAGGCGGTGCCCGAAGTCGCCGTGCCCTCCGCCCGCAAAGTCCCCACGGTCTTCTTGCGGATGCGCAGCAGACCGCCGTCACACGCGGCCCAGAGCGTTCCGTCGCGGTCTTCGATCAGCGTGTTGACCGAGAGGCTTCCCGGCGTATCCTGCTCGGTGATGCGCTGCCAGACGCCCTCCTGCCAGCGGAAGATCCCCGTCGGGTTGCCGATCCAGAGCGACCGGTCGGAGACCTCCAGCATCACGGTCGCCATGCCCGCGTTCTCGGGAAAGCCGATCGGCGTCCAGATGTTGTTTTCACGGTAAGCGACCCCGTTGGAGCCATGGACCCACAGCCTCCCCGAGCGCCCCGCATGCACGCCGTCCGCAGCCTCCACCAGAAAGTCGGGCAGCCGCATGCTCTGGTCATCGAAGCGCCCGCCGACGTACTCGACCAGCCCGTTCCACGCCGTCATCCAGATGCTTCCCGCCGCGTCCGCCGCCGCATGCGTCACCGCGCCCAGTGTGGCACGGTCATCCGACGGCACGGGGCAGGACTTCACCTGGAACCGCGTGGCGCCGTCATCACCCGCGGTCACGGCTTCGAGCAGGCCGCGCTCGGCATAGGCGCGGACCACGCCGTCCGGCGTTTCCAACAGACCCAGAATGCGCCCCGCCGCACCCGCTGGCCACACCTGCCACGAGCCGCCAAGAATCCGTGCCACACCCGTCGGACCATACACCCACACGCCCCTGGCCTGGCCGCAGAAGACGCCGTACAACTCGCCCACCTGCTGCCGCACGCTTTCGGGTACGGCCACCTCCGCAAACTCCACGCCGTTGAACCGGATGAGCTGCGAGCGCGTCACCAGCCAAAGATACCCGTCGCTCGCCTGCGCCACGCCCACAACCGGGCTGCCCGGCAGCCGGTCTTCCACCGTCCACAGTTTCAAGGCGTAGGCGTCCGTCGCGGCCGTGCCGGCCCAGAGGACCGTGCTTCCGAGCAGCACGCACGCCGCGACCACGCCTATCCTCCGGGACACACCATTCAACGCCCAAGTCAAACCATTGGGCATGGCACGTTGCACGTTCATCGTTGGGAGTTCATTGTTCATGTATGGCTGTGGATCGCGGTATGAGGAGGCCTTGCTCGCCGTCGCCAGTGAGGGTAGCAAAGCCCTTTCGGATGTTCAAGCGGACGCCAGTCCCTGTTGCAATTCTCATCAGGACCTCATGCCTTTTTACACTGGCATTCAAGCCCCTATGGTGGTAAGGTATGAAATCAAGATGACAGTGTATCGCTTCATAACAGTATACATTTGTCAATTGCTGTTTGACGCACTTGGGGAATCCACAGAATGACCGGCACGAAATCACCGGGGAATCATGCAGTTCGGCAGCAATAAAGAGTCAATCTGTTCCCTGCTCACTTTCTATAAAATCAACCTATTATGCCACGCATTTTCGACAACATCGAACTCGAACTCCTGCCCGCTCTGCGGCAGACAATCGAGATTTCGGAACGTGCCGACTTCTGTGTCGGCTACTTCAACCTGCGCGGCTGGAAGTCTATCGATTCGCTGATTGACCGGTGGAGTGGAGGAACGGGACAGCAGTGCCGCCTGTTGGTCGGCATGCAGCGATTGCCGCAGGATGATCTGCGCGAAGCCTATAGCCTGCTGCCACACGCGGATCAGATGAGCAATCAGGCCGTCATCCGCCTGAAACGCCGGTTGGCCGAGGAGTTCCGCGCTCAACTCACGATCGGTGCCCCGACCGATAGCGATGAAGCCGGATTGCGCCGCCTCTCCGCCCAGCTCAAGGCGGGCAAGGTGGTCGTGAAGCTCCACCTTCGGCATACCCTCCACGCCAAACTCTACCTTTGCTTCCGCCCCGACCCGAACAATCCCGTTACCGGGTTTGTCGGTTCCAGCAATCTTACGCTCTCCGGCCTCTCCAAGCAGGGCGAACTCAATGTGGATGTTCTCGACCACGACGCGACCCAGAAACTCTCCCGCTGGTTCAATGACCGCTGGGGCGACAAGTGGTGCGTGGACATCACGAAAGAACTCATCCAGGTGATTGACGAAAGTTGGGCACGACCCGACTGTCCGCCGCCATACCAGATTTACGTCAAAATGGCCTACCACTTGGCGGAGGAAGCGCGGGCGGGCCTTTCGGAGTTCACCATCCCGGCGGATATGCGCGGAATTCTGTTGGAGTTCCAGTCGGCCGCTGTCCGGATTGCGGCCCGCCATCTTGAAAAACGCGGCGGCGTGATCCTCGGCGATGTCGTCGGACTTGGTAAAACGCTCATGGCCACAGCGCTGGCCCGCATGTTCCAAGACCCGCCCCGGTCGCTCGAAACCCTCATTCTTTGCCCCAAGAACCTGGTCGGCATGTGGGAGCACTATGCCCACCGCTACCGCCTCATCGCCAAAGTCATTTCCGTGACGCAGGCGCAGAACAGCCTGCCCGATCTCCGCCGCTACCGCGTTGTCATCATCGATGAGAGCCACAACCTGCGGAACCGCGAGGGCCGCCGCTGGGCCGTGATCCGCGACTATATCTCCCGCAACGCCTGCAAGTGCATCCTCCTTTCCGCCACGCCCTACAACAAGGCCTACCTCGACCTCGCCAACCAGCTCCGCCTGTTCCTCGAACCGGAGGACATTGTCGGTATCCGCCCCGAGGAGTATATCCGCCAAAACTGCAACGGCCGCCCCGATGAGTTCACCCGCCGCCACCAGTGCCCCCTCAACTGCCTCTCCGCCTTCGAGAAGAGCGAACATCCCGACGACTGGCGCGAGATGATGCGCCTCTTCATGGTCCGCCGTACCCGCAGCTTCGTTGAAAGGAATTACGCCTATACCGAGTGCCCCGCCTGCCAGACCATCGTGCAGGCCACTCAGGAAGCGTGCCCCAACTGCACCCGCGTCAAGGCCAAGACCGACCGGCGTTTCCTCGTGTTGGAGGGCGGCTCCCGTTTCCATTTCCCGAAACGCCTGCCAAAGGCGCTCCACTTCCGCATCCGCGACAACAACCCCGATGACCAGTACGCCAAGCTCTACTCGCCGACCGTGGTCGATACCGTCCGGCTTCTCCACCTGCCCCGCTACGGATTGGCGAACTACCTCAAGGCCACGTTTGATGTGCCGCTGGACGCCGATGAAACCGAGATCGTGAAGGATCTCTCCCGCGCGGGAACACGGCTCATCGGTTTTTGCCGCACCAATCTCTTCAAGCGCCTCGAAAGCAGCGGCCACTCCTTCCTCCTTTCCGTGCGCCGTCACATCATGCGCAATTACATTTACCTCCACGCGCTCGAAAAAGGCCTGCCGCTGCCCATCGGAACCCAGGACTCGTCGCTTTTCGACGCGCAGGCCAATGACGGCGATACCGACAAGGACGGCAACAAGACGCAGAACACGGAAATCACCGCCCAGTCGCTTGAAGACTTCGAAAAAGCCGCCGCTGGCGGTTACGCCCTGTTGAAAACCAGGCATGCCTCTGAATTCGAGTGGCTTCGTTCCGACCTGTTTAAAGACACGCTGGCCGCTGAACTGACGCAGGACGCGGCGCGGCTCTTCACGATCCTGAAACTTGCCGGCGATTGGCGGCCGGAAAAGGATGAGAAGCTGGCCGAGCTTCAGAAACTCCTGACGAAGAAACACCCCAACGAGAAAATCCTGCTCTTCTCCCAGTTCGCTGACACCATCGATTATCTGAACGACCAATTGCAGGCACGCGGCTTAAAGAAGTTTGCGGCCCGGCGACACCGACGATCCGACCGCCTTCGCCTGCCGCTTCAGCCCGGAATCCAACAAGGCACGGGACAAGGTCACCGCCGCCGATGAACTCCGGGTGATCATCGCCACCGACGTTCTCAGCGAAGGCCAGAACCTGCAGGACGCCGCCATCATCGTCAATTTCGACCTGCCGTGGGCCATCATCCGCCTCATCCAGCGCGCGGGCCGCGTGGACCGCATCGGCCAGAAGGCCGAGGAGATCCTTTGCTACTCCTTCATTCCCGCCGACGGCGTTGAGCGCGTCATCCGGCTTCGCGCCCGCGTTCGTCAGCGCCTGCAGGAGAACGCCGAGGTGGTCGGCACCGACGAAACCTTTTTCGAGGACGAGAAGCACGATGATTTCGTGCTCGATCTTTTCACCGAAAAATCGGGCATCCTCGATGACCCGGCGGACGACGAGGTCGACCTCGCCTCGCTCGCTTACCAAGTCTGGAAAAACGCCTGCGATTCCGATCCGTCCCTCAAGAAAATCATCCCCGACATGGCCAACGTGGTTTACTCCACAAAACCCTTTTCAACTCTCAGCTCTCGGCCTTCAGCCCTCAGCCTTCAGCCTTCATCCTTGTCCCCGGCCTCCGGCGTCATGGTCTATGTCCGCACGGCGGATGGCAATGACGCCCTCGCGTGGGTGGATGAACAGGGCCGCACCGTCACCGAAAGCCAGCACGAGATTCTTCGCGCGGCCTCCTGCGAGCCTGCCACGCCCGCACTTCCGCGCCTCTCCGGTCACCACACGCTTGTTCAGCAGGCCGTCGCCGGTATCCAGACCGAACACCCGTCAACCGGTGGCCAACTCGGCAAACCCGCGAGCGCCCGCCGCCGCGTATACGAGCGCCTGAAGGACTACGCCTCCATGGTGAGGGATAGCCTATTCGACATCAAACCGCTCCACCAGGCCATAGACGCCATCTACGATTCGCCCCTCACCGAGGCCGCCCGCGACTTGCTTAACCGCGAGATGAAAACCGGCATTGATAATGAGAAACTCGTCGAGCTTGTGGTCTCGCTCCACGAGGAAGACCGGCTTTGCGTGCCGCATGACGATGTCGAATCACGCGAACCCAAAATCATTTGTTCCCTCGGTATCCGCAAGGACTGATCTATGCCGTTCGATCTCCAACACGCCCGACCGCTTCTGCACGCTTGTAACCTGCCCAAACTCTTCATTGAAGAACTCGGTTGGGAGCCTTGCCGCAAGACACTCACTCTCCACGTTGCCGAGAATGACTTTGCCCTCACCACGCTCGCCGAGAAACGCGGTTTTATCGCTTGGCAGTGCGAATCGCCCGATGGCGGCCTGCCTGACCATGCCACGCGCCTCAAGCTCGACCGCAAGCTCTCCGAAACCAACTTCGAACATCTCATCGTTTTTGTCACGCGTGACCGTGCACGCCAGTCTTGGGTCTGGGTCCGCCGTGAGCCCGGCAAACCGCTCGCGGCCCGCACCCACGAGTATAGCCAAGGCCAGCCCGGCGACTCCCTGCTGCAGAAACTCCAAGCCCTGTACGTTTCTCTGGAAGAGGAAGAGGCCGGAGAGGTCTCCACCGTGACTGTCGCGGGCCGCGCCCGCGCCGCGTTCGACATCGAGCGCGTCACCAAGTCGTTCTACCGCGATTTCGACACCCACCGCAAAGCCTTCCTCAAGTTCATTGACGGCATCGGGGTTGTTGCCGACCGCGAGTGGTATGCCTCTGTCATGCTCAACCGCCTGATGTTCGTCTATTTCATCCAGCGCAAGGGTTTCCTTGACGGCGACCGCGATTATCTGCGCAACCGGCTTGACCGTTGTAAAAAGGATCATGGAAAAGACAAGTTCTACACCTTCTACCGCTATTTCCTGCTCCGCCTCTTTCACGAGGGATTCGGCAAGCGCCGCGCTGACCGCGCCCCCGATTTGGAGAAACTGCTCGGCAGCATCCCTTATCTCAACGGCGGCCTTTTCGACGTGCATGAACTCGAAAAGCCCGAGCGTTACGGTAAAGACATCCAGATTCCCGACCAAGCCTTTGAGCGCATTTTCGATTACTTCGATAAGTACCAGTGGCATCTTGACGAGCGCCCGCTCCGCCAGGACAACGAGATCAACCCCGATGTCCTCGGTTACATCTTCGAGAAATTCATCAATCAGAAGCAGATGGGCGCGTATTACACCAAAGAAGACATTACCGGCTACATTTCCAAAAACACGATTTTGCCGTTTCTGTTCGAGAAAGCCGAACTCGAAAAATCGCGGCCTATGGAATTGTTGCGACTGAATATCGAGAAATATATTTACAGCGCCGTGAAACATGGCTGCACGTTGGCGTTGCCGCCGGAAATCGAAAGCGGAGTCGGCGATGTTTCCAAACGCGGCGAGTGGAACAAAA
>JANYBJ010000315.1 GCA_025360845.1 bacterium
AGTTTCATCGGCACATTCGGAAGACGCAGTTTCATTCGTGACAGGAGAACGGCCAGCTCCTTTTCCGGTCTTGTTACGACACGGAGCTTGACGGTCTGCCCTTGCCTGGTCGGCATGTGGATGTCCATGGAATGGATCTGCGTCTTCCGAATGTGCCGATGAAACTGGAAATGTAGTCAAGACTTTTGAGGTCGTTTTGTTGATCTCCAACGACTTGCGACCTCAATTACCGCCCAACTGGCGAACTCGGGTTAGCAGGGTGGACTCAGGGCGGTCAAGGTGTGAAAGCCAAGTTGCCTCCCCCGAAAGGAGTCCAACGCTCAACGCCCAACGTTCACCTCTGAAGTGAAACACTTGAACGTTGAAAGTTCATGTCCAGTTTGATTTAGGATTGACACCTTTACTTGGCAATCGCCTTCGCCATCCGTTCCCACGTCGACTTTCGTACCCCGCACGATCGCGCGAAAACCGGCCATTTGTTCACCGCATCGCGCACCTCGTCCATGATCTTTCTGGCGTTCTTTGCGTCGAGGCCCGCACCCTCTGCCACACGAAGCAAGTGTTCCTGACCCGGCGAGCGTCCCTCACCGCAGACCGAGGTCGTATGTTCGCCACCGGGTCCTTCCGCAAAGGTCAGATCAAAGCCCGGCGAAAGCAGCCAGCCCTTTCCCGGCTTGTAAAGAAAGGCGAAATTCTTAGCATGGTCATCGCGGTTGTGCGCCAGCACATTGAACACCATCAGCCGGAAGGTTTTGCGCACTTCAACCTGGCTTCCCGTCAGGAGGCGCGCCACCTTGTGGACATCCTGGTAGTCGAGACACGGCACGCGAAAATCCGCGCCGATCAGATTTCCCAGACTGTGCATGTGGATGCGGCGGCCCTCTTCACGGTCAAATCGCCTGACCCCAAAAAAACGTCCCTCGCGGATCACGAACAGCCGGTGTTCGGGAAACTCGATTCCCGCAGCCTGCGCCATGCGGGCGTACGCTTCCTCGACCGCTCCCGTGTCCGGTGCATCGCTTTTTGCGAAGAATTTGACTAGCCACGGTTCGTATCCTTCGGGGTAGGGTTCCGGTCCGGTCACGAGACCATCGCCGCAAACCCCGACCAAGACTTTCGGACGCGCCCCGCCAGGCGAACCTCCGGCTCGCAGCAGTTCCGGCAGAACAACGCCGGCTTCGCCTTCCAACACCGCCCGCGCATCCCGCGCCAAGCGTCCGAGGCTGAACCCGTCCACCGGAGTGTTCGCCGCTTGCGATGGCGGATGGAACGAGAGCGCTCCCATGGCCTGCTCCCCCATCCACGCCAGCCGGTCCAACTCGGTGAACGCGGCAGGCGAGCCACCTCGCTGGCGTAGAAACCGGTCCATCAAAAGGCGTCCCCACCCGTCCGGCAGCGCGTCATCGAACACGCCCGGCAGCCGTTGGAAGGTCTGCAAGCCCGGCACCACCGGCAACTTGAACGGCGAGAGCGGAAATCCCTGCGCAATAAACGATTCGGCGAATTCGAAGAAGAAGCGCCCGCGGTCTTCCGCCAACTCGCCCACATCGAACGACTGCGCCGGCTCCGAGTGACACCGCACCCGCAGCCGTTTCATCGCACACCCCTCTTCGGCAGGGGACGGTTCAACTGCCGATCCAGTTCATCCATGCTCTGCGCCGGAGGCGGTTCCAGCAGACCTTCGAACTCTGCCAGTCGCCCCAGGGACAGCGCGACCCGCAAAACGAGTTCCAGCGAAGCCTGCCCCGTCTGCTCAAACCGTTTCAGCGACGCCTCGGTGACGCCGGCACGCTCTGCCAGCGTCGCCCGTTTCCACCCGGCGGACAACCGCCGCGCCTTGGCCTTGGCACCCAATTTCACGGCGCATTCTTCCGGCAAGACTTTGTCTAAATAATTCATATGGATAAAATATAGCCTTTAATTTGCATAATATCAATAGTAAAGGAAATATATTATCTTTTGTCTAAAAGCCACCCGCTGGTTCAGGAGCGGGCTTTGGCCCGATAGGGTTCGAGCACGGTGGGCTTGGTCTGCTCTTTGAGACGCGCCGCCTCGCAGGCCTGCCGGTAGAGTTCCCCCTGGCTGCGGAAAGGCGACTTGCCCTTCTCGACCCGTTCGTACGCGCCGTCGGGAAGCAGGCGGCTGGCCTTCTGATTGTCTTTGAAGTAGCATTTCAGGATCTTCAGCATCTGTCGCCGCGCCTCTTTGTCGAGGACCGGGATCATCAGCTCGATGCGGCGGTCGAGATTGCGCGGCATCCAGTCGGCGCTCGCCATGTAAACCTTTTCGCTGCCGCCGTTGTAGAAGGCGCAGATGCGGGAGTGCTCCAGATAGCGGTCGATGATGCTGATCACCGTGATGTTCTCGCTCAGCCCCTTCACGCCCGGACGCAGGCAGCAGACGCCGCGCACATTGAGCTGAACCTTGACGCCCGCCTGTGACGCCTGATACAGGTGCTCGATCATCTCCGCGTCGGTCAGGGTGTTCACCTTGATCGTGACCGCCGCTTTCTCGCCGGCTTTCGCGCGGGCGGTCTCGACATCGATCAGCTCCAGCAGGGTGCTGCGGAGGTTGAAGGGCGACATGCGCAAAAGGTGCAGCGTCTGCGGTTGCGAATAGCCTGCCACCGCGTTGAAGAACGCCGCCGCGTCGTGTCCGAGTTGCACATCGCTCGTGAAGTAGCCGAGATCGCTGTAGAGTTTCGCCGTCGTCTCGTTGTAGTTGCCGGTCGCGAAATGGATGTAGCGTACGATGCCCTGCGGTTCGCGCCGCACGATCAGGCAGACCTTGGCGTGTGTTTTCAGGTTGCGGACGCCATAGATCACCTCCACGCCCGCCTGTTCGAGACGGTGCGCCTGCGTGATGTTGCGGGCCTCGTCGAAGCGGGCCTTCAGTTCAATCAGCACGGTCACATGCTTGCCGCGCTGCGCGGCGCGGATCAGCGCCTCCACGATGGCGCTGTCGCTGGCCGTCCGGTAAAGCACCTGCTTGATCGCGAGCACGGCCGGATCGTCTGCGGCGTCCTCAACGAGCTTGATCACCGGATCGAAACTCTCGTACGGCAAGTGAAGTAGGAGGCCCTGCGCCGCGAGCTGCGGAAAAATACTCTCTTTCAGATCGATCAGCGGCGAGGGCTGCGGAGACCACGGCGGATCTTTCAGCGCCTCAAAGCCCTCGACGAAAGCCAGCTTCATGAAGGCGCGCAAGGCCAAAGGCCCGTCGATCGGATAGATGTCGTTGCGGTCCAACTCGAAGAGGCGCGTCAGGAAAGAGGTCAGTTGACGCGACGCCCGACGCCCGATCTCCATCCGGAGACACGCCGTCTCCTTGCGCTCGTCGAGCAGTTCCTGCATGCCGGTCATCAGGTCGGGTGCGAGATCTTCGCGCAACTCGATATCGGCGTTGCGCGTGACCCGGAACGGCACGCACTCGAGCACCTCGCACCCGTCGAACCAGCGCCCGATCCACTCGGCGACCGCATCCTCCAACAAGACGACGGCGAGGCCTCCAGGCGAGGGCAGGCGGAGGAAGCGGTTCACATTCGGTCCCAGCGGAATCAGCGCAAAACGTTCCTCCTGTGAGCCGGACGCCGGCGCGAGCCGCACCGCCATGTGCAGGAGCAGGTTTGCCGGACGGTAGGGACGCCCCTCGACCAGCGACACCGGCGTCAGGATCGACAGGACGTCGTCCTCAAACGTTCGCAGCAGGATCTTGCGCTGCGCCTCGTTGACCGACGACACCGGCTGGATCTGGAACCCGTTGTCGAACAACTCCCCCCGCAGTTTCCGATAGAGGGCGGATTGGTCGGCCGCCATCTTACGGATGCGGCGCGTGACCGCCTGAATCTGTTGCCGCACGGTCAAACCGGAGAGGTCGCGTGCCTTGTGCCCCTCGTTCATCAGCAGGTCCAGCCCGCCGACGCGCACCATGTAGAACTCGTCGAGGTTGGACGCCGTAATGGCCAGAAACTTCAGGCGCTCCAACAGCGGATTGTCCTGATTCAGGCCCTCATCGAGCACGCGCTGGTTGAAGGCGAGCCAACTCAATTCGCGGTTGAAATAGCGGTCTGTAATGGGTTTCATAGGAATTCTGAGCCCTCTTTAAGGATTGCGGATCAGGCACCGCCGCCCGTAGATCTGCTCGAACAGATCGCCTTTCTCGGCCAGCGCGAGCTGCTCCGCGCTGATGTCCACGGGCTGCGCCGGAATGCAGGTCAGAATCTCGTCCTGCAGGTCAAACCGGATCTCGCCGAGGCTCTGGTCATGCACGCGGTCGAACGCGTCGGCCACGCGCAGGAGCGCGGCCAGCTTGCAGACCACCAGACGGTCCTCGTGCGGAAGCGCCATATAATCCGGATGGGTCGGTTGCGGCGCGGCCTTGCGGTGGTAACGCGCCACCAGCGCGATGAGGTTGATGACGCGGGCGTTCAGCCCCGGAAACTCGGTGTGCTGGATGATGTACATCGAGTGCTTGTGGTGGCCGCGCGTGTTGATGAACACGCCGATGTCGTGCAGCCACGCCGCCACCTCAAGGATGAGGCGGTGCAGCGGCGTGCCGCGGTGTTCGGCCTGCACCAGGTCGAACAGGCGCGTGGAGAGCTTCGCCACTTGGCGCGCGTGGCGCACGTCGTGGCGGTATTTCAGCCCCGTCTCCGCCGCGATCCGCAAAATGTGGTGGCTCATGCGCGGGTCCCACGCCAAGCCCTCGACCGCTTCGATGACCAGCCCGTCGCAGAAGGACATGCCGCCGACATAGACCGTTATGAGCGAGAGCGCCTTCGCGATGCGCAGCGCGATCATCAGCGCCGGACCGAGCGTTTCCGCGTCCGGATAGGCAAGCTGCTCTCTCCGCGCCAACTCGTCGATCGGCTGCGCGATCACCTCTTGCACCAACTTGGCGAAGGTGGCCACCGGAATCGCCGCCAGCCTCTCCCCTTTCCACTTCGCGAGAATGCGCGAGGCGGCGAACCTCATCTCGCGCCCCAGCAACACCAGTTTGAGGGAGTCCAGGTTCCGAATGTTCTGCGACAGGTTCAGTTCCATCTCTTTGGCGCGGCCTTCGGCCATTTCGGTCATGCGCGTATCGGGAATGCCCGACTCCTGCAACTGGTGGCGGATGCGCAGCGAGCCGTTATTGTAGGTCTGCGCGAAGCGGATCTCGCGGTGATCCACGTAGAGCACCTCGGTGGTCAGGCCGCCGATCTCCATGACGCAGTACGCGGCCGTGTCGGCCTTCTTGTCCTTGGCGAGGACCGGCTGGAGCGCGAGGTGGTGATAATAGCCGACCTCGCTGATATCCAGCACGTTCAGGCGAAGGCCGGTCGCAACCGAAAGCCGGTCGATGAACGCATCGCAGTTTTCCGCCTCGCGCACGGCTGCCGTCGCGGTGACCTGCACGGTCTCCAGCGGAACGCCATACTCGTTGAGCAGGTTCTGATAACTGCGCAGGATCGACACGCACTTTTCGATGGTGGCGTTGCTGATCCGTCTGGAGGCCACCACCTCGCGTCCGATCGCCACCGACTGCACGACGCGCTCGAGAATCGTGAACGCGCCCTCGCCCTTGCCTTCCGCGATGGTCATACGGATGAAGGTCGAGCCGATGTCCATCACCCCCACCGGCGCATGGACCGGCAGGCTTTTCTTTTCATTTCTTTTCACCGTTGGTTCACCTCGCATCGTCCGTCAACATACCTGCGGCGTGTTAGGAAACCATGAGCGCGCACGACAGCAAGAAACTCCTCACGGCGACGACTCATGCAAGAAATCGGGAGAGACTCCGTTTGTGTGCCCGTAAGGGCCTTCACTCCACGCCGTGGATTCCAAGGCAGGTGCCGACCCGCGCGGCGGCGTGCAGCCACTCGTGGCCCGCAGGCACGCGGCGCACAACCCCTGCCACCTCGTCGAGCGGCACCGGGACGCAGGCGTCGCCCTTGACCCCTACCATCACGTTGAAATGCCGGCTCGCGAGCAGCTCGCCCGCCGTGGTGCCGAGCCGGGTGCAGAGCAGGCGGTCCGTCGGCGTCGGCGTGCCGCCGCGCTGCACATGCCCCAGCGACGTGGTGCGAGCCTCAATGCCCGTAAGCTCCTGAAGTTCGCGTGCAAGACGGTTCACCTTGGGCTCCCTGATCATCAGGTGCCCGCCTTCCTCCCCGTTGGCACTTTCGGCCTTGGCCTGATTTTTCTTTTTCGCCGCTGCCGGCGCCCTGACGTCGGTTTTCGCGAGTGCGGCGGCCTCTTTGACCGAAAGCGCCCCTTCGGCCATGGCGATGATGGAAAAGCGCTTGCCGCTGTGACGGCGCGTCAGAATGAAGTCGACCACTTCGTGGATATCATAGGGAATCTCCGGGATCAGGATCACGTCCGCGCCGCCCGCGATGCCCGCGCCCAACGCCAGCCAGCCGGCCGCGTGGCCCATCAGTTCGCACACGATGATGCGGTGATGGCTCGTGGCCGTCGTGTGCAGGCGGTCGATCGCCTCGGTGGCGATGGAGAGCGCGGTGTCGAACCCGAAACTGATATCCGTCATGGCGACGTCGTTGTCGATGGTTTTCGGAAGGGTCAGCACGTCGAGCCCGGCGTTTTTATGGAGCTGCCACGCGTTTTTCTGCGTGCCGTTGCCGCCGAGACAAACCAGACACTCCAGTTGCAACCGCTTGGCGTTTGCGACCGCCACATTGGTCATGTCCATGACCTTGCCGCCCATGTTCATCTTGTGCGGCTTGTCGCGGCTGGTACCCAACAGGGTGCCTCCGTGCGTGAGGATGCCGCTGACCACCCGGTCCTCAAGCAACATGCTGCGGTTCTCGACCAGCCCGCGGAAGCCGTCCATGAAGCCAATCACCTGAATGCCGTGATGATGCGCCGACTTGGCCACCGCACGGATAGCCGCATTGAGCCCCGGGCAGTCACCGCCCGCCGTCAGAATTCCGATACACCGCTTCGTGGTTCTTGTCCTCATATAGCCAAGAGTTTAACAGATACTCCCGTTTCGAACAAGAAGGGGCAGAATTCGCATACCCCACCGGATGCTGTTTTAATTGCCAAGCCCCATGTGCTTACCTATAATCTCGCGCCATTTCTTTTCACAGCTTAGGACTTCAGGAGACAACGCAATGGCCTACGACAAGATCACGCTTCCCGCTTTCGGCGACAAGATCACCCTGCGCGCGGACGGAACCCTCAGCGTTCCCGCTCAGCCGGTCATCCCTTTCATCGAGGGCGACGGTACAGGACCCGACATCACCCGTGCGGCCATGATCGCCTGGGACGCCGCCGTCGAGGCCGCCTACGGCAGCAGCCGCAAGATCGCCTGGATGGAAGTCTACGCGGGCGAGAAGGCCAACGCCGTCTACGGCCCGAACACCTGGCTGCCGAAAGAGACCCTCGACGCCTGCCGCGACTACCTGGTCTCCATCAAGGGCCCGCTCACGACCCCCGTCGGCGGCGGCATCCGCTCGCTCAACGTGGCCCTGCGCCAGGAGCTTGACCTCTATGTCTGCCTGCGCCCCGTGCGCTGGTTCAAGGGCGTGCCCTCGCCGGTCAAGCGTCCGGACCTCACCGATATGGTGATCTTCCGCGAGAACACCGAGGACATCTACGCGGGCATCGAGTGGTTCGCCCAAACCGACGCCGCCAAGAAGGTCGTCGACTTCCTCCGCAACGAGATGGGCGTGAAGAAAATCCGCTTCCCAGAGACCTCCTCGATCGGCATCAAGCCGGTTTCGGCCGAAGGCTCCAAGCGCCTCGTCAAGGCCGCGATCGACTACGCCATCGCCAACGACCGCAAGAGCGTGACGCTCGTACACAAGGGCAACATCATGAAGTTCACCGAAGGCGGCTTCCGCGACTGGGGCTACGAGCTCGCCCGCGAGGCCTACGGCGCGCAGCCCATCGACGGCGGTCCCTGGTGTAAATTCAAGAACCCCAAGACCGGCCGCGAGATCGTGGTCAAGGACTGCATCGCCGACGCCTTCCTGCAGCAGATCCTCACCCGCCCGGCGGACTACGACGTGATCGCCACGCTCAACCTCAACGGCGACTACATCTCCGACGCCTTGGCGGCCTGCGTGGGCGGCATCGGCATCGCGCCCGGCGGCAACATCAACTACACCACCGGCGTGGCCTGCTTCGAGGCGACCCACGGCACGGCTCCCAAATACGCGAACCTCGACAAGGTCAACCCCGGCTCGCTCATCCTCTCCGGCGAGATGATGCTGCGCTACATGGGCTGGACCGAAGCCGCCGACAAGCTGATCCAGGCGATGGACACCGTGATCGCGGCCAAAACCGTGACTTACGATTTCGCCCGCCTGATGGAAGGCGCCGCCGAGGTCTCGTGCAGCGCCTTCGGCAAAGCCCTCGCCGCCGCCATGCGCTGAACTTATCAGCGCCAGCCTTGAACCCTCCCAGCAGAAGACGCAGGGAGGGTTCTTTCTTCACACCATCGCAATATCGACCAACGGCCTATTGCCTTTTGATAAGGCGGTCATATTCCGCATGAGCGCCAATCCAGAACCAGAGGATAACCAACCCTTCACCGATCACCTCAACGCCCAACGCTCGGTAGTGGAGGCCTGCCCGCACCGACCAGACGTTTCCGATTTTCTTGAGGTGCAACGATGGATGCTTGGGATTATCTTTCAGAAGTGTAAATTGCGTATCTGCCGCTTCTCGTACGTGGGATGGCAATCGGTGATACAGTGCCCAATAGTCGGGACTGGCAAAATGGGTCAGATGCGTTTGCATGTGCCCGCCTTGTAATCGGCCCTGGCCTTCTCCATGAGCATTGACAACGGGTTCGCTGTCTCTTGGTCGTAATCGATCTGATGATCCCAACGCGCTTCCTCGTATGTGTCAAACCATGAGGAAAACGCCATAAACTCCGCCTCCGGGAGCGCGCTGACGGCTTTCTGAATATCGATTACGGTAGTCATGGTAATAGCTCCTCCAAATGTTTAATAGAATACCGTTTTATTTAGCACCGTGTCAAATTGGCAACCGTCCGCAGAAGCCCATGGGGAAGGATTCAAAGTCTGCTTGCGTTTTCTCTGGCAAATATTCCAGACCCGCTATATGTTTTGAATGTGTTTGATCGACTGTGATCACGAACCGAGCCGGAGAAAACAATGTCCTCGTTTGAATCGAAAGAAACGGATACGAACGCGCGGCTGAAGCTCGCGGCAAGAACCCTGTTTTGTTTCGCCGTGACCGGTCTACCTCTTGTCATTTTAAAGGGAGTTGCAAATCATTTAGAAAAGGAGGACGCGGGAGGGCTCCTTGTTCGGCTCTTTTTCATCTTACCCTTAACTGTAACCTGCCTCCGGATGTTCCAGCTAATCTCGCTGAGACATCTTGCGCTGTCTCTAATTCCGTCAGCGCTTTCATTTGGCGTTATACACGTGATGGGAAGAAACGACTTGGGCGTTGATGCTGTAATGCCGATTGCGACTATTGTTGCCGCTTTGTTTGTGATGGGCGGCCCTGGCATAGCGGTCGGTGGTCATCTTGCCCCGCGCGCAAAATCCTCCATGCGTCACAGAATCCTTTATCTCACCGTTATTGCCGCACTTTACGGCCTGATTATTGGGCCGTGGCTTTATCGCTATGCCGTGGCAGGCATCACCTCGGCGAGGGCAGGGATAGCGGGCATCGCCCAGCTTAACGCGAACATCACCGATTTGAAACGGACTGTCATCGTGCCAACGCTCGACACTCCGTTGTCTGCCGGAACCAATATGATCTGGTGCGGAACGATGCAACTCGCATGGAACGAACTCTGCGCGCTTGTGGGCGAAGACGTACATATGGAGAATGAGGACCCCATCGTTGGGCAACTGAGCAAGCGGGATGTCTCGGCCAAGAACTTGGACGAGAATACGTACCTTCTGGCAGCATTGCCCGCTGACAGTTCAAGTTTGAGTGCCCTTCGGAAGCGCGTATCCACGAAGTTCAGTGGTGCGGTTTCCCCCGAATTGATTCCAGCAGCCGATACGCTTCCTCGTAATTCGATTATGCTTTATGCTGCCCTTTTTGTGAACATGCCTTTCGACTGGGCCTTCGACAGGCTGAAACACCCTCTTAAGTTTGGCGGGGGCGACGTCGCCGCATTCGGGATCGATGGCGATGGCGATTTGGGAGACCGGAGAAGAGTGCGTTCGGTCCGCTCGCAGGTCAAAGTGATCGATTTTAACGGCAATGACGACTTCGTCATCGAACTGAAAACAAAGAAGTCGAATCACCAGTTGATCCTCTCCAAGTTACGGCCAGAACTGACGCTGGAAAGTACCGTCCGGTCGGTGCTCACGCGCATGACCGTAACTCAGCCCGAATCGTCCTTCTGGTTCAACCGCCTGATCGTTCCGGTTGCCGACTACGACCTCGCGCACTGTTATCCAGAACTTGTCGGTCGTCCCCTTTGCGTCAAGACGCCCTTGTTCGACAAGATGCCGATCGTCGCCGCGAACCAGAACATCCGCTTTAAGCTGGACGAGCGTGGAGCCGTATTGAAATCGGAAGCGCTCATAGGGGTTAAAACCGCATCAAAATCCCCGAAGGGGCCGCCTGACCTGATCTTTGACAAGCCGTTCCTTGTCCTGCTGAAATGCACAACCAGCGATAAGCCCTACTTCGCGATGTGGGTCGATAACCCCGAGATCCTTGTGAAATTCGGGAAGGATGCAAAATAAGATGCGATTGCTTCTGTCACTCCGCAGCGCCTTGGCGATGGTCCTGCTCTCTTCGGCCTTGACCGTCCCGGCCCTCGACATCAAGACGCTCGGCGGGCGCGAGTTCAAGAACGCGAAGGTCCTGCACCAAACGAGGTGAAGCAGAACCGGCAACTGTCTGTCGTGGTTAGCGCAAACCAAGCGTCGGTTGTTATGGTCTTGGCCAAACAAGATGGACAAAGGCGATACAACCCATCCTTTCGGTTGCGGACATCCGACGCTGTGGGGTATGATGACAACATCCTGTTTAGGAGCACACCATGATTATTCGCACGACTGCTTACCCGCGGGCGGCGCTCATCGGAAATCCGTCCGACGGCTATTTCGGCAAGACCATCGCCTTCACCTTTTCGAACTTTTCGGCGCGCGTCACGCTCTACGAGTCGCCCGAGCTGGAGATCGTTCCCAGCCGCCGTGACAGCTCCACGTTCGACAGCATCGCCGCCCTGTACGACGACGTGCGCCTGTTCGGCTACTACGGCGGCATCCGGCTGCTCAAGTCGGCCATCAAATCCTTCTACGGCTACTGCCTTGATAACAAGATCGGGCTGCATGGCCATAACTTCACGATCCGCTACGACTCCGACATCCCCAACCTCGTCGGGCTGGCCGGCTCCAGCGCCATCATCACCGCCACGATGCGCGCGCTGCTCGCCTTCTACGGCGTCTCCATTCCCAAGCCCCAGCTCGCCAACCTGATCCGCGCCGTGGAGAACCGCGAGCTCGGCATCGCGGCAGGGCTTCAGGACCGCGTGGCCCAAGTCTATCAGGGCATGGTGTACATGGACTTCGACAAGGGGCTCTTCGACAAGCAGGGCTTCGGCCACTACGAGCCGCTCCAGCCCGCCCAGTTGCCGCCGCTCTACATCGCCTACCGCACCGACCTCTCGGAAGGCTCCGAGGTTTTCCACAACAACATCCGCGAGCGCTTCGACCGCGGCGAACCCCAGGTCGTCGACGCCATGAAGTACTGGGCCAACCTCACCGTGCAGGCCAAGGACGCGATCCAGCGCGGCGACTGGACGAAACTCTCCGAACTCATGGACGCAAACTTCGACAAGCGCAAAGAGATCTTCAAGCTCAGCCAAGGCAACTTGAGCATGGTGGCGACGGCCCGCGCGGCCGGCGCGGCCGCCAAGTTCACCGGCTCCGGCGGCGCGATCATCGGCGTCTACACCGACGAGGCGATGTTCGCCAAACTGACCGAGGCCTTCGCCTCCCAGAACATCTGTGTCTTCAAACCCACCCTCGTCTGATCTCTTCATGAGTTCCTGACAGCCTTCCGCCTAAACCGCAAAAGCCTCTTTCTTATGATCACCAAAGCCGTCATCCCCGCCGCCGGTTTCGGCACGCGGTTCCTGCCCGCCACAAAAGCCTCGCCCAAGGAGATGCTGCCCATCGTGGACACCCCGGTGATCCAGTACGTGGTCGAAGAGGCCGTGGCCTCGGGCATCACCGACATCCTCATGGTCATCGGCAAAGGCAAGCGCGCGCTGGAGGAGCACTTCGACCGCAGCTTCGAGCTTGAGCTTGAACTGGAAGCCAAGGGCAAGCTCAAGGAGCTCGAAAGCATCCGCGCCATCTCCGACCTCGCGAACATCCATTTCGTGTGGCAGCGCAAGATGCTCGGGCTGGGCGACGCGATCCGCTGCGCCCGCCACCACGTGGGCAGCGAACCCTTCGCGGTCCTGCTGGGCGACACGCTCATGCAGAGCCTGAGCGGCGTGCCCGCCACGCGGCAGCTCATCGACGTCTACGACCGCTTCGGCGGCTGCGTGGTGGCGCTGGAGGAGGTGCCGCTGGAGCGCGTCAGCCGCTACGGCGTGATCAGCGGCGAGCAGCTCGACGGGCGCACCTACCGCGTAAACGACATGGTCGAGAAGCCCTCGCCCAAGGAGGCCCCCTCCAACCTCGTGGTGGCCAGCCGCTACATTCTCACGCCGGACATCTTCGAGTACATCGACGCGGCCAAGCCCGGCAAAGGCGGCGAGATCCAGATCACCGACGCGCTGCGGGCACGCGTGGCCGCAGGCCAGCCCATGCACGGCTGCCGCGTGCAGGCCCGCCGCCACGACGCGGGCAACACGCTGGACTTCATCAAGACCAATATCCTCTACGGCCTCGAACACAAGGACATCGCGCCCGCGCTCTCTGACTTCATCATCGCGAAGGCCGACGAGCTCCGCAGCAAACGCTGAGCGGGAAAAGAATATTTCAGTCCTTCTCTGTCCGGCCAATAAAAAAAGCCCCGCGTTTCCGCGAGGCCTTTTTGCTTGTCCCTGGGCGGGCGAACAGCCGTTCGCCTCTACTTCAGGTCGTTGAACATCTGGAAGGCATCGGCCGGCTTCATGTTCTTGTGGACGACCGCCGAGACCGCCTGGATCATCGCCGCGGGCTTATCGGACTGGAAGACGTTGCGTCCCATGTCCACGCCCGCCGCGCCGCTCTGGATCGCCATGTAGGCCAGCTCCAGCGCCTCCAGCTCGGGCAGCTTCTTGCCGCCCGCGATCACGATCGGCACCGGGCAGCACGCCACGACCTTCTCGAACCCTTCGGTGTAGTAGGTCTTGACGATGTTCGCGCCGTTCTCCGCGCAGACGCGCGAGGCCAGCCCGAAGTAGCGCGCGTCGCGTGCCATATCCTTGCCCACCGCCGTCACGCCCATCACCGGGATGCCGACTGCCAAGCCCGCGTCCACCGCGTTGTAGAGATTCGCCACGGTCTCCGCTTCCGTGCTCTGGTCGCCGATCGCCACCATCACCGCGATCGCCGACGCGTTCAGCTTCACCGCGTCCTGGATGTCGATGACGACGTTGTGGTTCAGCTCGGTCAGGATCGTCGAGCCCGCGTCGGCCCGCAGGCAGACCGGCTTGCGGCTGGTCGGCGGCACCAGCGCGCGCAGCACGCCGCGGGCGCACATCAGGCAGTCCGCATACTCGATCAGCGGGGTGATGGTGAGGTCGATGCGCTCCACGCCCGAGGTCGGCCCCATGATGAAACCGTGGTCGAACGCCAGCATCACGCTCTTACCCGTCGCGGGGTTGAAGATGCGGCTGAGGCGGTCCTTCATGCCCCAGTCGAGGTTGTTCGAGCCCTTCAGATAGAAGCCGTCGCTCGCCTGCGCCACGCCAACGCCGTAGCTTTTGCCTTCCCGAATGTCGTCTAAATCTGCCATGACCGTCTCCCTTTTCTCGATGGAATCGAAAGAATCGATTCTCTCGACATTATTTAACCGTCTTCGCGAACGCGTTGAAGATGCAGGCCATCGACGCGGAACCCGCGTCGCGCGGACCGATCGAGCGCTCGCCGAGATTCTTCGCGCGGCCGAATTTGGCGCGCATCGCGCAGGTGGCCTCCGAGCCTTTCGCGGCCCCCGACGCGCCCTTCTGAAACATCGCGGCGACGCCCTCGGCCTGCGCGGCCACCAGCGCCTCAGTCGCCGGGATCAGCGCGTCCATCAGCGTCTTGTCGCCCACGCGGGCCTTCGTCGTAAACCCGATCTCTTCGAGACCGCCGGCGAAGACCTTGGCCAGCGCGGCCGCATCGAGTTCCGCCGCGCCCTCCGGTGCCGCGTCGCTCATGCCTTGCAGCCAAGCGCCGTACAGCGTGCTGGTCGAACCGCACGCCTCGTTCTGCAGCGCGTCGGTCAGCGCCTTGAGATAGCCTTTGAAATCCGCGCCGTCCGCCTTCCGCATCGCGTTGAAGGCCGTCACGATCGCGGTCCCGTGGTCGCCGTCGCCGCCTGATGCGGCGTCCAGCTCGGAGAAGGTCTTCTCCTCCGCCCGGATATCCACACCGGCGGCCGCGACCATTTCTTTGAATTGTGAAAGCGTGAGCATGCCTGTTGGTCTCCCTTGTCGAAAGAATCGAGAAAACCGAAGGAGTCGAATTCAATCGATTCCTTCGATTCCCTCGACGCTGCCTTCTTCTTTACGCCGTCCAATACGGCGTGCGGGCGCAGGCCTTCAGATACGCCACGTGGTCCGGGTCCAATTTGCAGAGGATCATCTGGAAGCCGGCCATCTCCTGCACGGTCAGGTACTCGCCGCAGGCGCCGGGGGTCACATGGACGCCTTTCGAGGCCAAAATCTGTGCGGTCTTGCGGTAGACGATCAGCATCTCCATCAGGGTGGTCGCGCCCACGCCGTTGATGATCAGCAGAGCGGTGTCGCCCGCCTTCACGCCGGTCGCCTGGACGAGCGGCTCGATCATGCGCGCGGCGGTCTCGTCGGCGCTCAGGATCTTGGTGCGTCCGCCGCCGGCCTCGCCGTGCTGGCCCATGCCGATCTCCATCTCGTCGTCGGGGAGGACCGCGATCACGCCGCCGTTCTGCGGATGGGTGCAGCCGGTCATGGCCACGGCCAGCGTCGCCATCTGCTTGTTGAAGCGCTCGCCGATGTCGACGATCTCTTCGAGGCTCTTGCCCGCTTCAGCCGCCGCGCCGACCACCTTGTAGAGCGGGATGCAGCCGGCCAGGCCGCGCTTATCGTCGATCGGGGTGTCCACGCCGGCCGAGATGTCCTCGTGCGTGACGATCTCGACGACCTTGATGCCTTCCTTCTGCGCGTCGCGCAGGGCCTTGCTCGCGCTCATGCGGTCGCCCGCGTGGTTCAGCGTCACCAGCAGGATGCCGGCTTCGCGCTTGAACAGGCGCAGCGCCTCCAGCACTTTCGGCGCGCCCGGCGCGGCGAAGATGTCGCCGACCACGCTGGCGTCGAGCATGCCTTCGCCCACGAACCCGCTCAGCGCCGGCTCATGGCCCGCGCCGCCGAGCGTGACGATGGCTACCTTGCTCTGATCCTTCGGCGTGGCACGCACCACGACCTTCTCGTTCACCAGCGTGACTTTACCGCTGTAGCACAGCGCCAGGCCTTCCAACAACTCTTTGGTCAGATTCGCGGGATCATTGACAAACTTTTTCATCGGCATGATAAGAATCCTTAGATAGCGGTTAACGGTTTATGGGTTAGCCCAACTGCATCAGTTCGATCGGCATTCCCTGGTCGTAGATGAAGGCGATCTTCAATCCCGGCATCGGCTCGCAGACCGGCCACAGGATGCTCTTGCCGTTGACGGCCTCGACGATGTTCTCGACGATGTAAGCCACATGCGTCTCGTCCTGGATCGCCGCGGCCATGGGGCTGTCCGGCTCGAAGTAGAGCCACTCGACCTTGTAAGTGCTCGCGCCCGCGTCGGTCACCCAAACCTTGAGCGGCTCGACAAACATCATTCCTTCCATCTTCTCGAAAACCGGAATGCCCGTGTGGTGATACGTCATAACTTTCTCCTCTTGTGAACAGACGCGTCCGGCTCTGGTCCGGACGCTGTCGCGTGTTAAAAAACAGAGACTTACAGCGAAACGCCCGGCACCGAGAAACGCAGGCCCGCGCCATCATGGAAGGTCGCGTACTCGCTCACGATCGCGCCGTCCTTGCCGCCCATCATGAAGTGCCACGTCTCAGGTCCGGGCAGCTTGCGCACCGAACCGTCGGCTTCCCATTTCTCGACATGGACACTCTTGAGATGCGGGATCTGAACCTTGGAGATCATCGCCTTGGCTTCCGGATACTTGTCCAGATTGGGCTCGCCAACCTCGCTGAAGCCGTACACATAACCATAGCGGACCTGCCAGCTCTCGATCTTGCAGCGGAGGTCTTTGCCGTCTTTATCCTTCGTCGCCAAATGCTTGTGCTCCGGGATGGCCTGGTTCGGCAACAGGTAGATCTCGTGACCGAAATACCCTTCGGCCTTCTCGTTGCACCAGAAGACGCCGGCCATGCCATACGAAAGGAAGTCTCCCTTACCGAAATCCGTCGCCCAGAAAAACCCGTCGTCCTTCTTCAGCGCGGCATAAATCGGCACGTTGAACTTGGTCATCAGATCGAAATAGGCCTGCTTGGCCTTCGCGCTGTCGAACTTGCCGGCCTTGTAAAAATCCGCATTCTTCATCTGAACCGTCCCCTTTTTCGCTTGGTGACACGCGTCCCCCGTTACACAACCCCCCGTGAATCCCATCAATCCTGCGCTCAGACCGGCGACCAGAGCACCGGCCAGCACATGAGAGGTAACACCCGTTTTTTTCATCTGAAGCATCCTTTCGCGTTAACGCACCTCTGTGAGGCGCAAAAAACCGTTTTTTACACTTATTGTAATTCCGGTAGTTTAGCCAAAGCGTGCCCATCCTGTAAATGCGGAACGCCAACTTTTTTCCCTTTTCCTTCCTCCAACTTATGAACCCGCTCCTTTGGCGGCCGCTTTTTAAAAATCTTTCAGGCGAATCTTGGTACACGTGGGGTCTAGGTGGTAAACTCTCTTCCGTCATACGCCGTCGTTGACAAACGACTTTCATGTGGCATAATCTACATTGGAACTGTGGACGATGGTTACGGGTTGGGAAAAATGAGGCATTGCATGAAAGAAAAAGACCGAATATCAGTTCCCAGACAGTGGCTCTGGATTGCGGCCTTTGCCGTATCCGCAGTATTGATAGCGATCATCGGCATCTCCCGCCAACGCATCACGGAGGACCATGTGTACGCCGAGCGGGCACGGGATCTTGCGGCCACCGGCATTCTCAAGGCAGGACAGGTCGCCGAGTGGCGTAAAGAGCGTCTCGCCGACGCGATCCGCTTTGCGCAAGGGCCCACCTTGACGCGGGCGATCGCGAAAACGGATGACAGCGATTTGCACACCATGCTGGTCCTCAACCGCAAGGGCTCCTTTTACGAAGACGCGCTTCTTCTCTCCCAGACCGGTGCGATTGTACGGTCAGCCACCGACGCACCCATCCCGACGACGCCGGCGACGCAGCGCGCGGTCGCCATTGCTCTTGCGACCCGTTCGCCCACCCTCTCGGACTTCTTTACGAGTGCCGACGGCGGCGTTCACATCGACACCGCCGCACCGGTCTGCGAAGCCGACGGACGGCTGATCGGCGCGCTCATCCTGCGCAGCGACGCGGAAGATTTCCTTTATCCGCTGATCCGTTCTTGGCCCGTGACCAGCCGAAGCGCGGAAACACTGCTCGTGCGGCGCGAAGGCAAGGACGTGGTCTATCTCAACACGCCGCGCCACCCGATCGACAAGGCCATGAAACTGCGTGTGTCCCTCACAAAAACCGACGTGCCTGCCGTACAGGCGGTGCTCGGCAAGCAGGGGTTGTTTCTGGGCAGGGACTACCGGGATGTTGAGGTGGTGTCCTTCCTTCACCCCATCGCCAACTCTGACTGGTTCTTGGTCGCCAAAGTGGACCGCAGCGAGCTTCTGTCGGAAGTCCACTACCGAACGGTCATGACCACGCGGCTCGTGATCCTCGGCATCCTCTTCGTTGCGGCCGTTGCAGCCTTCGGCTCACGGCTCCAGCAGGCCCACGTCTACCGCAACCTCTACCGCGTGGAGCGGGAGCAGCGGGCGGCCAACGAGAAGTTCCGCACCATTCTCTACAGCATCGGCGATGCGGTCATCACGTCCGACGACAAGGGGCATGTGCTCCAGATGAACGCCGTCGCCGAGCAGTTGACCGGCTGGCCGGAGTCCGAGGCGTCCGGGCGTCCCATCGAAGATGTTTTCCACATTGTCAGTGAAGATACCCGTGCCCCCGTCCAAAGCCCGGTCTGGCGCGTGTTGCATGGGGGTGAGACCGTGGAATTGGCGAATCCTTCGGTGCTCCTCGCCCGCGACGGAAAGGAGCATTTGATCTCTGACAGCGGCGCACCGATACGCGGCGAGAACGGCCAGTTGACCGGCGTGGTCATGGTCTTTCGCGACCAAACCGCAGAACACGCCTCACAGCAGGCGTTGCGGGAAAGCGAGCGCCGCCTGTCCACGCTCATGAACAACCTCCCCGGAATGGCTTACCGGTGCAATTACGACACGTATTGGACCATGCATTTCGTGTCGGAGGGGTGCTTCGCCTTGACGGGTTACAGTCCGGCCGACCTGATCGACAATTCACGCCTCGCCTATGCAGACCTGATCCATCCCGATGACCGCCAATACGTCTGGAATACGGTCACGCAGGCCCTCAGCACACGGCAACCCTTCACCATGGAATACCGCATCCGCACAGCCGACTGGGGCGAGAAGTGGGTCTGGGAACGCGGGTGTGCGATCATGGGGACAGACGGTTCGGTCCAGGCGCTGGAGGGTTTCATCACCGACATTTCCGAGCGCAAACGCGCCTCCGTAGAACAGGCGAAGCTCGAGGAACAGCTCCACCAGTCGCAAAAGATCGAGGCGGTCGGGCGTCTCGCAGGTGGCGTCGCCCACGATTTCAACAACATGTTGTCCGTCATCATCGGGAACGCCGAACTGGCCATGGGGCGTCTCGGCAACGCCAATCCGGTCCATTCCGAACTCAGCGAGATCATGACCGCCAGCAGCCACTCGATCAAACTCGTCAAACAGCTTCTGGCCTTCGCCAGCAAACAGACCATCATGCCCCGCCACCTGAATCTCAACGACACCATCAGCGGCATGCTCGTGATGTTACGCAGACTCGCGGGAGAAGAGATCGTCGTGGAGTGGCATCCCGACACCGCTCTTTGGTCTGTCCTGCTGGATCCCGGACAGCTCGACCAGATCCTGGTCAACCTGATCGTCAATGCCCGCGATTCGATCACCGATGTCGGCCGGATCACCATCGAAACCCGCAACGTGCCGTGTTCGACGCTCGCCGCCGGCGCGCCGCCGGACGGCGCCGCTGCCGTCGACTACGTCTTGTTCTCGATCAGCGATTCCGGCTGCGGCATGGACGCCACCACGAAGTCCCGCATCTTTGAGCCTTTCTTCACCACCAAGCAGAGCGGCGCGGGCTCCGGGCTCGGACTTCCCTCCGTATACGGCATCGTCAAACAGAATAAAGGGTTCATCGAGCTCGACAGCAAGCCGGGGAGCGGTTCGCGGTTCGCCATCTACTTGCCGCGGCAAGACGCGCCGGCATCGTTGCCGGACTCTCAGAAAGAGGTGTCGCTCGCGCCCCCTTCCGGAACGGAGACCATCCTGTTGGTCGAAGACGAGCCGGCCCTGCTCGCGCTGGCCCAAACCTTGCTCAACAAGCTGGGATACGCGGTATTGCCCGCCAGCAGTGCGGAAGAGGCGCTCGAACGGGTCAATGCCTTTACAGGAACCATCCATCTGCTGATGACCGACGTCGTCATGCCGGGGATGAGCGGACGCGATTTGTGGAAGCAGCTCAGCCGGCAATACCCCGATCTCAAGGTCCTGTTCATGTCCGGCTATACCGCCGACATCATCGCCAATCGGGGGATGAGCGAAGGCGATTTCCAATTTATTCAGAAGCCCTTTACGCTGGGCAAGCTGGCCGCCAAATTGCGCACAACTCTCTCCTCCTGACACAACCCTCAACGCACGGACGTCCTATGCAACGTATACTCGCCCTCGCCTTCCTCCTCGCCTGCATGAGTTCACTTCAAGCCCAGACCCCTTACAAGGCGGACTGGGAATCTCTCGACAAGCGCCCCATCCCGCAGTGGTGGCAAGAGGCGAAATTCGGTATTTTCATTCACTGGGGCGTCTACGCCGTACCCGCCTACGCGCCCACCGACGAGGCGAACGTTTACGCGAAGTACTCCGAGCATTACGACAACCGGCTGCGCACGAAGACCCCGGCCTTCACCAATTACCATGCCCGCGTTTACGGCGACCGCGTCGCCTATGCCGACTTTGCCTCACAGTTCCGCGCCGAGCATTTCAACCCCGACCAATGGGCCGACCTCTTCAAAAAATCGGGTGCCAAATACGTGGTCCTCACCTCGAAACACCATGACGGCTACGCGCTCTGGCCCAGCGCCTACAGCCCGCGCTGGAACAGCCAGTTCCTCGGCTCCCACCGCGACCTGGCCGGCGACCTGATCGAAGCGGTCCGCAAACAGGGCCTGCACATGGGTTACTACTACTCGCTGCTCGAATGGGGCAACCCGCTCTACTCCAAAGAGACCATCGGCCGCTGGTTCACCGAGATGAACTTCCCGCAGATGAAGGAGCTCGTCACTCGCTACAAGCCCGACATCGTCTGGACCGACGGCGAGTGGGATTACTCGGACGAGGAGCTGCACAGCGTCGACTTCCTCGCCTGGCTCTACAACGAGTCGCCCGTCAAAGACACCGTGGTGGTCAACGACCGCTGGGGCAACAAGACCCGCGGCCTGCACGGCGGCCACTACACCACCGAGTACGACCTCGTCCACACAGGCAGCGCCCTGGACACCCAGTTCGTTCACCCGTGGGAGGAGTGCCGCGGCATCGGCGGCTCCTTCGGGTTCAACCGCTTCGAGACCACCACCGACTACATGACCTCCGCGCAGTGCGTCGAAACCCTCGTCGAAAAAGTCAGCCGCGGCGGCAACCTGCTGCTCAATATCGGACCGCAGGCCGACGGCCTCATCCCTGTGATCATGCAGGAGCGCCTGCTCGACATGGGCAAGTGGCTGGAGGTCAACGGCGAGGCCATCTACGGCACCACCGCGTGGGGGTTCCGCCCTAAAAACATGCGCGAAACGAAGGTCTACTTCTCCAAGAAGCCCGACGCGCTCTACATGATCTGCGCGCGCTGGCCGCAGGCGCCGCTGGTGATCGACCATGTCGCCAAGGCCGAGACCGTCACGCTGCTCGGCAGCAAGCTGCCCGTGACCTTCGCCTGAGCCGACGGCAAGCTCACGATCCAGCCGCCCGCGCTCAACCCCGGCAACCTGCCGTGCGATTTTGCCTGGACCCTCAAGATCGCCAAGCCTCAGGAGTGATCCGCGCGGCACGTCCCGAGCGCCAGCAGCGCGTAAAAGGTATGCTCGGCATCGCCGCGCAACGCGGCGGGCGAAGCGCCGAACAGGCCGTCGTCCAGCCAGCACGCCTCGATGAACGCGAGATCGTCACGCGTGCGGCTCGACAGCGTCTCGCCCTCCCTGCGCACCGAAGAAACCTTGGAGGGCGAGCGACCCCGCGAGCCGAAGCCGCAGGCGAATCGCGCCACCGCGGTAGCCAGCAGGTCCGCCTCTGCAACGTCAGCCGAGGCGAACCCGCCACCCGCCCGCCGCCTCGACTCCAACACGGGCAGGAGGCCCGTGCCACATTCACCTGCCAGCGTCGCCAATACCAGCCCGGCCGCCAGACGCGGCGTCGGCAAGCGTTCGGCTAATCCGGCGGCAACTGTTTTCCGCTGACTCCGCCACGCCCAGCGTGCCGCCCAGCGGGGGACCTCTCCGGTCGCGAGCGCCAGCAGAAACGCGCCGTAAACCGCGCGCGGCTCGCCCCGCAACAGGGCGCTCCCCAGCGCAAGCCACCCCGAGCGTCGCGAACGCCGTCCCTCGCACGCCAGCAGGATCGCGGCGCATTGCGCGTCAACCCCTTTTGCCCGGCGCGACTGCGTCTCGGCATAGGCGCACAGCCGCCCGCGATCAAACGGCTCGCCCAACGCCCGCAGACTCAGCCAGGCGAAAAACGAAAAGTACAGGTCCGGCCGGCCGTCCAGACCCGCGAAGCCGCCGTCTGCGGTCTGCAACGCACACACAGCCTGCGCCAGCGTCTCGCGGGCTTCCGCCGTCAGCCCCGCCGCACCGCGCGCGGTTGTATCTTCGAGCGTTTGGAACACGTTCGACATGCGTTACCTCACTCGATACATATGACAGTCCACACAGACAACACAGCCCCTCCCGGAGCACCGGAAGAGGCCGCGTTTGTTTTCGGCTGAAAGGGCAGCTTTATTTGAACAGCTTCTTCAGGCTCTTGGCCGCGTCCTTCGCGCTTTTCGCGGCGTCTGTCGCGCCGCCGGCCGCACCTTTCAGCAGATCGTTGGCCGACCCTGCCAACCCGGAAATCATCTTTGTCAGTCCGCCGACAATGCCGTTGACGATCTCGGTGAGCGCGTCGGCGGCCGTGGCTCCGCCGGACGCCTTGCCGATATCGTGGAGCGTCAGCGACGGCAACGGCAGCGTCACCGGCTTGCCGAATGTGACGGATGAGGTATACGACACCTTCGCGCCGTTCAGCGTGAACTCCTCGATGATCATTTTCTTGGACGTCCGCTTCGCCTCCGGCTTCTTGGCATTCTGCTCCGCGGCGTTCTTCTTGGCGTTGGCCAGCATCGTGTCGAAATTGGACTTGCCGTCCTTGCTTTCGAACCCGATGGCGGGCGCCTCGATCCGAATTTCCTTTATCATGATCGTGTCACTGAACAGAGAAGCGGTTTTCAGTCCGATCTCGACCTTCTCGACCGCAAAGGCCTCACCCTTGGAGTAGCCCTCCGGATTGCCGATCTTCACCTGCGTAATCGTCAGAACACCCAGCAGCGGCCTGAGTTTGACGTCGCCCACCGACACGGGAACGCCCAGCGCGGCGGGGCCGCCGACCTTAGCGGCCGCCTTCACAACAGGACCGATGTAGAGCGGCAGCGACAGCGCGGCGACCAGGACCAACACGACCAGCGCGATAACGATGCCGGCCAGAATCTTGATTACTTTCTTCATTGCATGTCTCCTTTTATCCAAAAAACGGAGCACCCGCAGAGGATTGCCCCGACTAATGCACTCACGCACTAAAGGACTTCTTACACGGTGTACGTCGAAGAGGCGGTGTTGCCTCCACTCTCCGTCCAGATATGATGATAGAACTCGCCGCGCGGCTTGTCAACACGCTCGAAGGTGTGCGCGCCGAAGTAGTCGCGCTGCGCCTGCAGGAGGTTGGCCGGCAGACGGGCGCTGCGGTAGGCGTCGTAGTAGTTGAGCGCCGTACCCATGGCCGGCACCGGGATGCCCAGGTCCACCGCCGTCTTGATGACCGCGCGCCACGCGCTCTGCGCTTTGGCGATCACCTTCCTGAAATAGGGGTCGAGCAGCAGGTTGGCCAGCGCGGGATCGGCGTCGAACGCCTCCTTGATCTTGCCGAGGAAACGCGCGCGGATGATGCAGCCCTGACGCCAGACCAGCGCGATCTCGCCGTAGTGCAGGTCCCACTTGTACTCGGCCGCCGCCGCGCGCATGAGCTGGTAGCCCTGCGCATACGAACAGATCTTCGAGGCGTAGACCGCCTGCGCGAGCTGCCGGACAAAAAGTTTCTTATCCACCTCTGTCCGGGTGGCGGGCCCCTTGAGCACCTTCGAGGCCGCGACGCGCTCCTCCTTGACCGCCGACAGGCAACGCGCGAACACCGCCTCCGCGATCTGCGGGATGGCCACGCCCAGGTCGAGCCCCGCCTGCGAGGTCCACTTGCCCGTGCCCTTCTGCCCGGCCGTGTCGAGGATCACGTCAACCATCGGCTTACCGGTCTCTTCGTCTTCCTGCGAGAGGATGTCCGCCGAGATCTCGATCAGGTAGCTGTCGAGGTCGCCCGCGTTCCACTTGGCGAAGACCTTCTGCATCTCCTTGGCGCTCAGGCCCAGCCCGCGCGCCAGCAGGTCGTACGCCTCGCAGACGAGCTGCATGTCGCCGTACTCGATGCCGTTGTGGACCATCTTCACGAAGTGGCCCGCGCCGTCGCCGCCGATCCACGCGCAGCAGGGCGTGCCGTCGTCGACCTTGGCCGAAATGTCCTGGAAGATCTCCTTCACATACGGCCACGCCTTGACGTCGCCGCCGGGCATGATCGCCGGGCCCTTGAGCGCACCCTCCTCGCCGCCGGACACGCCTGTGCCGATGAAGCGCAGGCCCTTCTCGGCCAGAGCCCGCGTGCGCCGGACGGTGTCCGGAAAGTGGCTGTTGCCGCCGTCGATGATGATGTCGCCCTTTTCCAAAACGGGGAGGAGCGCCTCGATGGTCTGGTCCACGGCCGAGCCGGCCTTGACCATCAGCATCACGCGGCGCGGCTTCTTGAGGCTCGCGGCCAGCTCTTCCAGCGTGTGGCAGCCGATGAGCCTCTTGCCCGCGCCGCGGCCGCTTATGAAGGCGTCGACCTTCTCCACCGTGCGGTTGAAGCACGCCACGGTGTAGCCCTTGCTCTCCATGTTCAGGACGAGGTTTTCGCCCATCACCGCCAGCCCGATCAGCCCGATATCCGCTTTGCTTGTTTTCTTTGCCATGGTCTTCTCCTCTCCACTCCTAATTCCTAACGCCAACTTTGGGCGACCGCCGGTCGCCCCTACACCCCGCTGTACGCCGAGAACCCGCCGTCCACCGGCACGACCACACCGGTCACGAAACCGGCCGCCTGGTCCGACACCAGCCACAGCAGGGCGCCGGTCAGGTCGGACGCCTCGCCGAAGTGCCCCATCGGGGTATGCGCCAAGATCTTCGCCGAACGCGGCGTCGGCGTGCCGTCCGGATGGGTCAGCAACGCGCGGTTCTGCTCCGTCACGAAAAAGCCCGGCGCGATCGCGTTGACGCGGATGCCCGCCTTCGCCATGTGTACCGCCAGCCACTGCGTGAAGTTGTTCACCGCGGCCTTGGCGGCGCTGTACGCGGGGATCTTGGTGAGCGGGCTAAACGCGCTCATCGACGAGATGTTGATGATCACGCCCGAGCGGTTCAGCGCCATCTTCCTGGTGAAGGCCTGCGTCGGCAGCAGCGTGCCCAGAAAGTTCAGGTCGAGCACAGACTCGATGCCCTTGGTGTCGAGATCGTAGAAAGTCGCAAAATCGCGTTTATCGTTGAGCAGGTCGTCGGGATTCAGGTCTTCCATCGCCGTGGCGCCCTTGGGATGGTTGCCTCCCGCGCCGTTGATAAGGATTGAGACCGGTCCCAACTCCCTTTCAACCGCCTCGTTCGCGGCGTCCAGGCTCGCCTTCTCTAAAACGTCACAGGCCACCGCCATGGCTTTGCCGCCCGCCGCCGTGATCTGATCCGCGATCAGCTGCGCCTTTTCCAGATTCCGGCCTGCCACGGCCACGGCCGCGCCGCACTCGGCCAGCGCGATGGCCATCGCGCTGCACAACACGCCGCTGCCGCCGGTCACCACCGCAACCTTGCCGTTCAAATCAACCTTAAATGGAACTGACATGAGAGATTCCTTTAGTTGCGTTACGGTTGAAACCGTTCGCGTACGGCCCAGAGGCCGAGCGCCGGATTGCTGATATAGAAAATCTCCTCGCCGTCGGGCATCACGTTGACGCCGTCCGTCAGCGTATCCGGATTGTAGCGTGCCAGCATCGCCTGCACGTCGGCGTACTTGAAGCCCGCGCCCTCGATCTCCTCGCGCGTGAGGCGCCCCGGCGCATAGGTGATGCCGAAGCGGCCCTCGGAGGAACCGTGGATCAGATGCGCCGCCGCGCCGAGGTTCTCGCGCAGCTCCGGGTTCGCCTTCACGGCCGCCAGCGTCCTCGGCGTGCCGCAATAGCCGTACTTGCGGATCAGCGCGTCGATCTGCGCGTCCTCGCCGAACTCCTGTACGCCGGGTGCGAGAATCAGCAGCTCGCCGCCGTCGGCCATCGCCATGCGCGTGCGGTAGATCGCCTTGTTGCCCAGCCAAGTGCTCTTGAACTCGGCGGGGTCCAGATAGACCACGCACTTCTTGAAAGGCTTCGGCACCCGCTCGAAATTCACCTCAAGCGACAGCGCCGCGGCGCGGTTGAACGCTTCGCTGTCCGGGCCCGCATAAAGTCCGCGCACGGCCAGCCCGCCGCCCGCCGCGCGGCCCACCACGGTCAGCACGTAGACCGTCTCGGGCAACAGATGGCCGAAATGCTCCGACCCGTAATTGAACAGTTTCCGCACCGGCGTGTCGGCCCGACCCATGATGCGCTCCATGCCGTACACCGCGCCCACGAAGTGGCTGCGGTTGATCGCCGTCGCGCCGCCCGTGCCCACGAACAGGTTCTTGTTGTAATTGGCCATGCCGATCACCTCGTGCGGCACCACCTGGCCCAGCGAAAGGACGAGGTCGAAGCCGCCTTCGACCAGCAGCTTGTTGACCTGTACGGGCCAGTCGAAGTCCAGCTTACCTTCGGTGATCTCGCTCACATAGGCGGACGGCACCGTGCCCAGCGTCACCGCGTCGTTGCGCCAGTCGTGCGGCTTAAAGAGCGACAGCGGCATTTCGCCGAACATCTCGCGGATCTGGCCCGGCGTCATGGGCGAATGCGTTCCCAGCGCGGGCAGCACCGCCGCGAGACGCTCCCCGTAATACTCCCGGACGTACCGGGTCAGGAGCCCCGCCTGAGAGTGGAGCCGGGTGAAGTCGGGCGGCAGCGCCAGCACTTTCGCGCGCGGCCCGAGCTTGTCCAGCGCCTCGAACAGCCCCCGCTTCAACTGCGCGCGGTCAAGCACCTCGCTGACCGCACCACGTCCATAGTACAACATGAATAAACCTTCCGTTAAACGCGCATTCAAGTGTTGCACAATGCCCCCGCCAAATCAAGAGCGGGCGCATTCCCGAAAATGAGGGTTGTCGAAGCGGCGCGGCGTGCCGTATACTCTCCCCCGTTTATGCGAATCCTCACCCGATACGTGCTGCGCGAATTCCTGGTGCCGCTGTCCTACTGCCTGATCGGCTTCTTGGGCGTTTACGTGCTTTTCGAACTGTTCGGCTCGTTCAACCGGATCGTCGAAGCGAAGCCCGAGTTTCTGACGGTGCTCTCGTTTTTCGCGGGTTACCTCTCGCCCTATCTGGAATGGCTGATCCCCGCGGCTCTGCTGCTGGCCACGCTCTACACCATGTGGAACTTCTGCCGCCACAGCGAGATCACGGCCATGCGCGCCAGCGGGATCGGCTTCTTGGTCATCGTCCGTCCGCTGCTGGCGGTAGCCTGTCTCATGGCCGTCTTCGTCGCCTGCAACAACGAGTTTTACGCGCCCTGGGCCGCCGAGCAGGCCCGCGCGTACCGCGAAAACCGGTTCACCCTGGCGGACTCCTTGGTCCAGGAGAACACGCCCTATATCAACCAGCAGGCCGGGCGCGTCTGGCGCATCAACAAGATGACGCTCGACAACCCGCGCCTGCTCGAAGGCGTGCGCCTCTCGTTCGACCGTCCCGACGGCAGCCGCCAGCTTGACATCACCTGCCGCAAGGCCGAATATCTCGACGGCCAGTGGTGGTTCTTTTATCCGCAGTACCAGCACTTCGACGAGCTGAACAACCCCGTCGCAAATCCCACACCCGCCCTTGCGGGCCTCGTGATCCGCTCCTTCCCGGAGCTCACCGAGACCCCTCGCGACTTCCTGCTCATGAACAAGGCGTGGGAGTATTACACGATCCGCGACATGTTCCACTATCTCAAGACGCACCCCAATCTTGAGGCGAAAGAGGTCGCCTCCAAGACGTTCGACATTCACGCCCGCCTGGCTGCGCCGTTTTCCTGCCTGATCATCACCCTGTTCGCGATCCCCGCGGGTGTCGCCACCGGACGTCAGAGTGTCTTCAAGGGCGTGATCTACGCGGTCGCCATGTTCTTCGGGTTCTACGCCGCTTCGCTCGGCTGCATGGTGCTGACCAAGAACCAGTTTATCCCCGTCCTGCTTGGGGCCTGGCTCCCCAACGCGCTCTTCCTCGCCGCCGGCGGATACCTCTTCTCCCGCCAGCGTTAATCCTTCCTGCGGCAGGCCTGATGGAACAGTGAGGCCGCGCTACCGACGCGTCGCCCATACCCACACGACCACAATCGCAAGCGACGCGAGCGTAACGGGGATGCCGCATCGCGCGTGCTTGCGGAAGGTCAACGTCACGCCGAACCCCCGCGCCTGCTCGATCACGATCAGGTTCGCGATGCTGCCGATGGTGTGATGAGGTTGCCGGCGAAGGTGCTCGCCAGCGCCAGCACGTACCACGCTCGGCGGGCGCCCCGCCGAGGAACCTCACCAGCAGCATCACCGCCGGCACGTTGCTCACCAGGTTGCTCAGCAGCGCGCCCACACCTGTCAACGCGTAAGGGCTCGCCACGGCCACGCCATGGCCCCCCAGCCACGCGAGCAGCCGCTCGGGTGCCCCGGTCGTCTCGATCCCCGCGATCACGACGAAGAGCCCGCAGTGAGCGCCGTGATCTCGCGCGGAACCCGCGTGAAGAAAAGGGCCATCACCGCGCCTGCGACCAGCTAAGAGGGTTCATTGTGGCCACCATCATACGTCATCACATCGGCAGCCGCAAAGCCGAGTTCACCTCGCCAGCCATTAGAGCCGGCTACTTCTTGGTCGGGTGTGGCTTCACGGGACTGGCGTTGCGCTTGGCGCCGGCGGGGCTGTTGGGCTTAGGCTTGTCGGTGGAACTGCGGGGCTTGGCCTCTTCGGCGGCCTCGGCGGAGCTGCCGCTGCCGGCGTCGCCGCGCTTGACGCTGACGCCCATCCGCTTGGCGCCGCAGCGCTTGGCGGCATCCATCGCCACGACCACCTTCTCGAAGGGCACGTCGCGGTCGGCGGCGATCACGACGGGCTGGTTTTCGGGGTCGGTCAGTTTGCTGTGGATGGCCTCGTAAACGCCGTCTTCGTCGACGGTCGTGCCGTCCACGCGGATAGCGCCGTCGCGCGTGACGTCGATCTGCACCAAACGGCGGGAATCCACCGGGTCATGGGCGGACTTGGTGGCGGGGAGGTTGATCTTGATCTGCTCCTTCACGAGAAAGGGCGTCATGACCATGACGATGATGAGCAGCACCAGCGTGATGTCGATGAACGGGATCATGTTGATCTCCGCCACAAGCTGGTACTTATCGCTGGAAGAAGCTGTTTTCACAATGTGGCGGTTTCAGAAGCGCGGCACGGCACCTTGTGCCCCCGCGGGTGGTTGTGCCTGCTGCGCGTCACGCTCCGACAACCAGGCCGCGAGTTCGTAGACGGCCAGCTCGGTCTCGCGGGCCAGGTTCTTGATCCGGTGGACACAGTAGTTGTAGGCGGCGACGGCCGGGATGGCGACCAGCAGGCCGCAGGCGGTTGTCACCAGCGCCTCGGCAATACCGGCTGAAACCACCTCGGTGCCGCCGGAATTCACGGCGATGCTGCCAAACGCCTTAATGATGCCCACCACGGTACCGAACAGGCCGACGAACGGGGCGAGACTGGCAATGGTCCCCAGCGCCGCCACGCCCATCTCGATCTGGTGTACCTCCAACTCGATGGCGTGCGTCATGGCGGCTTCACGGTCGACGCGCGCGTCGAACACGGCCAAAGCGGCGCGGGCCACTGGAAAACTGTATTTGCCGCAGTAAGAACGGGCGGCGTCACGCCCGCGCTCCTCGGCAATGCGTATCACATGGCGCATGAACTTCAGGGCATCGCAACGGGTGCGCCGGAACGCCCGCCAACGGTCGATGAGCACGGCCGTGGAAAAGATCGACATCAAGAGCAGGACGGAAAGCACCGGCCAGCCTTGCTTGAACATCGAGAAGAGTGAGAAATCATGCATAATAGGACATCTGGCGCGTACCGCGCCGCAACGAAATGAACGATTGAAAAATGGATTTAATTCTCTCACATGCGGCGGAGGAAGTCAAACCTGCGCCCCCGCGGAAAGGTCCGTTTTTTCTGTCGTTGACATCCGACAAATAATCTCCATTATATGGCTTTTACAGTGACAACAAAGGGGTCCGAGATGTTGATTGAATTGTTCGAGATGACGGTGCGTTTCGTAGAGCAAACGGGATACCTGGGCGTTTTGATCATGATGACACTGGAAAGCACGTTCATCCCGTTGCCCAGCGAGTTGGTCATGCCGCAGGCGGGCTACCTTGCCGCCACGGGAAAGATGAACATCTGGATCGCCATCCTGATGGCCACGATCGGCAGCGTCCTGGGCGCACTGATCAACTACGGGCTGGCCTACTGGCTGGGACGCCCGTTCTTCCTGAAATACGGCAAGTACGTATTGTGCCCCCCGCACAAATTCGCCAAGATGGAAACGTTCTTCCTGCGCCACGGCGAGGTGGGCACCTTCACCGGACGGCTGATCCTCGGCGTGCGGCACTTCATCTCTTTCCCGGCCGGTCTGGCACACATGAATCTCACGCGGTTCTGCCTGTATACGGGCGTGGGGGCCGGCCTCTGGGCGGCGGTTCTGGCCTGGATCGGCTATTTTGCGGGCAAGAACCAGGCGCTCCTGCACACGTATTACCGCGAGGCGGCCCTGTCGTTGTGCGTGTTCTGTGTGCTGGTGCTGGCGGTTTACACCTTTTTCCACCGCCGCCGCCAGGCGCGGCTGGCACTCGCCGGCACAGCCGCCGAACCGGGGCCGTCGAGTGCCGCTAAACTCTGATCGGGAGCACGACGAAGGGTATGCCGCTCTGATAGAACTTCCGCTGGAGCGAAAAGACCGTGCCGTTGTGGAGCCAGCGGGTCCAGAGCGACTCCCTGGGGAACACCAGCTGCCCGCCGAAGATCACCGCATGCGGAAACCGCTGTGAAACAGCGGCAATGACCTTGTCGGCCTCCTCAAGGACGTCAACCCCCATATAGGCCAGTCCCTCGGAATAGTTCCCGTGACGCTGCATGAGTTCCACATAGCGCGCCAGATCTTTCTTGATCTGCGCGTCCAGATTGCTCACCTCGGACGCACCCTTGAAATTCCCCGCGTCGATCACGCCGATCTGGACAAAAATAAAGTTCTTAAACTCCTTGCCGAAGAAGCGGGTGACATTGTACAGCGTGTGCAGCCCAAGGCCGTTGAACCCGTTCACCAGCACAACCGCCGTGCGGACCGCCGGATCGAAGACGGGCACTTTCTCCATGACCTTCGGCTCTTTCGAGGCCATGTGAACCAGCGAGTTCAAGTGGCGGAGCATCTTGGCGACCTCGAGATAATGCCTTTTGATGAGAACCGCCACAAAGATGAGAGAGCCCGTAACAAACAGGGTGATCCACCCGCCTTCATTGAATTTGAGGACCACCACTGAAACGAGGATCACCGTTGTCAGCATAAGGCCTGACCCGCTGACGAGGAGGCTGCGTTTCCACTTCTGATCCGACTCCTTGCGAAGGCTCCACCAATGCTTCGACATCCCAAGTTGGGACAAGAAGAACGTGATGAAGACGTTGATGCTGTAGAAGATCACCAGGAGCTGGACCTTGCCGTGCGCAAGAACAACGGTCACCAGCGCGGCCGCACCCATGATCAGAATGCCGTTCTGGGTCACCAGCCTGTCGCTCAGGTTTGCGAATTTGTTGGGGAACCAGCGGTCAAGCGCCATGTTCGCAATAACCCTTGGCCCCCCCAGAAAACCTGTCTGCGCGGCCACGAACAACAAAAGCGCTTCCGAAAGAAGGGTCGTGATCACAAAAACCGTTCCCCACCGGCCCCAGCCGCTTGTCATCGCCTCAAAAAGAACGGCATTGAGCGTTTTGCCCGGCTGAGGGCTCACCTTGAAAAGAAGATAAGCGACCATCAGCCCAAAAACGGTAAAGGCCAAAGACCAGACCATATAGGTCATGGTCCGCTTGCCTGTCTGAACCTTGGGTTCCCGCAGGATATTGAGCCCGTTGCTGACCGCTTCGATGCCCGTATACGTACCCGCACCCAGGCTGTAGGAGCGGAAGATCAGCATGAGAACCCCCCACACGCCGATCTGGGCTGACGCGGCCCGGGCCTCCTTGGAGACATCGGCTACGATCTGCGGCACCTGCCCCGCATTCGTCAAGAAAGCATAAAGGATCACAAAGATGTGCGTCGCCACAAACACCAGGAAAATGGGAATCAGCGGCTCGACACTTTCCCGGGCGCCGCGCATGTTGAGGACGATCAAAACAACAATGACAACGACCGAGGCTTCGACCTTAAATACAAGCCATTCGTTGGGCAAAAAGCTGAACAGGGCCTCCACGCCGCTGGCCGCCGAAAGGGCGATGGTCAGAACATAGTCGATGAGCAGCGCGCAGCCCGAGACCATGCCCACGTTCGGGCTGAGCAGTTTGCTGGCGACCAGATAACCGCCGCCGCCGGTTGGAAAAAGCTCAATGATCTGTGAATAGCTCGCGCTGATGAGGAACACCGTGCCAACCGTCGCCAAAGCCACGAACACGCTCAGATAGGTGTGTCCCTGCAACGCCACAAAAGCGGCTTCAGGACCATAACACGAGGAGGACAAGCCGTCCGCTCCCAGACCGATCCATGCCAGGAAAGCGATGAGCGATATCTTGTGGAACACATCGTGGTCAAACGGACTCTTGGCCCTGCCGATGAAAACGTGTTTAATCTGTCGGACAAAACTCTTCATGAACAAACACCCGTACCCAGGCACGCGAAAAAACTGCGGGTGATTTTAAGCTCCCCCCTGCTCAAAAACCAGAAGAATCGTTGCTGTTTCACGGTTTCGCCGCAGCGACCCCCGGCTTCTGCGGCGCAGGTCCGCCGCCGAACGCGGCGTCGATCAGCGGCTGCGGCAGCGGGCGGGACAGCAAACTGACCAGCGGCACGACCAGGAGGGGCAGGAACATCGTGATGGCCCCCGCGAGAGGCACGCCGTCTTGTCCCCACCGGGGAAAGAGGGTAAACGCGCTCGCCAGTCCGGCGGCGATACCCGCATAGACCCCCGCCAGCGAGGTCCGCCTCCAGAACAGGCCGTACAGGTACGGGGCGAGGAACACGCCGGCCAGCGTGCTCCACGACATGATCATCAGGTTCACGATGAAAACCGGCCGCTTCAGGGCGATGTAGAGCGAGCACCCCACAAACACGGCACACATGACGCGCAGCAAGACCATCGTCCGCTTGGAGTTGGCGTGCCGGTTCACGAACGCGCCGTAAAGGTCGATGGCAATGGCCGAACTGGACACCAGCACCAAGGACGACAGGCTGGACATGGAGGCCGAGAAAACCATCAGCACGATCACCATGATGAGCACGGCGGGCAGGCCGGATGTCGTGATGAAATGCGGCATGATCTTATCCCAGATCGGCCCCTTCGGACTCATCAACTCCGGCGGCAGTTTCGCGCCGTAGTAAAGGTGCGTCAGCGCGCCGCTGTAATAGGCGCCGAACGCCATGAAGAGCGCGAAAACACCGGCAATGACCATGGCCCGATTGACGTCGTCGCGACTGCGGATGGAGTAGAATTTTTGCACCATCTGGGGCAGCGCCCACGGCCCGAAGCTCGTGATCAGCACCAGCGACAACAGCGTGAGCCAGCCCGGCACGCTCACCGCCAGCCAGCTTCCGGCCCCCAGCGCCTTCACGCTTCCCAGTCCCGGCGCGAACGACGGGTTTGACAGCAGCTTGCCCGTGGCCTGAACGAAGCCGCCGATCTCCGGCCGGTGCGCCAGGAGATAGACCATAATCATCACGCCAACGAACTCAATGATCCCCCGGATGAAATCGCTGACGGCGACTGCAAAATAGCCTCCCATGACCAGATAGACGGCCGTCAGCGCGGTCAAGAAGTAAAGCGCGCTTTCGTAGGAGATGTGGAGGGTCATCTCGAAGAGGTAACTTAAGCCCATCAGCACCGACGCCGAATACGGAACGAGGAAAATGAACACGACCAGAGCAGCGACGACCTGAAGCGGCTTGTGGCCGTAACGCGCGCAGAGAAACTCCGGCATGGTGATGGCGTTCAGGCGGACCGTCATGTCCCGCGTCCGGCCCGCCAGCAGCTTCCATGCAAGGATGGTGCCGATGAGCGTGTTGCCGAGCACGATCCACATCGTGTGGATGCCGAACCCCCACCCTAGTTTGCCGGCGTAGCCGATGAACAGAACAGCCGAAAAATACGTGGTTCCATAGGCAAAGGCACTCATCCACGGGCCCAGCGTGCGCCCGCCCAGAAAGAAATCCCCGACCGACCGGGTCCGCCGCATGCACCAGTAACCGATCCCCAGCATCGCCAAGACATAGCTCACAACCACGCCCATATAGATCCACGAACTCATCGTCTTCTCCCTGCTGTCCGCCTAAAAGCAGACGCTTTTCAATTGCCTTCACCCGCTTTGAAATTATCAGATACGCTTAGGTTATTTCAAGCCCTATCTCCAGGGAGGTTTCGAATCGGGTGCCGTCCTGTCGCACCTGAGGAACGGGGTTGCAAATCCGGCTCAAAAGGGGGAAACTATCGCCTCATGAATTGAACCTTTGTTTCGCGCCCGTGAAACAAGGTGTTTGACGGATGAGCGGGGGACAAAGATGAATTCGGCGTTTTTGGTGATCGCGGCGGCGTTGATACTCGTTCTCGCCTACCGCTTTCTGGGCGCCTTCATGGCCGCGAAAGTGCTGGCGCTGGATCCGACGCGCCGGGTCCCGTCCGAAACGCATCAGGACGGGCGCGACTACATGCCCACGAACAAGTGGGTCCTCATGGGGCACCATTTCGCCGCGATTGCGGGGGCGGGACCGCTGATCGGGCCGGTGCTGGCCGCGCAGTTCGGCTGGCTCCCCGGGGCGTTGTGGATCCTGATCGGCGCGGTGCTGGCGGGGGCGGTTCATGACTCGGTCGTCCTGCTGGCCTCGGTGCGGCACCAGGGGCGTTCGATCGCGGAGATCGCACGCGAGATCATCGGCCCGCGTATGGGGCTCGTCACCTCCATCGCCGTCCTCCTCATCCTGGTCATCGCCATGGCCGGGCTCGGCATTCCGGTCGTCAACGCGCTGAAGGAATCGCCGTGGGGCACCTTCACTGTCGGCTTCACGATCCCGGTCGCCTTCTTTGTCGGGCTCTACCTGAAGTTCCTCAGGCCGGGGAAGATCGTCGAGGCGACGGTGATCGGCATGACCCTGATCCTGCTCGGTGTCGCCGCCGGTCCCTACGTGAAGGAGCTGGCGTGGGCGCACTACATTTCCTTGGATGAGAAAACGATGTCGGTGGTGCTGGCGGCGTACGGCTTTCTTGCGGCGGCGCTGCCGGTCTGGCTCCTGCTCCTGCCGCGCGATTACCTGAGCACCTACATGAAGCTCGGCGTCATCTTTGCCTTGGCCATCGGCATTCTCATCGTGCATCCGGAGATCAAAATGCCGGCGCTGACGAAATTTACGGCCGGCGGCGGGCCGGTGATTCCCGGCAAACTCTTTCCGTTCCTTTTCGTCACGATCGCCTGCGGCGCGCTTTCCGGTTTCCACGCGCTGATCAGCTCCGGCACGACGCCGAAGCTGATCCGCAACGAGCGCGACATCCTGCCGATCGGCTACGGCGCGATGCTGCTGGAGGCGTTTGTCGCCCTCATGGCGCTGGTGTCCGCCACCGTGCTGCCGATGCCCGACTACTTCGCGATCAACGCCAGGCCCGAAGCCTTCGCGGCCCTCGGCATGGTGCCGGAACAGCTCGCCGACCTCTCGAAGCTGGCCGGAGAGGATCTTGCCGGACGCCCCGGCGGCGCCGTCACGCTGGCGGCAGGCATGACCTGGATCTTCCACAAGATCCCGCTGCTGAACCGGCTGATGGGGTTCTGGTACCACTTCTGCATCATGTTCGAGGCGCTGTTCATCCTCACCACGATCGATGCCGGCACGCGCGTCGGCCGATATCTGCTTCAGGACTTCGCGGGGCACGTGTGGAAACCGCTCGGCGACAAGTCGCGGTGGGGAAACATCATCGTTTTCTCCGCGCTGTTTTCCGCCGCCTGGGGCTGGCTGCTTTATACCGGCGACGTCAAGACGCTCTGGCCGCTGTTCGGTGTCGCCAACCAGATGCTGGGCATCATCGCCTTCGGCGTCGGCACCGCCTTCCTCATCCGCACCGGCAAGGCGAAGTATCTTTGGGTCACGCTGGTCCCGATGGCGTTCGTGCTGACGACCACGCTGACGGCGGCCGTGCTCAACATCACCGGCAACTTCCTGCCGAAGAAAAACTATTTGCTCGCCGGGATCTCCGTGCTGCTGATCCTGCTGGTGGCCGCCGTCACTGTCGAGAGCATCGCCGCCTGGGTCCGCCTGCTGCGGCATCGGCGCACCCCTGAAACCGCGCCCGCTCCTGATCCGCTCCCTGATCTGGATGTTCCCGATTAGAGCGCCCGCTCCTGTTTAGCTTGTGTCTGTCAGGGCCAATGCGGTATAAATCACAACAACACAGAAAAGAGAATCCTATGAGTGACGAAATCGAAAAACACACCGGCTCCGCCTTCGGCAAGCACTTGCGAGCCAGGCTGGTGTCGGGTCTGCTGGTGCTGATCCCCTTGGCGGTGACCCTTTTTGTCCTGAACCTGCTCTTCACGTCGCTCACGTCCTTCGCTCGCCCCGTGATGCGGCCTTGGGTGGGCGAACTGCCGGAGTGGGCACTGACGCTGATCGCCTTCTTTGTCACGGTGCTGCTGCTCTATTTTGTGGGCCTCATCACGAACCACATCATCGGACGCCGCCTGATCCATTGGGGTGAAACCCTGCTCATGAAACTGCCGATCGTGAAGTCCGTCTACTCCGCCTCCAAACAGGTGGTCGAAACCTTCTCGTCCTCGACAAAGGCGGCCTTCAAGGCCGTGGTGCTCGTCGAGTTTCCGCGCAAAGGCTCGCTCGCCGTCGGTTTCATCACCGGCACGATCCTCAACCCCGACGGCAAGACGCTCTACAACGTGTTCGTCGCCACCACGCCCAACCCGACGACGGGGTTCCTCGTGATCTATCCCGAGGAAGAGGTCATCTTCACGGACATCTCGGTCGAGGACGGCATCAAAATGATCGTTTCGGGCGGCATGTTGTCTCCCACGTCCTATCAGAAAAAAGAGCCTTCGTTTCAAAGATAGGCTTGAACTCATACGTGCCGTCTGTCAAGCTATACGCAAATAATGATCCTTCAAAAGGAGCGACTGTATGGCTACGACACGTAAAGAGGTGGAGATCACCCTCCACAGCATCCGTATTCCCGAAACGGCCTCCGGGCTCGATACCGAAACGACGCACCTGCTCAGCGCGGACCTGATCTGGCCGCGGATCGGCGTCGCGCAAAAGAGCGCCTCCCAAACCTGTGCGCTTAAGGAGGGACGCGCCGATTTCGAAACCGTCAACTGGGGCCGGCGCATCCTGTTCAAGGAACCGGTCGAGGGCCGCTTCGCGCTGTCGCTCACCCTGACCGAGTCGCTGGACGACGAGGATCTCGAACAGTTCTTCCGCTTCTGCGCGGGGGCCTTTCTTTCCATCGGCGCGGGCATGGTCGAAAGCACGGTCAAGCCGGTCGGGAAACTGGCTGCGGCCCCGCTGGATTACGCCGCGAAAAACATCGGCAAGTATCCCGGGCCGAAGCTCCTCGTCGAGGGGCTTGCGGAACTGGACAGCACCGACTTCCCTGAAAGCGGCGGCGAACGCCTGCTCACGCTCAGGATGACCGCCGCACGCCGTCTGGTGAGCCTCGTCCGGCCTCGCAAGTCCCCCAAGCTGCTGCTTGAGAAGGGCGAGCCCAACGGCGAGGTCACGCTCGCCGTCCGCACCCTGTAGCCGGACTGGCGCTACGACAAGGAAAGCTCTCGTTCCTCATCGAATCTTACTCTTTATCTAACACGGTCATTTTGCATGCTAGTCACCTGATCAGGCAACAGGATATCATACAGTTATGACGTTACTTGAACGACTTGAACAAGCGCCTTTGGTCGGTGACGGCGCGATGGGAACTTATCTTCATGAGCTCGGGTTTGATTTGCGCGACGGCCCGGAGCAACTCAACATCACCCATCCTGATGCCATACGGCGCGTGCATGCCGCTTACCTTGAAGCCGGAGCGGAACTCATACGCACCAACACCTTTTCTGCAAACCGCTTTGCCTTCGCAAACTATCAGGAGATTCTGCGTACTGGCGTTTCCTTGGCCAAGGAAGTTGCAGGTAACCGCGCGTACATCGCGGGTGCAATCGGTCCGGTTGCCCCCTCAGACGAGGAGGAAAAGAGCGACGAGCTTTCGAGGGAAACCTATCAGGAACAAGTCGAGATCTTGCGGAGTGCGGGCGTCGATATGTTGCTTCTCGAAACCTTTGAATCCTTTGAACATGTCGCCCCTGCTGCCCAAGCCGCCCTTGCGGTTGCAAACAGCGAAATCCCTGTCTTTGTCAACATGGTCTTTTCAGACGGGTTTCTGGCTAGCGGAGAAGAGGCACCTGCCGTTTCAGAACGCCTGTCGCGCTGGGGCGTGGCCGGCGTAGGCGTCAACTGCGGCCGTGGCATGCAAGCTGTACGCGCCGCCATTGACGGCCTCGTACTCGGCGCAGGAGATCGCGCCTTTATCTGCGTCTACCCCAACGCTGGCTATCCAGAACGCATCGGAGGCCGCACCGCCTATATTGACACGTCGCTCTATATTGCCCGTGAAGCGGTGAACTGGATACGCAAAGGCGCGCGCATTGTCGGCGGATGTTGCGGGACGACCCCGGATGCGATCCGAGCCATCCGTCACTCTGTCGCTGGCATGCGAAACGTGCCCGCTTCACGCGTGACCTGCAAAAAACCAGTTCACGCACACACACCTGCCATCACCCTGCACACACGCGAACACCATCCGGTAACCCCGACCATACACGGCGGGTTTCTCGCGTCGGTCCAAACCAAGCAACTCCCCATCATCGCCGAGATCGATCCGCCACCTCATCTCGATATGAAACCTGTGTTCGCCGGAGCGAAGGCCTTGCTTGCAGCAGGCGCGGATGCCATCAGCCTTGCAGAAAACCCCCTGGCATCCGCACGCATGGAGAATTTTTTTGTCGCCAATCGCCTGCGTCAAGAGACAGGCAAGCAGGTGATCTGCCATATCACCGGACGTGACCGCAATGCACTTGCGACGCAATCTGCGCTCATGGCCGCGCATGTGGCCGGTCTTGAGGCCGTCCTCGCGATCACCGGCGATCCACCGCAAATCGGCGGACACCAAAAAGGAGTCGGCGTCTATGAGCACACCTCTGTCGGACTCGTCCGTCTGCTCAACACACTGAATAACGGCCGCACCCTGCGTGGCCGTGATCTCAAGGGCAAAACAAACTTCTCCATTGGCGTGGCCTTCAACTCGGCCGCCGCAAACCTTGATGCGGAAATTTCGAAGCTTCGCCGAAAGGAAGCCGAAGGTGCGCAGTTTATCATGACGCAGCCCGTATTTGACACGGCCCAGGCGAAACGGGTCATGGATGCGCTTTCCGCATTTCCACGCATGCGTGTTTTCCTTGGATTCCTGCCTCCGGTTTCTGAAAGATTGGCGCTCTACCTGCACAATGAAGTACCAGGAATTCGCCTTCCGGAAGCATTCCTCAACGACCTGTCTATGCTGGCGCCCGCAGACCAGGAACGCTATGCGGCAGAGGAGACGCTCACGCTTATTGACTCACTGAAGAAGGAGCTGAAGGGCATCTACCTCATCACTCCCGGAGCAAAATGGCAGGTGCTTGAGAAGCTCATCCAAACCATCACGAACGACCTAAGAGGATGACACCTCCATGAAAAGGGTTCACGCGTGAGCCGCGCTGAAACCTTACCCCTGTAAAAAAAGAGCGGCGCGCGTTCAACACGCGCGCCGCCTTTCGAGTATCGCCTCTCGCGTCACACGGGCTTGGACAACGCGAACGCGGGCCGGCGCCCGCGGTACCACGCCAGCATGATCGGCGTGGCGATACAGATGGAAG
>JANYBJ010000183.1 GCA_025360845.1 bacterium
CGCGCGCGCCGCTCTGCTGTTCTTCAACTCCCGCACCAAAGACGGCCACCTGGGCGACTTCGCCAACGCCTGCCGCGAGGACAGAGCTTACGGCTTGCGCCTGCTCACCGCGCGAAACCCGTTCAAATAGAAACGCCCCGGTGTAAACAATCGGCCATAATGTGCATGGCGTTTTCGATGACGACTGGGGTATACTCAACACGGTTCACTGCGATCAACGTTTGTCCTTTTGAATAGAGAGGGTGATTCCTCACACGGCAAGGCCGGAGCGATGTATGAAAAAAAATGGGTTGTGTCATTCTCTCTTCGCGGTTGTCTTTTCCACCGCTTTCGCGGTTGCGGCGGCAGATAAGGCCGGGGTTGTGAATCCTGAACTGGAGCAGGCGTTCACCCGCCCGCCAGCCAGCGCCCGTCCCTGGGTCTATTGGTATTTCATGGACGGCAACATGACACGCGAAGGGATGACGGCCGATCTCGAGGCCATGCGGAAGGCCGGCATCGGCGGCGTGATTTTTTTAGAGGTCAACCTCGGCATCCCGCGCGGTCCGGTCGATTTTATGAGCGGCGCGTGGCGTGAACTCCTCAAGCATGCCATCAGCGAGGCGGACAGGTTGGGGTTGGAATTCGCGCTTGGGAGCGGGCCTGGCTGGTGCGGCACAGGAGGGCCTTGGGTCAAGCCCGAGCTGTCCATGCAGCACCTGGTCGCCAGCGAGGCCACGGTCACCGGCCCCGTGAAGTATGATGCGGTGCTCCCCCGTCCCCAGCCGCGCGTGCCGTTCTTCGGCATGGAGTCTATGAGCCCCGACATGCGCAAGATATGGGAGGCGTTCTACCGGGATGTCGCGGTGATCGCTTTTCCGACACCAGAGGGCTCGTATCGTATACCGGACATCGATGAGAAGGCCCTTTATTACCGGGGCTCCTATTCGTCCCAGATCGTCGTTCCCAAGGTCTCTCACCCCGGCGTCTTGCCGTTCGTGCCCACTCTGGCCGATCAGCCTTCTTTGCCCGCCTCACAATGTATTCCCGCCGCGCGGGTTATCGAGCTGACCGCAAAGCTGACTCCTGACGGCAGGCTTGTTTGGGACGTGCCGGAGGGGCGTTGGACCATCCTGAGGTTCGGCAGGACCGTCACCGGTCAGAACACGCGCCCGGCTCCGGCGCCCGGGTTGGGTTTCGAGTCCGACAAGTTTGACAAGGCGGCTCTTGATGCGCACTTTGAAGCCTTCGTCGAAGAGCTTATGAAGACAGTGGGCAAGCCGCAGCACGCGGACCGAGGGTTGACGATGCTGCACTTCGACAGTTGGGAAATGGGCTCGCAGAACTGGTCGGAGAAGTTCCGGCAGGAGTTTCAGAAACGCCGCGGTTACGACCCTGTCCGCTATCTGCCAACCCTGACCGGGCAGGTGGTGGAAAGTGCCGAAGTGTCGGAGCGCTTTTTGTGGGACCTGCGGCAGACAGCCCAGGAGCTTGTTGTCGAGAACCACGCCCTGCATTTGAGGGAATTGGGCCAGCGCTACGGGCTCAAGCTCAGCCTTGAACCGTATGACCTGAATCCCTGCGCCGACCTGCGTCTCGGGAGTGTGGCCGATGTGCCGCAGTGCGAATTCTGGTCCGAGGGGTACGGATGGCCCATTGGCGCGTACAGCGCGTTCGAGTCGGCGTCGATCGGACACACGCAAGGCCGTCCGGTTGTTGCCGCCGAGGCGTTCACCTCCTCGAACGACGCCTGGAGGCAGCATCCCAATTCGATGAAGAACCAGGGCGATTGGGCCTTGTGCAGCGGCGTGAACAAGTTCGTCTTCCACCGCTATCAGCACCAGCCGCAGAATGACCGGTTCCCAGGAATGACGTTCGGGTACTGGCACGGCATTCACTGGGAGCGAACCCAAACGTGGTGGGATCTGGTTCCGGCCTATCACCTCTACCTTTCACGGTGCCAGGAGATGCTGCGGCGCGGACTGTTCGTCGCCGACATCCTTTACCTGGCCCCCGAAGGAGCGCCCCATGTTTTCCGCCCTCCCGCCTCCGCCCTCCAGACCGGCGGCATGCCCGACCGGCTCGGTTACAACTTCGACGGCTGCGACCCCGAAACCCTCATTGAACGGGCCTCGGTGCTGAAGGGCCGCATCGTCTTTCCCGACGGCATGAGCTACCGACTGCTGGTGATGCCGCGGTTTGAAACCATGACGCCTCGGCTGCTAAAGAAGATCGGCGAGCTGGTCTCGGACGGCGCAACGGTGGTCGGAGGCCCGCCGCGCAAATCACCCAGCCTGGTCAACTATCCGCGCTGTGATGAGCAAATCAAGAAGATGGCCAATGAACTCTGGGGTCCGGGCGCACCCGTTGCCGAGCGAAGCGTCGGTAAGGGACGCCTGCTCTACGATGCCGGAGCGCCTTCGCAGTCGCTCGCGTCCAACCCCATTGTGCGGGCTCAGTGGATCTGGCACAGCGAAGGCAGCCCCGCGCAGAGCGCCCCGGTGGGCACGCGGTATTTCCGGCGTGAAATCACGGTTGAGCATGCTTCGCCCGTCGAGTCCGCCGTGTTCCTGATGACCGCGGATAACAGCTGCGAGCTGTTTGTGAACGCGCAACCGGTCGGCAGCGGGGACAATTTCCATAACGTTCAGGCCATGGATGTGGGTGCCAGTCTCAAGCCCGGGATCAATGTGCTCACGGTGACCGCGGTCAACGGCAGCGATCAGCCGAATCCTGCAGGCCTGATCGGGGCGCTAAGCATCAGGTTCCGCGATGGAACCGCCCAGATCGTGACCACCGACCGCCAATGGAGCAGTTCGATGAAACCGGACGACGGCTGGACGCCCGCGATGGAGCTTGGCGCGTTCAGCATGGGACCGTGGTCGCTGTCTCCTGACAGTAACCCCCAGTCCGAACTCTACCCCGACTACGCCATGACCGCCCGCGTGCTTTCGAAGTTGGGCGTGCCGCCCGATGTCGACGCCGACGGCGGCATCCGTTACGTCCACCGCCGCGACGGGCAGGCCGACATCTATTTCATCGCCAACCGGCTGAGCGCTCCCCAGGCCATGACCTGCCGCTTCCGCGTGACGGGCCGTCAGCCCGAATGGTGGAACCCGATAACAGGCGAGTGCCGCGACTTGCCGGAGTTTGCCGAAAAAGGCGGAGTGACCTCGATTCCCTTGAGTTTTGACGCGTTTGAGAGCGGGTTTGTGGTGTTCCGGAAACCGTCCTCGGCCCAGACGCGGACCGGTCGGAACTTCCCGGACAGGAAGCCGATCTTGACGCTGACAGCGCCTTGGGACGTGTCGTTTGACCCCCGTTGGGGCGGACCGGAGAAAATCGTTTTCACCAGCCTCGACGACTGGAGCAAGCGCGCCGAGCCGGGGATCAAGTACTACTCCGGCAAGGCGGTCTACAGGACCATTTTCGATTGCGCCGCAGAGTTCGTGAAGAACGAGGGGCGCTGTTCGCTGGCTCTGGGCAAGGTCAAGAACATGGCCTCGGTTAAGCTCAACGGCAAGGACCTGGGGATCGCATGGTGCGACCCCTGGCGTGTGGAAATTCCCGCCGGCGTCTTGCTCGAACGTGACAACAAGCTGGAGATCACGGTCGCCAACCTCTGGAGCAACCGCCTCATCGGCGACAGCGCTCTGCCGCAGGACAAGCGCCTGACCCGGACCACGTGGGACAAGGCCTACCAGCCCGACTCTCCTCTTCAGGAGTCCGGCCTCATCGGCCCGGTGCGGCTGATGGTGGAGAAGTAGGCAACAATCGGATTGTCAATTCCACTCGGGAGGTTATACTCATGCCCGTCGTGTTAATCAAAGTCGATCACTTTTGGGAGGAGAACGAATGAAACGGATGAGCGTGGTGGCAGCGGGGATGTTGGCGGCGGTGCTGGCGCGGGGCGAGGAGATCAAGCACCGGTTTCTGGTTGGCGATTTCATGCACTGCTCGGTGCATTATGTGGATCAGACCGACGCGTCGAAGAACTGGACCCTTAAACTTCCTGAGATCGCCTTCGACCTCCAGTTGGTCGGCGGGAACAGGCTGCTCTGTAACCGCTCCAAAGGGTACGACGTGTACGACCTGACGACGCGGCAAAAGGTCGACTCATTCGAGTCCGAGGCGGTCAAGGATGTGCGCTCGGTGCGGCGTCTGGCGGATGGACGGATCTTTATGGGGGCGCAGGACGGGACGGTGTGCGAGTTCGACGCGCAGAAGAAACTGACCGCGACCTACGAGATGCCCAAAGCGGCCAAGTACGTGCGCATGATGCGCTTCACGCCCAAGGGCACGCTGTTGCTGGCGGCCGAGGACGGCGCGTATGAGGTGTCGCTGGAGAAGGGGCTGGAGGCCGAGAAGCGCCTGGTGCGCAAGTTCGCGCTGCCGCGCGACCGCAACTCCTTTATGGCGCTCTATGCTCCGGACGGCAAACTGCTGCTGTCGGGAGGTTACTCCAAGGGCCTGTTCACTTTCGATGCCGAAGGCAAACTGGTGAAGGACACGGTGCTCAAACAGCCGGAGGGATTGAACAACTACTTCTACGCCGGGTTCCAGATTCTGAAGAACGGCCATATCGTGTTGGCCAACTGGACAGGGCATAACGAAGGAGACTTCAAGCCGGGCTGGAAACTGGCGGAGCTGGACAAGGACCACAACGTGGTTTGGACGTGGAACGAGGATTTCGGCGGCACGGTGAACCAGGTGATCGTGGTCGACGGCCTGGATGTGGGCGTGCTGAACGATGACGCCTCGGGCGTGCTCGGTCCGGCCGCCAAGTGACGGTTGCCTAACGATTCGGCGGGCTACTTGGTCTTCTTCGGCTTGCTCTGCTTGGCAGGAGGAGTCACGTGCTGGGTTGCGGGAATGCCCGCAATTTCTTCAGCACTGAGTTTGCCGTCGTTGTTCTTATCATAGGGCTTGCGAAGCGTATCGGCCGGATTGGCCGCGAAATTATGAGAACCATGCTGCTCTCGATTCTGTCTCTTTCAGCCATGCTTTCGATAGCCAAAGCGGCTGCGGGTGAGGCCGACTTCTACGTGAAGAAAGATTCTTGGACGGCGACGATGCTCGCCACGCGCGACCGGCATCAGACGCTGATGGACGCCGCGCCAGTCAGCGCCGGCCCGTGGTCCGCCACCGCCGCCTTGAAAGCCAAAAGTTTCGGCGACGCGCTGTTTCCCGAGCAGGGCGTGGACCTTGCCGCCAAAGATGAAAAGGGGCAGCCGGTCTGGCGGCAGCATGCGGAGTGGGCGGACGGCGTCGCCCAGCCTCTGTCCGCGCCGGACTCCTCGTCGACGTATCTGTTCCGAGTCATCACCGCCAAGACGGACGCGACCATCACAGCAGGCTTCGGAAGCGACGACGGCATTGAAGTCTGGCTCAACGGCAAGAAAATCCACTCAATTGACGCCCCGCGCGGTGTCGCCCCTGACCAGGACAAAATCGCGCTGGCCCTCGCGGCCGGCGAAAACCGCCTGCTGGTCAAAATCTTCAACATAGGCGGCGGCTGCGGCTTCTATTTCAATCTCGGGATCGCGCCGCCGGAAGACGTCTGGCCCCAGTTAGCCAAAGACTTCCCTGTGCAGGCCATGTGGCTGAAGCGGGACACCGACGGCAGGCTGACGGGCTGGCTCAGCGGCCGCAACAGCGTGGACACTGAGAAAGCGCTGATCGGCCGACCCTTGGCGGCGCTGGGCCAGAATGGCGTCCTCCATCAGGAAATGGCCAAGCTCGAGCAGGGCGGCGTTCCCGCCAACGATCCGCGCTGGCTCGACCTGTACCTCCGCGCCTGCCAGGTCCGCGAGGCCAAGGCGGATCTGGCGCGGTTCAACACGGATGCCGTGCGCCGGGCCATCGAGGATCTCAGCCGCACGTATCCCAGTCAGTATACGCGCGGCCCGGAGTTCCTGAAGCGGCTGGAGGCGTGCGAAAAGAAAACCGGGGACGTCCGGCTGGCGCTGGACCGCGGCGAGCTGGTGGATTTGAAGCTGCTGGACGACGTGCTGGCGCTGCAGCGGGACGCGCTGCTCGCGAACCCGCTGATGAACTTCGAGCGGCTGCTGCTGGTCAAGCGCGACACCTTGGGGCTGCCGCAGAACTGGCAGGGCAACACCTCGATCGGTCGGAACGGCTATGACAACGAGATCGCCGTGCTCTCGCCTGTACGTCCCGATGGAAAATTGACCCCGCTCTTCAAGCCGCAGGGAAAGGCGTTTGTCGGAGACGTGGATCTGAACTTCGACGGCGAGCGGATGCTGTTCTCCATGCCGGCGAAGGACGGCTGGCAGGTCTGGGAAATCAAGGCGGACGGCTCGGGCCTGCGCCAATTGACGCCGGACATTCCGAAGATCGACAACTACGACGCCTGTTATCTGCCAGACGGCAAAGTCATGTTCAACTCGACGATGAACATCCACGGCGTGCCCTGCGTCGGCGGCGGCGACAAGGTCGGCAACCTCTGCCGCATGGACGCCGACGGCAAGAACGTGCGGATGTTGTGCTTCGAGCAGGATCAGGACTGGTATCCGCGCGTGCTCTGCGACGGCCGCGTCATGTACACCCGCTGGGAGTACTCCGATATTCCGCACTATCATTCCCGCCTGCTGATGAGCATGAACCCGGACGGCACAGGGCAGCTTTCGCTCTACGGCAGCAACTCGTATTGGCCGAACTCGATCTTCTACGCGCGCCAGATTCCCGACGCGCCCTCGAAGATCATCGCCGTCATTTCCGGACACCACGGCGTGCCGCGCATGGGCGAGCTGGTGCTGTTCGATCTGGCGCGCGGCCGCATTGAGGCCGACGGCGCCGTGCAGCGGATTCCCGGCTACGGCAAGAAGGTCGAGCCCGTTATCGCCGACCAGCTTGTGGAGGGCTCCTGGCCGAAGTTCCTGCACCCGTATCCGCTCAGCGACAAATATTTCATCGTTTCCTGCAAGCCCGCGCCGGAGTCGCGCTGGGGCATTTACCTTGTGGACGTTTTTGACAACATGCTCTGCCTCGCCGAAGAAGACGGCTACGAGCTGTTCGAGCCGATCCCGTTCCGGGCGCGCGCCAAGCCGCCGGTGGTGCCGGACCGCGTCCGCCCCGAAATGAAAGAGGGCACCGTGATCCTCAGCGACGTGTACGCGGGCCCCGGGCTCAAGGGCGTGCAGCGCGGCACGGTGAAAGCGCTCCGCGTGTACAGCTTACACTTCGGGTACTGGGGCGTGGGCGGACACGTCAATATCGGCGTGGACGGTTCGTGGGACGGCCGCCGCATCCTTGGCACCGTGCCGGTGTACGAGGACGGCTCCGCCAACTTCAAGGTGCCGGCCAACACGCCCCTCGCGCTCCAGGCGCTCAACGAGCGAGGCGAGGCCGTCGCGCTGATGCGCAGCTGGTTCGTCACGATGCCCGGCGAGAACGCCTCCTGCGTCGGCTGCCACGAGTCCGTCAACTCCAGCCCGCTCGCCAAGCCGAGCCTCGCGATGCGGCGTGCGCCTTGCGCGATCACGCCGTGGAACGGACCCGCGCGGCCGTTCAGCTTCCGCCGCGAAGTCCAGCCCGTGCTCGATAAATCCTGCGTCGGCTGCCACGACGGCAGCAAGCCGGAATGTCCTGACTTCCGCGGCAGCCGTAAAGGAGAGGGGAACTTCGATGCCTCCTACCTCGCGCTGATGCCGTTCGTGCGCCGGCCCGGCCCGGAAAGCGATTTCCACGTCCTCACGCCGATGGAGTATCACGTCAGCACCAGCGAGCTGTTCCAGATGCTCCGAAAGGGCCATCACAACGTCGCGCTCGACGCCGACGCCTGGTCCCGGCTGGCGACGTGGGTGGACCTCAACGTGCCGTGCCACGGCACCTGGGGCGAGCACCGCGGCTCACCCATGGGCGAGCCCGAAGCGCTGCGCAACGACTATCGTAAACTGTACGCCAACACAGCGGACGATCCGGAGACATACCCGACCCCTGAGCCGCAGCCGGTCGCGTTCGTCAAGCCTCCTCCGGCCGCGCCTCGCAGCGCGACCTCCGCGACCGCCGAAGGCTGGCCGTTCGACACTGCCGAGGCCCAACGCCGTCAAGCCGCCTCCGGACTGCCGAAAGAGTTGCAACTGACGTGTGGCACGAATGGCAATTCGAAGCTGGACTTCGTGCTGATTCCCGCCGGCGATTTCGTGCTCGGCTCCGCCAGCGGCGCCGACGACGAGTATCCGCCGGCACGCGTCCGCATCGCGAAGCCCTTCTATATGTCGCGGATGGAAATCTCCAACGCCCAGTTCCGCGAATTCGACGCCGCGCACGACAGCCGCACGATCGACACCTACACCAAGGATCACACCGGTCCCGGGCCCTCGGTGAACAGCGCGGAACAGCCCGCCGTGCGCGTGAGCTGGCAGGAAGCCGTAGCGTTCTGCGACTGGTTCGGCCGCACCACAGGCCGGCGCTGCGTGCTGCCGAGCGAGGCGCAGTGGGAGTACGCGTGCCGCGCCGGCACCGCGACGCCGCTCTGGTTCGGCGACCTGACCGCCGACTTCGGCCCCTTCGCCAACCTCGCCGACAAGAATCTCCGCAACGGCCTGCGCACCGCGAGGCCGTGGATTCCCGCCATCGAAACCGTCGACGACGGCGCCACCGTCACTCAGAACGTCGGCGCCTACCGGCCCAACCCGTGGGGACTGTTGAACATGCACGGCAACGCAGCCGAATGGACACGCACGCTCGTCCGGCCCTACCCGTACCGCGAGGAGGACGGCCGTAATGCGGCTGCCGACAATTCCCGGCGGGCCTCGGGCCAGCGCGTCGTCCGCGGCGGCTCTTTCTGGGACCGCCCGTACCGCGCCACCTCTTCGGCCCGCCGCAGCTACGAGCCGTGGCAGCGCGTCTTCGACGTGGGGTTCCGCATGATCATCGAGCCCGACATGGCGGCCGCGCCGACTGCCCAATAAGCGTGGTTGCACGCTGGTGCGAAGCCCCGCAGTGCCGTTCGTGGCTGGCCCCCGCGCAGGGGACGTCATGCATTGGCTAAACGGGGTTGACTTCGCCGTCTCTTCCCTCGCATAATACGGCACATAGATGGAATGAGGGATGGCGTCGGGGTTGTGCCATTTGGCGCAGGGCGCACACCTTTTCACATCAGGGGAGGGGGCTATGATGGTCGCACGCGGTATCCTGTTGGCGGTCGGTTTGTCGGCTGTGGGCGCCTGCGCGGAGGGTTTCGACGTGGGCGTCGCCACTTACACATTTCGCACGTTTACGGCTTTCGAGGCGATCGAGAAGACGAAAGCGTGCGGAGGCGACGTCATCGAGTTTTTCTTCTGGCAGAAGCTCAGCCCGGAGCATCCCGAAGTCGTTCTGAATCAGGACCTGTCTGACGAGAACCTGGCCGCGCTCAAAGCGAAGCTGCAGGCGACCGGCGTGAAGGCCGTGAACGCCTACTTCGACAACTCGGTTTTTCAGGACCCGGCTGCGGCCGAAGCCAGGTTGCGCAAGCTGTTCGATTTCGCGCGTAAACTCGGGCTGCGCGGGCTGACGGGCGAGCCGCCCGCGGATCAGCTCGACCTCGTGGAGAAGATGGTCAAGGAGTACGACGTCCCGCTCTGTTTTCACAACCACCCCAAGGATCCGGCCAAGCCTGAGTACAAGAACTGGGACCCCGCTTACCTGATCACGCTGATGGAGAAACGCGATCCCCGGATGGGATTCTCCCTGGACACGGGCCACCTCGGCCGTTCGGGCGTGGACGCGGTCGCCGCCGTCAAGCTGTTCAAGGGGCGTATTCTCTCGGTACACCTGAAGGATGTTAAAGAGTCGCAGAAGGACAGCATCGACCTGCTTTACGGTCAGGGTATCTGCAACATCGCCGGTGTGCTTAAAGAGTTGAAAAGCCAAGGGTTTCGCGGCCACGTCGCTGTTGAATACGAAAACATCACCGACCATCTGATCGACGATGTGAAGTTCTGTATCAACTTCATCCGCACGCACTGAGGCGTTTAAGAGGGATACAACATGAGGCACGGCATTCTAAAGGGTTTTAGCCGCCGCGGCTTTCTTCGCGGCTGCGTGGCGCTCGCCGCCGCGCCGATGATTGTTCCGGCCCGCGTGCTCGGGCGCGACGGCGGCGTCGCGCCGAGCAACCGCATCGTCTTCGGCGGCATCGGCATCGGCAACCGCGCGCGTGCGATTCTGCCGAATTTCCTGTGGTTCCCCGACATCCAGTGGGTCGCCGTCTCCGATGCGCGGGCCGACCGTCTCGCCTCTGCCAAAGAGCTGATCGACGCGCACTACGGCACGAAAGCGTGCCGGGCCTTTCCTGACTTCCGCGAGTTGCTCGCCTGCAAGGAGATCGACGCCGTGCTCATCGCCACCGGCAACCGCTGGCACGCGATGGCGTCCATGTTCGCGGCCCACGCCGGCAAGGACATCTATTGCGAGAAGCCGATCAGCCTCACCCTCGGCGAGGGACGCCGGCTCGTAGAGACCTGCCGCCGCTTCGGCACCATTTATCAGGCCGGCACGCAGCGCCGCTCGACCGCATCGTACCGCTTCGCCCGCGAAATGGTTCTCCAGGGCAGGATCGGGCGCGTGCATACGGTCGAGTCGCAAGTCTGGGCCACGGGGACGATTCCCCATGAGAAGGCGACGCCGGTTCCCGAGGGGTGGAATTACGACATGTGGCTCGGACCTGTGCAGTGGCGGCCCTTTGTGCCGGGCCGCGTGAACAACTGGACGTGTTTCTGGGATACGGGAGAAGGTATGCATACGGACATGGGCACGCATTACACCGACCAGATGCAGTGGGTGCTGGGCACGGACGACACCGGGCCGGTCGAGTTCGAAACCACAGACATCGTCTGGCCCGACCCTGCGACGTGCATGAGCGAGACCGCCCTAACCGGCACGTTCCGCTGCCGCTATGCCAACGGCATCAAGGGCGTCATTTATCAACGCGGAGAGTTCAAGGACCGCTACATCCGCTACATCGGCGATGAGGGGTGGATTCAGGTGGACGATGACACGGACCTCGTGACTGCACAGCCCGCATCGATCCTCGGGTTGCGCAGCAGCGTCGGCGCAAGTTGGGACAACGCCGGCGACCACATTTCCAACCTGCTCTCGTCCATCCGGAGCCGCCGCCCTGCGGTGTGCAACCCCGAGGTCGGCCATCGCGCGCAGAGCATCGTGGGAGCCATGACGATCAGCGCCCGGTTGAACCGGAAGCTGAAATGGGACCCGGCCAAGGAGCGGTTCGATAACGAAGAGGCTAACCGCATGATGTGGCGCGAGCCGCGTACGCCATGGTGCGTATAAAGGAGGATGGTATGCGTTTAAATAGGGAGCCGCTTCGGAATAGCAGACACGCTTCGGCGTTTATTCTTTCCCTGGTAGGGACGGTTCCCCGAACCGTCCGCCGGTCCATGTGTACAATGACCAGCGGACGCCTCGGGGAGGCGTCCCTACCTATGTGTACCGCACTGCTTGTCACGGCCATGGCTCTGCTGTTGCCTACGCCCAGTGCGTTCGCTTCAGAGCTCGATACGTTCGTCGCGCGTGCGGCGAAATATGAATCCGGCGGTAGCGCGGAACCGCTGCTCCAGCTCGAGCGTCTGTTGCGCGAAGCCACGGGTGATCCTAAGGCAAGCGCCGAACTCGAGACCGCTCTGAGCCGCCTGCTCGCGCCGGACACCACGTTCGAGGCGAAACGTTTCGCATGTACCTATCTGGCCGTATACGGTTCCGAGGCGTCGTTGCCTGCGCTCGCCGCGCTGCTCAAACAAGAGGAGACGGTCGGCATCGCCTGCTTTGCGCTCGACAAACTGCCGTCTGCGAAAGCAGGAGACCTCTTGCGTGCCGCTCTGCCGGAGGCGAAGAACGTGCCCCGTGTGCAAATCGTCGACACGCTCGGTCACCGCGCTGAAGCGGCCTCTGTCAAGCCGCTCCTTGAGCTGACCCGCGAGGCCGATATCGCTGTCGCCTGTGCCGCAATCCGCGCGCTGGGTGCCATCAACGCGGTTTCGGCGCGGGATGCCGTGGCAGCCCTGCGGAGGGAGGCGAATCCCGCCTTGGCAATTGCTGTTGCGGCAGCCTCGTTGAACGGCGCGGAACAGCTTGTCGCCGCCGGTGATCGAGCCGCTGCGGCAGCGCTTTGCGAAGAGCTGCTGTTGAACACCTGTCTGCCGCATATTCGGCGCGGCGCGCTCGGTCTGTGTCTGCGGAGCGATGCCGACGGTGGACTGCAGCGCATTCAAAAGCTGTTGGGCGCGGAGCCTGTCGACCCCGTGTTGGCAGCGGCCGCGATCGCCCGCGTTCCTGAACTGCGAGGCAAGGACGTGTCAAAGGCGTTCGGCAAGCTGCTGCCTCGATTGCCGCCTTCGGAACAGGTGCTGTTGATTGAGGCGCTCGCGTCTCGGGCCGATGCGGATGCGCGTGCCGTCATCCGGACGCAGATCAGCGCGGCAGATCCCCGCGTGAGGCATGCCGCCCTGACAGCGGTGGGAGCCCTTGAGGACGCCTCCGCCGTCACGCTGTTGGCCACGGCGCTGGCCTCCGCAACGACGCCGGAAGAGGCCAAGGACGTCCAGCTTGCGCTGGCGGGTCTGCGCGGCGGCGAAACGACCGACCTGGCGATCGGCGCCGTGTTGCGTCAGGCTGCGGCCAAAGACAAGCCGCCGCTGATGACCGTGCTGTCCCGCCGCGGCGGGCGTACGGCGGTGTCGGCGCTGCTGGCGCAGTCGGGCGACTCCGACGAGACGGTGGCCCGCGCGGCGGCGCAGGCGCTGGCGCGGATCGCCGACAGCGGCGACTCCACGGCGCTTGCGGCGCTGCAGACGGCGGTCGCAGGCGATGACTCCCGCGTCCGCGAGGTTTCTTTGCGCACACTGACAGCTTGGCGCGGAGTGGCCGCATGGGATACGCTCGCCGGCATCTACGTCAAACCGGAGAACGATGCGCAGCACGCCTTGGCGCTGCGCGGCTTGGTCCGGATCGCGGGGGATGGCAACGCGCATCCGGATGCCGCGCTGATCGGACGCTACCGGCAATTGCTGGCCGGTGCACGTACTGATGATGACCGCAAGCTGATCCTGAACGTGCTGGCTGGAGCCGGTCATCCCGATGCGTTGACGCTGGCGCTGCCGCTGCTGGATGTTCCCGGAGTTCGCGCCGAGGCTTCACAGGCGGTCGAGCGGATCGCTAAGGCGATCCAGACCGCGCATCCAGAGGTTGCCCGCAGCGCGTTGCAAAAACTTTAGTGCCTTACGGCTTCGTAACAGTGATAAAAAGAACGTTGTTGCCCCCTCCCTCGCCCTCTGGGAGAGGGTCGGGTTGCGGGTTGCGGGCTCCGCCCGCGTTAGAAGGTTCTGATGATTCAATGGGGTAGTGAATGTCCATAAAAATGAAGCGGCGCAGAGCGGTCACGGGTTTCGGCATCGCGACCCTTTTTTTGATGTGTGTTTTGTCGGGATGCCGGCTGTTTTCCGCACAAAAGGGTAAAATAGCGGAGCGCGTTTTCTATGTCTCACCTTCGGGTGATGACCGGAACACCGGAACAAAAGCTAAGCCTTTTGCAACGTTGCCGCACGCGCGTGACGCGATACGTGCCCTGAGGCGGACGGCTCCGTTCGCACCACCGGTCACAGTCCTCTTGAAAGGCGGCACGCATGTTCTAACTGAACCGCTCGTGTTGACCCCCGAAGATTCATCGGTGACGTATGAGGCGGCAGATGGCTCGTGTCCTGTGATCAGCGGCGGTGTGCGCGTCGCCGGTTGGCGCAAGCACAGCGACACGCTGTGGGTGGCGGATGTGCCGTGGGTCACCAACCGTGCGGAGGCCTTCACGCAACTGTTTGTCAACGGCGAGCGGCGGCCCCGCGCACGCACGCCCAACAGCGGCGCATACCTCTACTCCAAGCGGCTTTCACTCACAGGAGGAGAGCCGGGGCTGTGTACGGGACTGGCCTACTTCAATGGTGACCTGGGTCCGTGGATTGGACACGAGGGCGTTCGCGTCGTGCTCTTCCACAATTGGGTGAACTCCTACAACACCGTCAAAACGGTCGATCTGGAACGTCGGCAGCTCCAATTTGCGCGGCCCGCAGGCAATTTCTTCCTCGGACCCGAGGTTCGCTACTACGTGGAGAATGCATTTGAGCTTCTGGACGAGCCGGGCGAGTGGTATGCGGAGCGCAGCAAGGGTTTGGTGTATTATTATCCGAAGGCAGGCGAAAACATGACCCGCGCGGAGGTGATTGCGCCCTCGCTCGTGTCGAGTCTGGTTGTGGTGGCGGGCGATCCTGCGCATGACAAATATGTGAAGAATTTGGCGTTCATTGGCCTCTCCTTCCAACACACCGATGCCGACCTTTCGCCCGACTATCCGCACAGCGTGCAGGGCGCGCACACCCAACGCGGCGCGATCATCGCAAGGGGAATGCAGGAATCGAGAATTGAGCGGTGCGAGTTCACGCGGTTGGGCGAGCATGCGGTCTCCTTGCGGGAAGGGTGCGTCTCCAACGTCATGACTCAGTGTCATCTCCACGATATGGGCGGTGGCGGCGTATATCTCTCAGAAGGATCCCCCGCAACAACAAACGACGGGTATCTCACGGCGCACAACAGGATCGACAACAATTTCATCCATGACGGCGGACGGGTCTATCGCGCCGCATGCGGCGTTTTCTTGGGCGGCAGCGCCAGCTACAATCGGATCACGCACAACGAGATCTGTGACCTGAGCTGGATGGGGGTGCATTTGGGGTGGAGCTGGACCGGACGCGAGCCCGCCTACACGCATCACAACGAGGTGGGTTACAACCACATCCACCATCTCGGCAACGGCGTGCTCAACGACATCGGCGGCATCTACACGCTGGGCGTTTCGCCGGGCACGGTGCTGCACCACAACCTGATCCACGACGTGAGTCGCTTCGAGCGCGGACGCGACGGATACGGCGGGTGGGGCATCTACCTCGACGCGGGCAGCTCCGATATCCGCGTGGAAAACAACGTGGTGTATGACACGCGCGACGGCGGGCTGCACCTGCACTGCTACACCTATCCTTACGGCGACGTGGTGACGAACAACATCTTCGCCTTCTCGCAGGACGCCGAACTGATCCGCAACGCGGACATGCAGGCCGATAGTCTGCATGCCGTGTTGGAGCGGAACATCGTTTACGGCTCCTCGACGCGCATGCTGGGTGGAGCCAACTGGAAGGCCGGCAGCAATTTCAGCAGCGACCGCAACTGCTACTGGAGCACAACGACCAACCCCCCGGATTTTGGCGGACGAACCTTCGCCGCGTGGCAGGCGGAGGGGCGCGATCGGCACGGGCTCAACGCCGATCCCGGTTTCGTGAATGCGTCAAAGCGCGATTTCCGGCTTCGTCCCGGCTCGCCTGCGCTGGCGCTCGGATTCCAGCCGATCGACATCAGTCCGGCGGGGCTCTACGGCGCGAAGGCATGGGTAAGTTTGCCCAAGACCCTTGTTCATCGCGCCATCGAGACGGCGGACGCGCCGAAACAGTCAGACACATTCACGGAGTCTTTCGAGGATTACGCGATCGGCGAACACCCCGATTATGCCCGGATTATTGAAGAGAACACGAATGCCGTCATCCAGGTCACCGATGTGTGTGCGGCGACCGGCAAGCAGAGTCTCAAGGTGACCGACGGCCCGGGTCAGCAGTTCTCGCATGACCCGCACCTCTACTACGACCGCGACTTCCCGGAAGGTCGCCTGACGGGGTCTTTCGACCTGCGGATGGAACCGGGCGCACTCCTCTCATATGAGTGGCGGGACTGGCCGAACGGGGAGACCCTGCGGGCGGGACCCTGCGTGAGCGTCAACGCAGACGGTTCGCTGGTGGCGGGAGGCAACGTGCTTGCCACCCTGCCGCACGGGCAGTGGGTACACATCGAGGTGACCTGCGGCACAGGTCCGCTGGCCGACGCGCGCTGGCAACTTGCCGTGAGTCGGCCAGGGCAGGAGACCTTGCGTTTCGCGGATCTTCCGTGCAGTCCGCAGTTCAAAAAATTGAACTGGCTCGGGTTCATTTCGATGGCTACAAACACGGCGGTCTTCTTCATTGACAATGTGGCGGTTGACAAGGTGCATTAAAGTTTCGCAAGCACAGTGTAATCTAGTTGTATGGAGGGAAAGGGTTTCTTATAATTATCGCCGGATTGGAGTTTTAGCGATGTTGAAATGGAACCCGGAGTTGTTTGGGCGTTCCTTGTTGCGGTTGGCCGATCTGACCGACGAGGAGATGTTGAACGTGATCGAGCTTTCGGTCGCTTTGAAGGCGCGCCGCCGTGCGGGGATACGCGGCAACCTGCTGGAGCGCCGCCAGGTCGCGCTGATTTTCGAGAAAAGCTCCACACGCACTCGAAACGCAGCCTCGGTGGCAATCCGGGATGAGGGCGGTTCGGCGGAGTATCTGACTAAGAACGACATCCACCTCGGTTCCAAAGAGTCGGTGAAAGACACCGCCCGGGTTTTGGGGAGGATGTTCGACGGCATCCTGTTCCGCGGGTTCGCTCAGAAGACCGTTGCGACCCTTGCCCAATATTCCGGAGTGCCGGTGTGGAACGGCTTGACCGACGATTACCACCCGACTCAAATCCTGGCCGATCTGATGACGATCCAGGAAAACTTCGGGCGGCTCCAGGGTCTCAAGGTCGCGTATGTCGGCGACGGGCGCAACAATGTGGCGAACTCGCTGATGCTGGGTTGCGCGAAGGCCGGCGTACACTACGTGAACTGCACGCCTGCGGAGCTGATGCCTGATCCGGTGCTGGTGAAAGAGGCCCGCGAGACCGCCAAGCGGAACGGGGTGACACTCGAGATCTTCACTGACCCCAAGGCGGGCGTGGCCGGCGCGAACGTGCTCTACACGGATGTGTGGGTTTCGATGGGCGAGGAGGCGCAGAAGGAGACGCGACTGCGCCTGTTGCGTCCGTACCAGGTGAACATGGATCTGGTGCAGGCGACGGGCAATGCCGGCGGCGAACTGATCTTCCTGCACTGCCTGCCCGCTTTCCATGACTTTGAAACGGTGATGACGGCGGAATCGGGTGCGTTGGAGGTGACGGATGAGGTGTTTGAGGCGCCGTTCTCCAAGGTGTTCGACGAGGCCGAAAACCGCATGCACACCATCAAAGCGCTGTATGTTTCGGCTTTGAATGACCTGTCGGCGCTGTAGGCTGTAGGCAACGTATGAGGGAGGGGACTATGGCAAAGCGGATATTCGACGTTTCGTGGGATCAGTTCCAGACATTGTCGCTGGCGGAAAAGACGCCTTACCTGATGCAGACTGACGGGGTGCCGTATCACACGCTGATCGCGCAGCAATTCGGGCATTCGCTGTTGGAGCGGCTCGCCCTGCTCGCGAATGAGATACGGGCGATCGCGAAGACCCGTGCGGGAACAGAGTTCCTGAGGTCGCAGGTGGCGCATAAGCGGGCGATGCTCTACTTCTCGCAACCCAGTTCGCGCACGTTTCTGTCGTTCGTCTCGGCGTGTCAGATCCTCGGCGTGCCGACGGGCGAGGTTCGCGACATTTCGATCTCCTCCGAGTTCAAGGGCGAGTCGCGCGAGGACTCGGTCCGAACGTTCAGCTCGTATTTCGATCTGATCATCATGCGCACGCCTGAGAAGGGTCTGGCCGAGCGCATGGCGTGGGTGCTCTCGAACTCCGAGCGACCGATCCCGATCATCAACGCGGGCTCGGGTCAGGACCAGCATCCGACGCAGGCGCTGTTGGACACCTACACGCTGCTGCGCAGTTTCGAGCGGTGCGGCGGATTGCGTGACCGTACCGTGCTCTTCTGCGGCGACCTGTTGCGCGGGCGCACGGTGCGCTCGCTCTCTTATCTTCTGACGAACTACCCGAACATCAAACAGGTGTTTGTGGCGCCCGGGCCGCTGCAGATCGGTGAGGACGTGCTCGCGGTGTTGAAGGCAAAGAATGTCGCCTACGAACTGACCGACGATTTCCATGCGGCGATTCCGCAGGCCGATGCCGTGTATATGACGCGCATTCAGGACGAGTGGGACACCACTCAAGGCGAAAGCGCGAAAATCGACACGCGCCGCTTCAAATTCGGGATCGACGAGCTGAAGCTGCTGTCGCCGCGTGCGATCATCATGCATCCGCTGCCCCGGCGCGACGAGATCTCGACGGCGGTGGACAGCGACCCGCGGGCCATGTACTGGCGGCAGATGCGCAACGGCATGTGGATCAGGACAGCCCTGATCGCCATGACGTTCGGCTGCGAGAAGCGCATTCATGAATACTTCCGACATAACTACTGAGGGGTTGCGCCGCTTTCAAGAACATTTGTCCGCCTATTGATGAAGACGCTAAGGATCGCCACATTCGAGAAGTCTTGTCCGACCGAGATTTCGGAGGAGTGTCGGTCGCTGCTTAGTGAACTTTCATGAGGTTACGTATGCAAAGCTGTGGAACTGTTGGCACCGCAAGGCGACGGTCATGTCTCTTTATGAGAGAAGGATTGCGCTGGATTTGTCCCTGAAAAAGAGATAATATTGTCTTTCCCAAAAGGTCGAAATGGCATGCGTGCGGTTATTGATACAATTCTTTCCGATTTTCAGCAGCGCGAGCTGCCCGCGCTGGTCAGGCGTGATGTGCCGTTTCCTGAAATGGAGGGCAAGGCCGCTGTCGTGACGGGCATGCGGCGCGCGGGAAAGACCTGGTTCTGCTACCAGCGGATCGTCGGCTTGCTCGCTTCGGGTGTGGACAAGACGCAGGTGCTGTATCTGAATTTCGAGGACGACCGATTCATTGATTTCACGGTCCGCGATTTCCAAACGCTGCTGGACGTCTTCTATGCCCGCTGGCCGGAGAACAAGTCCCGTCGCTGCTATTTCTTCTTTGACGAAATCCAGACGGTGGACATGTGGGAGCGGTTCGTCAGGCGCCTGCTCGACACGGAGAATGTCAGTGTCGCGCTGACGGGCTCTTCTTCGAAGATGTTGGCCACCGATATTGCGACGGGACTCAGGGGCCGCACGAAGGTACGCGAGTTGTTCCCGTACTCTTTCCGCGAGTTTCTTGCCGCAACAGACACATTCTCTGTCGTCCCCGAGCATCCAGGAAGCCGTGACGCCGCCAAGCTTAGCCATGCCCTTGCCGAATATCTGAAAGCGGGCGGGTTCCCTGAGACGCTGAGGCTTGACCCGGACGAGCGGCGTGAGATCGTTCAAGGCTATGTCGAGAGCGTTCTGTTCAAAGATGTTGTGGAACGGCACAAGGTTTCTAATGTGCTGGCCTTACGCCATCTGATTGCCGCCGTCTTGGGCGCTCCCGGGCAGGTGTTCAGCGTAAACAAGTTTTTCAACACCCTGAAAAGCAAGGGCATTCCCTGCACGAAAAATGCGCTGTACGAGTATCTGGGGCATCTCGAGGACGCGCATTTCCTTCACCGGCTTCCGTTCCATTCGCAGTCCGTCCGCGTCAGGCAGGTCAATCCCGAAAAAGTTTACGGAAACGATACAGCCTTGCACGGGCTTCTTCTCTCCGGAGAAGGCCGGGGGATCGGAGCACTTCTTGAAACGGCGGTTTTCCTGCACCTGAGGCGGTGCCGGCTGTCCTTGTCATACCTGCATACGAAGGACGGCCATGAAATCGATTTTGTCGCCACCGACGAAGCCACCGGGCTTACGCGGCTCATCCAGGTGTGCGCGGATCTGTCGGACTCTGAGACGCTGGCACGTGAGGTGCGTCCTTTCGCAGCCTTGCCCCCGGACGTCTCGGACGCGGAGAAACTGATTGTCACCCTTGATGAAACACGGGATTTTGCGAACGGCATCCGGGCGCTTCCCGCATGGCGGTTCCTGCTGGAGCACATGTAGAGAGCATGAGGATGTTTTCAGATAATTTGTGGCTCGCCGTGACCCCTCTCGGACGTTTGGGAGGGTGGAGGTTCTCGCGCGTGCTCGCGTTCTGTTGCGTTGTCCTCCTGCAAGTTGCGGCCTTCGGCGATCCCGCCGCGCCCGCTGCGCCGGCGCGCGACGAGGTCGTCAGCCGGTTCCGCTTCGGGCCGCTCTTCGAGTACCGCGCCACGCGCGACGGCGGCACGTTCTGGGCCGTGCGGCCGTTCTATTCGAGCGTGAACGATCCGGTGTCCGACACGCGGGTGAGCGACGTGGTCTGGCCGCTGTGTACGTTTCACCGGAACCGCGAGCAGCAATGGTGGCGGGCGCTGCTGGCGTACGGGACCGACACGGATGTGAACCGCGACGACTCGGCGTGGAGCGCGGCGCTTTTTCCGCTCTATTTTCAGGGGCGGACGCGCCAGGGCGAGGACTACTGGGCGCTCTTTCCGATCTACGGCCATCTGCCGCACGTGCTGCTGATGGACGACATCAACTTCACGCTGTTCCCGCTGTATTTGAATTACGAGGTCAATCATGTCGAGCGGGACTACTACCTGTGGCCCATCTTCTCGCGCATGGGCGATGAGCCCGAGGTGAAACGCACGGGGGTCTTCCCGGTCTTCGGTCAAACCAAAAGACCCGAATCGCGAAACACCTGCTGCTTTTGGCCGTTCTGGACTTCGGCAGTCTACGACTCGCCGCGCAATCCGGGGTCGTCATGGATGCTCTTTCCGCTGGCCGGACGCGTGGACCGCGAGAAAGAAAAGCAGTGGCTCTTCCTTCCGCCGTTTTTCTCGCATGCGACGACCGACGACGCCGAGCGCTGGCGCATGCCGTGGCCGTTCTACGAGACGGTGACCACGAAGACCTCGGAGAAGCGCTCCTACTGGCCGTTCTACGGGGACACGTCGAGCGGGGAAGAGCAGCACTGCTATGCGGTGTGGCCGCTGTTCGATCGCTTCACGCTGAAAGGCAAAAAGGGCCGCGAGGAACGCAGCCGTTTCTTCCCGTTTTATCTGAGGGACACCCTGTACCAGAACGATCCGGCCGGTGTGGAACAGGTGAAGGAAACCTACACGCGGGTATGGCCGTTCTATGCGCGCGAGTCCTCGCCGGAAGGCTCGCACCTGCGCGTGCTGGAGCTGAGCCTGATCCGGCACAGCGGGGGCATTGAGCGCAACTGGGCGCCGTTCTGGACGGTCTATGAGCGGATCGAGCAGAAGAATGAAATCGTACACGATGCGCTGTGGGGCCTGTTGAAGCACCGCACGACCGTGGCATCCGCACTTTCGGAGGGAGTCGCACCATGATCACGCGCGAGCCTGTCTATACGGATGCGCCCGCCAATGTTATCGACGGCTTCTGGCGCGCGTCGGTGTTGGTGTTGGGGAATATCGGCCGTGCCGGCCGCATGACCGCGCAGTCGCTGGTCATGCTCCCGTTGCTCTTTGCCTCCCGCCGCTCGCGGGGCGAGCTGGCCCGCCAGATGTATGTCACGGGGATCAAGAGCCTGCCGCTGATCACCATTGTCGGCATGTTCACCGGAATGATCCTGGGCCTTCAGGTCGGTCTGGAGCTGCGCCGCTACAATCAGGAAATCTATATCGGCTCCGCCGTCATGGTCTCGCTGCTGCGCGAGATGGGACCCTTTATGACCGGCATCATTCTGGCGGCGTGCGTGGGTTCGTCGATGGCGGCCCAGATCGGCACCATGACGGTGAACGACGAGGTCGCCGCGCTGGAGATCATGTCGATCAGCCCGGTCCGGTTCCTGATGACGCCGCGCATGGCGGCGATGGTGCTGATGACGCCGATCCTCTCATTCTACACCTGCGTGCTGGGCGTGATCGGCGGCGGCGTCGTCGGCCTGACGCAGTTGAACGTGCCTTGGAATCAGTACATCGACACGGCGATGGACATCGCAAAGTGCTTCGACTTATATGTGGGGCTTTTGAAGGCGCTGGTCTTCGGTATCGTCATCACGGGCGTCTCCTGTTACCAGGGGTTCACCACCACGCAGGGCGCGGTCGGCGTGGGGCGGGCGACGCGGCAGTCGGTGATCACGTCGATCCTGCTGATTCTTGTTCTCGGTTATGTCATCACACGTTTGTTCTACGACTTATGATCCGGTTTAAACAGGTTACGAAACGGCTGGGCGGACGCAACGTCCTTGACGACCTCACTTTCGAGATCAAGAAAGGCGAGATCTTCATCATTGTCGGACCGTCCGGCACGGGCAAGAGCGTCACGCTGAAGCACATGGTCCGGCTGCTGACGCCGACGAGCGGTTCGGTCTGGATCGAGGAGACGGAGATCAGCGCCGTATACGGCAGCGCGTTGGACCGCGTGCGCGAACGCTTCGGCTATCTGTTCCAAGGCGGAGCGCTGCTGGGCTGGATGACCGTTGCCGACAATATCGCGCTGCCTTTGCGCGAGAAGACACGGGTTGCGGAAGACGAGATCGAGCACCGCGTGGCCGAGGTGCTGCGCATGGTCGGACTGGAGAACGACGGCGACAAGTTCCCGAATGAGATTTCCGGCGGCATGCAGAAGCGCGCGGGGCTGGCGCGGGCCATCGTGCGGCGGCCGGAGATCGTGCTCTACGACGAGCCGACCTCCGGGCTCGATCCGGTCACGGCCCGCACGATGGCCCGCGCCAGCCCCGCGCGCTTCTGCATGCCGCCGGAAATCTCATTCGGGAACTTGTCGCCGTCG
>JANYBJ010000193.1 GCA_025360845.1 bacterium
CCAGAAGACTGACGGCGCGGAGGCGGCGGGGAGCGTGCTGGAGAGCGGCGCGGCGTCTGAAGAGAAGAAGCCGGAAGCGACTCCGAAGGTGCTGGAGAGCGGCGCGGCGTCTGAAGAGAAGAAGCCGGAAGCGACTCCGAACGTGCTGGAGAGCGGCGCGGCGTCTGAAGAGAAGAAGCCGGAGACCGGAGAGAAGAAGGCTGAAAATGCGGAGCCGGGCGCGGTGACGCCGGAGCAGGCGGCCGAGTACGCCGGGAAGATCAAGCCGGTAGACCTGGGCGCGGGCGCGGACGGGCAGCCGATCGCGTGGGACGCGGAGGGCGTGGCGGCCGTGGCGGGGGTGTTCGCCAAACACAAGATCCCGGAAAGCGTCGCTAACGAGGCCGTGGCGGCTTACGCGGAGCACATGAAGGCGCAGTATCAGGCCGTCATCCTTCAGGAGACGGAGCTTTACAAGCGGATGGCGGGCGAGTGCGCGGCGCGGTTTGGAAACGACCTGCCGCGTGTGGCGAAGGCCGCGTACCGGGGCGGCACGGACATTTTCGGCGCCGAACTTTTCAGGCAGCTGGCGGGCGTTCCGGCTTTCGCGAACGACGCCAGGATCATCGAGGCTCTGGCGGCCAGGGGACGGGCCGTCGCGGACGATCCTGGCGTGAGTGCGCCCGGAGGGGCGGGAGCCCCGAAGTCCGATCTTGTGTCCCGCTTATATCCCCCGGGCAGCCTGGGGAAGAAATAAAGGAAGGTGACCCATGACTGTGGGCACACGCAATCCGACCCTTCGGGACCTGTTGAACGGGCTGAATGGGGATAAGACGTTCGACAGCGAGATCGTCGAGTTGGCGCTCGAGGTCAACCCGATCCTCGAGGACGTCGTGGTCAAAGAGTCAAACGACAACGCGAACGACAGGACCACGATCCGCACGGGGCTTCCCACCCCGACGTGGACGAGTTTCTATCAGGGCGTGCAGCCCGACAAGGGCAGCAAAAAGCAGGTGCTCAACGCCTCGGGCAGGATGCAGAGCCTGATCCAGGTCGACTCGGACCTGCTCAAGCTGTCGCCCGACGAGGGCGCGGAGATGGCGGACGAGGCTTTCGCTCACGCCGAGGCCATGGGGCATGACGTGGCGGACGCGCTGTTCTACGGCGACGTGAAGGTGAACGCCAAGAAGTTCAACGGGCTGGCCCCGATCTACTCGACGATGAGCGGGACGGACCGGCAGCTGGCGAGCTTCTACACGATCGCCTCGCAGGCCCGGTCGGGCTCGCCTAGCAACGCGGCGCTGCGGTCGATCTACCTTGTCGGCTGGGGCCGCATGGGCGCGTACTGCTTCTATCCGAAGGGCAGCAGGGGCGGGCTGCAGCGCTCGGCCGTGACGCCGGAGCGGATCACGCTGGCGGACGGGCTGTCGCGCCTGGACGTGAAGGAGCAGAAGTTCTCGTGGGACATCGGGCTCACGGTCAAGGACTTCCGGAGCTGCGGGCGCATCTGCAACATCGAGAGCAACAACCTCACGACCCTGGACAAGGACATCGGAGAGGACATGCTCAAGCTGTGGACGCGCGTGCGGCGCGTGGGCGTGAAGCAGTGCTGGTACATGTCCCCGACGGTGTTCGAGTGGCTGTGCGTGAAGACGCGCCGCCAGACGCTGGTTACCACGTTCGCCTTCAAGGACGTGGCGGGAGAGCCGGTGCTGCACTTCCAGGGCATCCCCATCCGCGTCTGCGACTCGCTGGAGACCAACGAGACGGCCGTGACGACCTAAGAAGGGCGTTAGCGCGGAAGTGCATCAGTGCATGAGTGAGTAAGTTTTCAAGAGCCCCGGGCGGCCAAAACACGCCCGGGGACTACAGGGAGAAAGATCATGTTGCTTGACAAATATCTGACGTTCAGCGAGGAGCAGGCCGTGACGGCCACGGCGGACTCAACGAACATTCTGGACCTGCGGGACAACGGCGACGACATCGGCCGCCTGTTGAACCTGATCCTTATGGTTGTCGCCGCGGCGGAAGCCTCGGGGTCCGCCACGGTGACGTTCTCGGTTCAGACGTGCGCGACGGTGGGCGGCAGCTACGACACCATCTACACGTCGGCGGCCATCGGCAAGGCCGCTCTGACGGCGGGAGCCAGGCCGGTCGACATCGCGCTGCCCGCGGGGCTCAAGCGCTTCGTCAAGGTGGTGTACACCGTGGCGACGGGTCCGCTGACGGCGGGCACGTTCACGGCGGCCGTCACGCCTTCGCGCGACAAGGGCCTCGCATAAAGGGACAAGGGAATGCGTTATGTCTGCATAGCCAAATGCGTGTTCTGTGGAGAGGTCGTCAGGCCCGGGAACGAGTGGGACGGCGAACCCTCGGACCTGAAGCCTGGCGACCTCGACATGCTGCGCGGCAGCTTCCAGGAGTCCGCACCCCGGGAGAAACCGGCGGCGGCCGCGAAGCTGCCCAACGGTCTCACGCGGGAACAGGCGGCCGCGAAGCTGGGTGAGTCGGGCGTGCCGGTGCCCGAAGGGATGGGCGACGGGGAGCTGGCGGAGTATTACGGGCGGGTGTTCGGTAAGCGGGCGGACGGCGCAAAGGATGAAGTCTCGGAGCCGCCTGCGCCGAGGCCCACGTGTTGCTCAGCGCCGCCGGCGGATCCGGCCGAGAGAATGCCGCATAAGAAGAAAGGCGCGTAGCCATGGCCCTTGCTCTCACGCTCGACGCGGAGAAGAAGCGCGTGCGGTTCGGCGGCCCGCTGGCGTGCGGTTCGGCGGAGACGCTGACCGTGACGCCTGCGGCGACCGGCACCGTGCGGCTTCTGGACGCGGCGGGCGTGGAGCTGGGCTCCTGCGCGGTGGCGGACGGCTCGGGGACGTTCGCGGTGACGGACAGGCTGATGCTGGACGCGTTCGCCGGGATGGCCCCGACCTATTCCCTGCCGCTGACGGTGCAGTTTCTGGACGCCGACGGCTATCTGCTCGGGCGCGGGCGCTGCTGGGTGCTGAACCGCGCGGCCGGCGAGGCGGCGCCTGACGCGGCCGGCGGGGCTCTGGCCCCTTCGGCTGGCGAGGCGATCCCGGCGGGGGCTCCGGTGCTGATCTCGGCTGGGCTGGCGCGGATCTGCACGGCGGGCAACGCCTCGGGCTTCGTCGGGATCGCGGTCGCGGGCGCGGACCTGGGCGCGGCGTGCCGTATCGAGGTTCCGGGGCGGCGGGTGACGGTGCCGGGATGGGGGCTGACGCCGGGCGCGGCCTACTACCTGCCGCAGTCGGGGGGCGCGCTCACGGCGAGCCTGACGGGCGTGAACATCGTGCGCATGGTCGGAATCGCGACGGACGCCTCCACGCTTTTGCTCATCGATTCGCTGACGGTGCAGTCCGGGGCGAGCGGCACGGCCTCTTATCTGGTCTGGGACCCGTCGGCGCGCCGGATCGTGGCGCTCTCGGCGGCGGCGGCGGGCGGCGGGGCGGCGGCGGGCAAGATCGCTGCGCTCGACGCCTCGGGCGTGTTCGACAAGAGCCTGCTGCCTTCTCTGACGGGCGAGGCCGTGGCGGCGGTGCGCGGGCTCTTCGCGGACATGGCCGTGTTGGACAACCCGACGGACGCGGAGCTGCTGGCGGCGGTGAATCAGCTTATCGAGAGGCTCAAAGGATGAACATCTTTAGAACGATTGCGGCTTTGACGGGTCTGGCGGCGCTGGCGGCGTGCGGCGGTACGGCGACCAAGGGGGATCTGCGCAACAGCGATCGCGTGGTGACGAACGAGACGGACGAGGCGGCGCTGGCGGCGGTGCGGGCGGTGAGCAACACGTGGGCCTCGGCGCAGGCGGCGGACCGGGCCAGCCGGGCGGGCGAGGACGCGCGGGTGGAGGGCGCGGCGAGCAACCTGTTCAGCCTGGCGCAGGCGGCGCGGTACGCGGGGGACACGAATCTGGCGTTTAACCTGGAGACGGCGCGGACGAACCTGCTGCAGCATTTCACGGCGCTGGCGGACGCGGAGCGGTATTCGCGCCAGACGAACGTGTGGGCGTGGGGTGACGCGCTCATGAGCGAGAGCCGGTCGACGAACGCGGTCACGCGCGGGATTGCCGCCGCGGCGCTGGCTGCCGTGTCCAACGCCACCGTAATGCAGGTGTTGTGGGGATATCCGGACCCGGCCTACACGGAACTCGGCTTCGCGCTGAACTACATCAATCAGCGGGCCTACAACGCGCAGCAGAATCTCAACAGCCACGTCGCCGGATCTTCCGCGCCCGTCACGGCGGTCTATAATCCGGATAACCCCGACGAGTGGATCGACGGCTCCGGGAGCAAGTGGCGCTCCGGACTGTCCACCAACTGGGTGGTCACGTTTCCGGGCGGTCTGTATTTTTATCGGGGGGACGACGCCTTCTCGCCTTCTCAAGAATCTTACACGATGCCCCAGACACCGGCGGGAACCGGCAATTTCGACGTGTACGCGGCCGACGGGGACTGGCTTTTTAACATCTGCCAGCGGGCGAACTACACGGGTTTTTACGCCTCGTATAAAGACGACGACGGGACGTGGGAGAAGATCGCGGACAATTTGCGCGAGTCTCAAATAGAAGGGCCGGTCGTCGCGAACGTTACCTCATACGGAATGTCTTACGACGGGTGGCCCGTGTTCACCCGGCAGATAGGCATCGTCACCTCGCGCGTGGACACTGTGGTGATGCGGTCGGATATTTCGGCGTACCCCACCAACTACGTCGCGGGCTTCGCGCTGCCGGTGCCCGGAACGAATGCCCTGTACACGCTGTCGGTGGGCAGCAACGGAGTCCTGTCTGTCTGGAGTGTCACGCCATGAAAATCACAGCCCTCGTTTTCTCCCTTGCCCTGTCAGCGTCCGCCGGCACCGTAAAGGTCGGCGACGTGGTCATGCTCACGCCTTCGAACGAGCTCATGCCGACGGGCGTGGTCGCCTCCGTGACGCAGCTCGCCACCGTGGCGGCGCAGTCGGCCGCCAACGCGCAGGCGGCGGAGCTGCTGCGGGCGGCGCTGGCCGAGACCGCGGCCAAGGGGGACGCCTACGAGGCCATGTACCAGGCGCGCGAGGGGACCGTCTGGATCGAGAGTTTCAACGTGTGGCGGATCGGCGACAAGATCACCGTCAACACCAACATCCTCGCCGAGATCGTCAAGGCCGATTTCAGTTTCAAGACGGTGGGCACGAACAATTATCATCGGCTCTACACGTACTTTTCAGAAGATCCCGGCTATTCGCCATACGTGCGCGTGGGCCGGGCGCTGGGCTCCACCAACGGCTGGGACACGGCGAACGTGACCTCCAATTACCTCGCGGACGTGACGCTCGGGGAGACGCTTTACGAGGATTGTTCCGTCACGGAGTTCACGACGCCGGCCTCGTGGGGAAACGCGTACATGCGGGTCGGGTCGAACGTGCGGGGCGCGTCCGCCAACGCGGTCAATTTCCCGGTCAACAACGGGGTCAAGGTCGGCACGGAGAACCCGCTGACGCTGGTGGCCACCTACGGAACCAACAAGGTTCGGATCGTCGGGGGGGTGGTATGCGTCCCGAAGTGACACAGTACTGGGCGCTCTACTGGCAGGCCGCGGCGTTCTTCCTGATCGTGCTGCTGACGGTCTGGCACGCGCCGCGTGTCCGGGGGATCTTCCGGGAGTGGAACCCGCCGCTGCCGGAGCGGCTGCTCGTCTTCGCGCTCTTCGCCATGATCTCGGCGTGGGGCGTGACCAAGGGTCCGCTGCCGTCGGCTTCGGACCGTCTCGGCAACTGGCTGCTGGCCAGCGCGGGGCGGCTGATCGGCGACGAGAGCGGCGTGGTCGCCGAGTCGGCGCAGGCCGCGGCCGTGGCGGCGTACGAGGACGAGACGGCGGGGATCATCGCCTCCGTCAGCAACGGGCTTCAGGCGGCCTCGGCGCGGCTGACATCGCTCACCAACGCGCTGGCCACCAACAAGGTGAGCGCCTTCTACGTGACCATGGACACGCCGCGGGATCTCGCGGGCTACGTGACCAACCACAACCTGTCCGTGACGCAGGAACGCATGGCCATGACGGGAACCAACCGGCTGTCCGTGTGGTTCCGCTACTCCTGGAGCGTGAGCACGGGCGCGACCATCACGGTCCGCTGCTACACCGACACCCAACATTATTATGATCTGGAGAGCGCGACGAACACCTTCCCCGTCACCCAGACCGTGACGCATCCGGACGGCGTGTCCGTGCCGTGCTACCGTTACGATTTCGACGCCTCGCCGCTCAACCTGACGGCGGCGCCCATGGCCGTGATGCCGCCTTACGAGGCCACGTTCGGCGGGACGGACGGAGCGCCTTTCGAGTGTCCGGGAACCGGACTCGAGGTCGTGGCCCGCGTGTCCGGCGAGGGGAGCGTCACAACCAATTTCGGGTTTACGGGCTGGGTCAACAACTGGGGCGGGGGCTGGGGCACAAATCTTCAGGTCAGATGCAAAGGCGGCGTGGCGGTCGAGGCCCGCTGGCACGGGACCAACATAACCGGGGAGGTGACGCTGTGAGGATGATTTCAACACTGTGCGCGTTTGCGTTCGCGGGCCTTTGCCGCGCCGAGGCGGGCAAGCCGGCTCAGGCCGTCCCGACACTGCCCGTCGTCGCGGCCGAGCGCTGGATCAAGTCGGAGAGCGACGCCGAAACCGTCTGGATCGACAGGATGACGGACGGAACCTATCGCGAGAGCGCCGTGAAGAAACAGCCGACGGTGGTCCGCACGCGGCTGGTCGCCACCAACGACGTCGGCTTCGCGTGGCGCTTCGACTATGAGGCCCGGCTTTCGGACGGATCGGTCGTAACCAACGCGTCTTTCAGCGCCAAACCGGCAAAAGAGCGCCTGAACGAGCAGATAGCGGGCATGGGGAACGCCAAACCTCCGGAGCCTTCGACCAACGGCGCGGCCTTCGCGGCGTCGATGGAAAGGGCGGCCGGCACGATCGCGGCCCCGGCGGCTGCGGCGATGGCGCGGGCGGTCATCGTGAAACGTCGGGCGGCGAACACGCTCCCCGTGACGTTCGAGCAGGACGGCAAAGGACACGCGGTCGCCACCTACGCGGACGGCCGCAAAGCGACCAACGAACTTCGGCGCGTGGTTTCGGCCCGCATCCCCAGCCCATGGGCGAAAGAGCTTCCGGTGAAGAAACGGGACGCGTCGTCCGGCGCGCTGGCGGCTGCGGCGCTGGCCGGCGCATTGGCCGGCGCGGCGGGGACGGCGGCGGCCAAGAAGATGAAATGAAAGAAAGACGTTTGACATGGGCAACAATCACGAATGCGTCTATCCCGACAGGATTCAGAGAATCGACGATACGGCGCGCGCCGCACACACGGAACTGTACGTCGGCAGCAACGGTCGTCCTTCGATCACCGTGAGAATGGACCGCGTGGAAATGGTGTCACGCAACATGACGTATGTCGGCACCTGTCTGGTGGTTGCGGCAATCATCGGGGGCGTCACGTTCCTGTTCAAGACGGCTCATTCTCCCGATCCCGACAAGGCGTCACGCACGCAGACTGCGGCTGTAAAGTCTTTCGGCACCGACGCCTCCAACAACTGATTTCCGGCATAAGCCGGATGAAAAGGAGAAGGTATGGACACATCGACTATGGGCGCGTATCTGGGCGGGATCGTCCGGATAGTAACGACGCTGACAGGCGGCTATCTGGCGCAAAAGGGGCTTGCCTCGCAGGCCGAAACCGAGGGCATAGCGGGTGCCCTGCTCATCGCGGTCACGGGCGTGTGGTCGATCATAGCGAAGCGCAGGGCTTTGCTGACGCCTCCCCCGGCAAAATAAGGCGGACGAAATGGAAACGTACATCGTACAGAACGAGGCCGACGCGGATGGCAAGGTGTTCGTCCGGCGCGTGTCGGACAACAAGACGGCGCGGTGCAAGATGAGTTGGCTTGAAACCGCCGAGGGCGGGACGTATCAGGCGATAAGCAAAACCAAGGCCATCCGCATGGACGGCCTCGAATGGGTCTAGGATGGGAAGGACAAGAAAGATGAAAAGGGTATTGTTCACAAGCGTGATTTTGCTGGCGGCGGGGTGCTTCACGGCGGGTTGCTTCACCTCGGCGGCGGCGAACACCAAAAAGACGCTGAAGGACGGGACGGTGATCGAGTCCCGCGTGTCGATCATCGGGACCGGCGACAAGGTTTCGACCATCGCGGCCGAGGGCCTGTTCGCGGACGGGAGCGAGGCGGATCTGGGGGCCGGGTTTAAATCGGCCAACGCGGCCCAGCAGTCCACCGGGATTGGCGATACGCTCAAAGGCGTGGGAAGTCTCATGCAGGGCATGGCCGGATTCATGGCGGTGGCGCAGGGCGTCAAACTTCCCGCTGCGGCTGCGGCGGATGACGTGTCCGCCGAAAGCGCACCGGCTGAAAGTCGGCCGTCCATGTCAGAGGTGACGTACAGTACCGACGGATACGGGGGAGCGCCCGGACCTGCCGGTGAAGGGGTTTACGGGCGACCTTCGTGCGGGCGGTGCAGGGCTTATCACGCGGCGCATCCGGAAGCGTCAATCATCAATCTTGATGATCCCTCAAACCGGGCGGCGTTCTGGGCGGCGTTGCGACGTTTGGGGTTTAACGCCGCCAATGCCGCGTTGCCGGTCGCCGTCACCGCGACGGATTACACCCAAGCCGCAAAATGAATCTGACGGGGACGGGCCGCCGTCCCCCTCCCGAATCTGACGGGGTCAACATGACAGAGATCGACGTTTGCAATCTGGCGCTCGGGATGCTCGGGCACGACCGCACCATCACGGCGCTTGACGACGGGTCGGCCGAGGCGGCGCGCTGCTCGCTCTTCCTGCCGCGGGCGCGGCTGGCGGTCCTGGGGGCGCATCCGTGGGGCTTTCTGGCCCTGGAGACGCCGCAGCTTGAGGGCGGTCCCGCGCCGGACGGGAGGAGGTACTGTTACGAGCGGCCTTTCGAGGCGCTTCGGGTGGTCGGGCTGTCGGACCGGGCCGGGCTTCCCGTGCGCTTCGACTACGTCAACGGCCTGCTGCTGGCGGACGCTCCCGAGGCGTGCGTGACCTACACGCTTGACAACGACAATCCGGACGACTGGCCGCCGAAGGTGCAGGACGCGGTGGCCGCCGATCTGGCGGCGAAGCTGGCGGGGCCGATGGGCGGAGACGCCTCGCAGGTGCAGCTCGCCCGCCAGTCTGCGGCGGTCTGCCTGCTGGACGCGCGGGCGGCGGATGACAACGAGACGGCGTTCCGGGGCGTGCCGGGCAACCGCTACGCGGAAGCGAGGGGGTAGCGCATGGGCGGCTTACGCACGGTCCAGAACAGCTTCGTGAGCGGGGAGATCAGCCCGGCGCTCTACGGCAGGCATGACCTGAAGGCCTATTTCAACGGCGCGGCGCGGATCGAGAATTTCACCGTGCGCAAGGCGGGCGGCCTGCGGAAGCGGGCGGGAACGGACGTCCTTTTGGACCTTACGGACTTTCCGGGCTGCCGGCTGGTGCCGTTCTTCTACAGCCGCGACACCTCGTTCCTGCTGCTGTTCCAGGGCGGCAAGGTCTATGTGATCGGCAAGAACGCGGCGGGCGCCTACGACTTCCTGAAGCGTTACACGGGCGCGGCGGGAGGGTCGGGCTATTATCTTTTCGGGACGGGCGCGGATTGGGAGATTTACGCGCCGGACACGCAGTACGCGGACAAGGATCTGCCGGGCCTCAAGTGGTATCAGGCGGGCGACACCGTGTTCCTGACGTGCCCGGGCTACCAGGCGTGCCGGATACGGAGGCTGGCGGACCTCTCGTGGTCAGTCAGCTACATGACGGCCGCGGTGACGGTGCCGACGCCGGGGGCCCTGACCGCCGCGCCCTCGGGGTTCCACGACGTGTCGAGCGGCTACCCGGCCTCGCGGACGGACTACGCGCTGTTCGCGGTCAAGGGCGGGGTGGTGAGCGCGCCGCGCAAGGTGTCGGCTTCGGTGACGCTGCCGTGGATCGCGGGGGCGCAGGTGTCGCTGGCTTTCACGCCGGACCTGGCGTCGGGGGTGGAAGGCTACTACATCGCCAAGAAGAGCGGGGCGTTTTACGGGATGCTGGCGGAGATGTGGCCGACGCGCGAGGCGGTGGGCCTGACGGCGGCACCCGCCAAGACCTACGCGTCCAGCGGGGTTCCCTCTGCCGGATGGGCGGCCTCGTGGCTGCTGAGTTCCGACCACGCGGCGGACCTGCGGGCTGCGGACCCGAACGCGAAGGCCTCCCGCGAGATCAAGATGCCGGTGAGCAAATACGCGGTGCATGTGCCCAAAGGCGCGGACGGCCTGGCCCGGGCGGTGTTCTACAAGTCCGGCGCAACGTTCAACGTCGGAAAGGTGCGGGTGTTCTTCGGGGCGCGGACTTCGGACGCGGCGCGCCAGAACGCGGTCGGGCCGGACTATTCTCACGCTCCCCCGCGCGTCATCGTGGAACACCTTGCCGGGACGGCGTGGGCGGCCGACTTCGACGGGGCGGCCCCCGGTGCGGCAAGCACGGGCTATTCCGAGATCACGATAGCCTACGCGGGGACCACAACCAAGGTGCGGGTTTCCGTGGTTCCGGGTTCGGCTTCGGACACGGGCGTGGTGCTGCGCGGCATCGCCGTCATAAACCGGAGCGCGGCCTATCTGACGGCGGGGACGTGGACGCTGGAGTCTTCGGCTACGGCGTACGCGAGCGTCGGTGCCGAGGGGCTGACGGATTCGGCGTCCTGTTATTCGTCGGCTTATCTGGACGTGAACAGCGACGCCGAGGCCGCGGACCGGGACGCCTATGTCGAGAGGTCCTGCGCGCCCGCGCGTTACCTGAAGCCGCACGCGACGCCCTGCGCCCTGACGCTCTACGACTCGGGCTCCGGCGTGATGGCCGCCGCGGTGAAGCTGGCGGCGGCATCTCACTTCGCGGTGAACGAGATCCGCATTTATCCGGGCGCCGCCTGCGCGGGAAAGCCGCTGCACACGCCGGGCGTTCTCCAGACGAACACCAGCAACACGGCGGGATGCAAGATCCTCTACACCCTCAACGGCTCGACCTGGCTCAAGCTGGACGGGACCTTCTCGATCGCGGACCAGTACGGCGAGAATCCGGTGAGCATCCAGATTCCTGAAACGACCGCGTCCGAGATCAGGGACGCGGCCATAGGCTGGGGCGTGGAACTGATCGCGGCGGACGCGTCAAAGCCGGTGCTGGTGCGCGGCGCGCAGTTCTTCGTGACGACCGTCGCGTCCAACTTCGTGGACCAGAACCACACGCCGGGAGCGCTCGTGGACGCGCAGACCTGTCTGTCCCCGGGCGATTCCGACATGGACTGCGAGATCGTGACGGTGTGGCAGCAGCGGACGGCGCTGGCGGCCTCGGCCTCGCTTCCCTTCACGCTGTGGTTCAGCCAGACGGGCGACCTGAACAACTGGTACGCGAACCGGCCGATGACGGACGGCGACGCCTTCAGCGTGTCTATCCCAGCGACGGTGGCGAGCAAGATCCTGCATCTTCTCTCCGACCGTCAGCTGACGGTCTTCACGGAGTCGGGCGTTTACGTGGTGGCCGGCAGCGACGGCGAGGGCTTCGGCTACCGGACGTGCCGGATCAACCGGGCGTGCGGCGTGGGCGCGTGCGGCGTCGCGCCGGTCTGGGTGCAGGCGGCGGCGCTCTATGTGGCTTCGGACGGGCGCACGCTGACGGAGCTGCGCTATGACCTCGCGTCGGACGGGCTGGTCCCCATCGACCGCTCGGTGCTGTCGGCGCACCTGACGGAGACCGCCAACGTGTCGCGGCTCGCGTGGCAGCCCGCGCCCGACGGCCTGCTCTGGGTCCTGCTGGACGACGGCACGCTCTTGAGTTTCACCTACCTTCCGGAGCATGAGGTGTTCGCCTGGGCGCGGCATCCGCTCGCGGGCGGGGCCTGCGGGGTGCTGGACATCGTGGCCTCCGGATCTGTCGACGAGACGCGGGCCGGCTGCGAGGGAGCCGGGGACGTGTTCCTGCTGGTTTCGGCGGGCGGGCGGGTGACGCTCGAACGGCTGCGTTCCCCCTGCGCCTCGGATTGGCCCAGCCTCGCGGAGGCGGTCTGCCTCGACCGCATGCAGACGGTCCACAACGCCGCCGCCAACGCCGATTTCCTTCCTGCCGTGCCGTATCCGGCCGGCGACGCGCTCACGGCCGTGAGTCTGGAGACGGGCGAGGTGCGGGCGTGCGTGGCGGGCTCCGAATCGGGAATAGTCAACGTGTCAGGCGCTCCCGTGAGCGGCATGTGGGCGCTGGGCTATCCCGCGGCGGCGCGGGTGGACACGCTGCGTCCGGAACTGCCTGACCGCAACGTGCAGGGCATCGCCAAGAACGTGACGGACATCCTGATCCGCGTGCGCCGGGCGCGGGGCGTCTCGGTGCGCCCCTCGGCGGGCGGGCTCGCCGACGTGACCACCCCGGCGCAGGCGGCTGCCGCGGGCGGGCGCATCGTCCTTTACTCCGGCGACTTCAAGGTGGTTCCGCGCGGTTACGTCAACACGCACGGCGGGATAACGGCGGGCTCTGCGGACCCGTGGCCGGCGGAGATCCTGAGTCTGGTGCAAACCGTGCAGATGGGGGAGGGCTGACGAATGAAGCCGATCACCTTTGAACGGGCGGCACCGGCGGACGCCGAGGAACTGGCGGCGGACCTGCGGGACGCGGACGCCGAGGAGATGCGGCTGCACCTGGGCTTCGGCCCGGCGGAAGGCGTGGCGCTCTCGTGCTTCGCGTCGGACGCGTGCTTCGCGGGGCGCTGCGGCGGGCGGCTCTTCGCGCTCTTCGGCGTCTCCCGCGATTCGGTGCTGGCGGACACGGGCACGGTGTGGGCGCTCGGGACAAGGTCGATTGACGCTTCTCCGCGCGATTTCCTGCGGGGTTCCCCGGCGGGCCTGCGGCTGGCCATGGACGCGCTGCCGGACGTGGAGTCGTTCGGCAACTGGGTCCTTGTCCGGAACGGCGCGTCGGTGCGCTGGCTGCGCTGGCTCGGGGCCTGTTTTCATCCGGAGACGCTGCGGACGCCTTTCGGCGGCAGGTTCTGCCGGTTCACGCTGGGGAGGTCAACATGTGCTATGCGCTGATTGGTGGTGGACTTGCGGTCGCAGGCGCCGGAATGGCGGCCTACGGGCAGTACAAGCAGGGGCAGTTCCAGAAGGACATGTCAAAATACCAGGCGGGCCTGGACCGTCAGCGGGCGGGGTACGCGCAGAAACAGGGCGAGATCGAGGCGGCGGCCGCCGAGAAGAGGCACGGGCAGCTTGTGGGGGCTGGCCTGACGGCCTTCGCGGGAAACGGCGTGCTGCTCGAAGCCCGTCCCGATTCGGCGGCGGCGCTGTGGGAGGTTGACCAGGCCAGGTCGGCGGCGTACGACAAAGAGCTTATCAAAACCAACGCCGAGCTTGCGGCGTGGGGCTTCAAGGCGAACGCCTCCATGCTCACCGCGCAGGGGTCTATGGCCGCGTGGGCGGGGACCGTTGGCGCGGCGGGTACGGTCCTGAGCGGATCAGGCTCTGCCATGGCGACATATTCGTCCTTAAAACCATCCGGCGGCAACAGCGGCGGCAACAGCGGCGGTGGCGGCGGAGTCCATGCGGACGGCTACGGCTACGGCGGAGACTAAAAAGGAAAGGACTTTCATCATGCCGACAGTACCGATGACGCCGATCAGCGGCCGCAACCTCGAACAGATTCCCGAAGTCATGAGCGCGCAGCCGCGCTTCGCGGCTGCCTACGGGGCGCTGGGTGAAGGGATGTCCGATTTCGGGAAAGGGACCTTCCAAGCCGTGAAAGAGATTGAGCGCGCCAAGGACGTCCGGGCGCGCGACGAGGCCCGGGACGCGCTGACGCAGTACACCTCCGAACTGAACGGCGTGTGGGGCGGCTCCGTCGATCCGGCGACGGGCGAGGGCCGTCCCGGGCTCAAGCAGTCATCGGGCGCGGAAGCGGAGGGCGCGGCCCGCAGGCTCGGCGAGTGGCAGCGGGGCTGGCGAGACAATCCCGACGGGTCTTACGCGAAGCTGTCCCCCGACGCAAAAAAGTATTTCGACCCGGAGGCGCAGGGCGTCTGGTCGCGTTACGGCTCGCTGGCGCTCGACCACGAGTTCGACCAGACCCAGGCGCTCAAAGCCAAGGCGCGGGAGGCCTTCCTGGTCTCGCAGGAGGAGATGGCCGGAAACTTCCATTTCGACGGGGCGAAGTTCGCCGAGGCCGCGCCGGCGGCGGCGCGGGCCATGGCCGCGGCCAAGGTCGGGGCGGGACTCCTGAATCCCGGCGAGACGGACCCCGCCAGACTGCGGTTCGCCAAACCGGAGTTCGCGGCGCTTTACGATTCCGAATACAGGGACGCGTCGGACGCGCTCAATTTCGACCGGGCCAAGACGCTTCTGTCCTCCGCCAAGACGCTGGGCGACGACGGCATGGCCGGCGAGCGCGTGGGCGTGGCCCGCGAGATCGCGAAGGGGCTGTCGCCCAAGCTGCAGGCGGCGGCCGGCGAGCTGGCGGCGGACGCCGAGGGCTACCGGAGCCACGTCAAGGCGGCGCGGGCCTCGGCCGAGAGGGAGGCCGACGCGCGGCGCGCGGACGCGATGTCTTCCGCGGTCGGCGCGGTGGAGCTGGATTACCACAGGGGGAAGTTCAAGACGCCGGACGAGGCTTTCGCGGCCTTGGACACGCTGGCTTCGGCCGGGGCCGAACCGGCCAAGGTGCTGGCGGCGCGGGAGAAGGTGGTCAAGATGCAGGACTCCTCCCGGGCGGCCGCCGAACTTTCCGCCAACCCTTCCACATGGGCCGATAACGGAAAGGACGACACTCTGACGTATCTGGGCTTCAAGGGCGAGGTGGCGCGGGGCGACGCGCCGTGGCGGACCGAGGAGCGGCTGCTGGCGGCGGCGCGTTCCAAGGCCCTGACGAAACCGCAGTTCGAAGAGTTGTACGACACCAACCGCAAGGGCGTGGACGAACGCGAGAAGAAGGCCGTCGCGGCGGCGCTGGCGGCGGCTGCGGAGTTGGACGCGGGCGCCGTCGTTAGGGGCCTGGACTCCCCGGGCGATGCGGCGGGGGCCAAGGCGCGGGCGAAGCTCACGTCGTCGCTGCGCTACGATTACGGGCTTCTTTGGAACTTCGGGCGCAAAACAATCACGTCTCAGGAGTTCGACGACCTTGTGTCTGACACGCGGCGTTTCATCCAGGCCAATCCGGACAAGGACGCCTACCGCGATTTCGTCAAGCCGCTCATTTCCCCGAAGGTTGCCGCGGCCCGCGCGGTCGAGCTGTCGAAGAGGCTCAGCCTGAATCCCGAAAATTCCGAACTGGCCAGGGAGGCCGGATATTATAAAGCCGTCGGCGGCATGGTCGACAAACCCATGAGCCAGAGACAGGCCGTGTCCAAGGCTTTCAACGCCGGGTCCCTGTCCGCCGTGGACGCGGCGCGCGAGGAGCGCGTCAGCAGGATGGCGGCCGGCTACGAGTTTCAACGCAAGGAGCCAAAATGACCGCGCCGACACAAAACCCCGCACCCGCCTCCGGTTCCGGTGACGCCGTTCTGTCGATTCCCGGCAAGGCCGTCTTCCCCGCCGAAGCCTCCCCCGCCGTGATCCGGTCCGCCGATACTGTTCGAAATGACGGCAGCGGGGAGGCCTCGCCCGCGCAGCGCTTCGAGGCGCAGCCGGACCCGTTCGCGCAGGGCACGGTCGCGGCCGAGTGGTACGACGAGAAGGGGCGCGACACGCGGGGCCGGGAGAAGCGTTCGGACGCCTTCCGCAGGGCCCGCGAGCGGCTGGACGGTCTGAACCTCTCGACCTCCACGGACATCGAGGCTCAGGCGGCCTTCATCGAGGCGGTGCGCACGCATCCGCTTTTCGGCTATCTTGATCCGGACGGCTCCAAAACCTTCGGTCCGGAGGCGGGTTTCGGCAAGGACAACGCTCGGCGCTTCAAGGCGGTGCTCGACGGCTCGGACCCCTCCGCGCTCTACACGCGGGAATACAGGGACTGGAAAGGGCTTGCCCCCGAGGCGCAGGCGGATCTGGCCATGAGCCAAAGGACAATGCCGGACCTGATCGGCGGGGCTTTGACGGACGGGACCCTGGCGCAGGCCGCGCTGGGCTTCGCGCACGCCCCGGCGTCGTCCGCTCCGGCGGCGGGGCCGACGGCCGAGGACCGCGAGGCGGCGCGCAAGGATTACGAGAAGGCGCTCATGGAGAAGCAGCGCGGCGCGTGGTTCCGGGCCATGACGGCGGACATGTCGGACATCGGCCGGGACTGGGTGAAGGCCTCGCTCGACAACGGCGCTCCCGACCCGCGTTCGATCTGGCTGGTTCCGGAGGAGGACCGGGGCTTCGCGCTGGCGGCCTACCGCACGGCCAAGGGCGAGACGGACGTCAACGCGCTGGTGGCCGGGGCCATGGACGCGCGGGACTCCGCAAAAGGAATGACGGTAGGCGCGGCCGGGATGCTGGGCTACATCTGCAAGGTCACGGGCGGGCGCTCGCCCGAAGGCGGGCTGCGGCGCAAGTCGCTCGACGACGAGGAAATCATGCGGGCGCGGCTGGCGGACGCGGCGGCGCCGGTGTTCAAGCGGTACGGTTTCGTAGGGGAGGCGGCCAAGGGGCTCATAGGTTCTCTGCCGCTCATGATGTCGATGTCGAATCCGTACACCGGCGTTCTCGCGACCATGGGCATGGCCGAGGACGCGCGGCGCTCGATGCTCTCCGAAGGGATCAACCCCGAGACGGCCGCGGCGGTGGGTTTCGCGGTGGGCGTCGTCAATTCCCGAATCGAGAAGATGCAGTGGGAGAAGATGACCGGCGGGGGGATGTCGGAGCTTGAGCTGCGCACCCACGGGCTGGCGGCGATGGCCAGGGCGCTGAAGAAATTCGATTTCGTGAGAACCGGCGAGCACGCCGCAAAGATGGCCGGGCACGGGGCCAAGGTGTGGGCTACGGAACTGGCGGAAGAGGTGCTGCAGAATCTCGACCAGGAGGCGGGCGTCCAGTACGCCAATAACGATCTGGACGTCAAGTCCTTCGCGGACACCTTCTTCTCCGCGTTGGAGCAGGCCAACCCGACGACGTTCGCCTTCGGCGCGGTGGCGGCCACGGGTTTGGGCGCTTCCGTGGGCGCGGGCGTGCGGCGTCTGAAATACGGCGAAGCCGTGCACGTCGGCGACATCGGGGAGATCGCCCGGCGGCGGCTGGCGGCGCTGCACGCGGTGAACCAGGCCGACGGGGCTGACGTTGCCCCTGCCGAAAAGCGGGCGCGGGCGGACGCGCTTGTGCGCGCCCTGCGGACGGCGTGGCGCAACGCTCCGGACAAGCGCTCTGCCGTGCGCTGCCTGGAGGATGCCGGTCTGGACGGCGGGCAGGTGGCGCTGCTGGACGATCTTTTCCAGCAAGAGGCGGTCGTGGCGGGCGAGTCGGCGGCGTTCCGGAGCCTTTACCGGGCCGAGGATCTGGACGCGGACATTTCGCCTGAAGCGGTGCGGGCGATCTCGCCGGCCTTCGTTTCGGCCGAGAAGGTGAGCGACTCCGAGACGCGGGCCGTGATGCGGCTGGCGGACGGCACCGAAAAGGCCGTGCTTTTCCGAAAGGGCGACACCTCGCGCCAAGCCGACCCCGCGCGGTTCGACGAACAGGTGCGGCAGGTGTTCGGACAGGCCGCGTGGGACGAGGCGGACGAAGCCGGGCGCGGGCTGATGCGCTCGCGGGTTTCGGCGCGGGCCTTCTTCATGACTTCCGACGGTGCCGCGGTGGACGCGGACGGCGTCATAACGATAGCGGCTCCCGACGGGCAGGGAGGCGGGGCGCGCATGGGCGACCTCTACCACGAGACCTTCCACGCGGCGACCGTCCTGGCCCGCAACGCGGGCGTTCTGACGGACGGGCTCTCGGCGGCGCTGCGCGGGCTCTTCGGCGAGGCGCGATCGGAAGGCGAGACCTTCGACGAGGAAATCGCGGCCGACGCCTACGCGCCGTGGCTGGCGGGCAAGGCCGAAGACAAGAGCGGGGCATTCGCGGCCATCCGCGATTTCTTCCGCCGGATCTGGTCGGCGGTCTACAAACAGCCAGCCGCCGAAGCTGACGGCGCGTGGACCGTCGACAACGTCTTCGAGGCCGTGCGGACCGGAAATCTTTCCGGACTGCCTGCCGTGTCGGGCGTCGGGACGGATTCGGCCGCCGTGCGACAAACCCCCGGTCCCGTGCGATCCGATGCGGCGCAACCGGCCGCTTCGGCGCGACAAAACCCCGGTCCCGTGAAATCTCCGGACGTGTCGTCCAACAGCCTGAGCAGTCCCGTCAAGGTTCCTGATCCGGCGGAAAGGGGCAAGTGGTCGTCGGTCACTCCCCAGGGCAACGTGCGCGTGGCTGGCGTGTGGGAGGCCGTTCCTTTGGACAGTCTGGTCACTTCAGACAGGCTGGACTACGATCAAACCCTCCAGCCCCGCGACCGCTCTTCGGTCGGTTCGCGCCAACAGGTGCAGGACATCCTGACGAAGTTCGACGCGCCCCGGCTATTCGACAGCGCGGAGACGGACGGCGGGGCTCCTGTCATCGGCGGCGGGCGGCAGGTGGTCAGCGGCAACGGGCGCACGATGGCGCTGCGCAAGCTGGCGCAGTCCGGCCGCTGGGGAGAGTACGACGCGGAGATGCGGGCGCGGGCGGCGGCGCTCGGCGTGGCCGTGCCTTCCGGCATGGACAACCCGGTTTTGGTGAGGCGTGTCACGCGGATTCCGGCGGGCTCGTCCCTGCAGCAGGTGGCGGAACTCTCCAACCGTCCGAAGATCCTCACCCGCAGTCCGGCTGAACTGGCCGAGGCCGACGCCAAAGCGATACGCGGCGGCGGTCTGGCTGCGGTCTGGTCGCCCGGCGCGGACGGCTCGGTGACGTCGGCCGGCAACCGGCCTTTCCTTTCGGCGTTCGTGCGGGCCGCGGGTGATCCCGGACTGTACGACTCCAACGCCAACCCGACGGACGTTCTCGAGAACCGGGTGCGCCGCGCGATGCTGGCGCTGGTGGTCGGCGAGGGTACGGACGCGCGGGAGGTCATCCGCGCGCTGGTCGAGAACGCGGGGGACCTCGGCATGCGGCGCGAGGTGGACGGGGTGACGCGCGCGGCCGGCAGCCTCGTGGCGCTCGCTGACGCGAAACCGGTTTACGATCTGCTTCCGGACGTGTCGCAGGCGCTGCGCGACTACATGCAGTTCAGGCGCGACAAGGCCGCGTCGATGGCGGACTGGCTGGCGCAGCGCGATTTGTTCGCGACACGTCCGCCTGCTGCCGACGCGCTGCTCAAGGCGTTCGACGCCCGGCGCGCGGCGGGCGGGGTCGCCGCGTTTCTCCAGCGTTACGCGGAGCTGGCGCGGGGCGTGGATCTGGACACGCCGGACATGTTCGGGGCGGCTCCGGCGTCAAAGGCCGAACTCGTGGCGAGGGCCGAGGCGGACACGATGGAGGATTCCGCGGCCGGTCGCTTCTCTCTGAAGTTGCGGACGGTTGACACGACCGGGCTTCCGGACAGGCTGGCCGAGGTCGTGGCGCCGACGGCCGTCTCCTCTTTGGCGCAGGCCAAGTTCATCAATTTGAAGCGGGAGCACGCCCGGCTTCTGGCGTCGGGTGATTTCTCCGCGGCGGAGGCGTACGCGCTCGGGCTCGACGCGCCCGGGCAGAAACCCCTGCGCGATTACCTGCTGGCGAAGAAGCACGGTTACGCGAACGAGGCGCGCCGGACCGTCTCGCGCTGGGCTCGCAAGGAAACCGTGGCGGAGATCCGCGGCAGACTGGACGCGGACAAGCCGGTCGTGTTTGTTCCCGTGCTGAACCGGGAGGGCAATCGCATGAACGCGCTGCCGCTCGCGTTCGCGCGTTGGCTCGCCAAACAGTTCGGCGGTGAGGTGTGGACGGATCTCGTCAAGGTTTCCGAAGAGCACAACACTGGAGCGTCGCAGACAGCGCGGGCCGGCCGCGAGTACGTGTTCGAGGGGACAGTCCCTGTCGGTGTGCAGGTCGTTCTTGTCGATGACGTTTGGACAAGCGGCCAGACACTGTGGAGCCTTTACGAGCATGTCCTTGGCGCTGATGCGGGGGCCGACGTGAGGGCGTTCGCGGCGCTGGCGTCCGGGCGTTACGGAAAGAACGTGAAACCCACGGCGGAGCAGTTGACAAAGATGCTGGGAAAGGCTAGTCTCTCGGCTGGTCAATTTAAAGAGGCGACAGGCAATGACGCGAGCAAACTCACAGGCGGCGAAATCCAAGGATACCTGCTCAACGGCGGCGCAGGCGTCGGCGGCGTGCTCTCCCGCTTCGGCGGTGACGACCTCTTCTCGGGCGGAGTCCATCCGGAAGGAAGCGCGGGAGTGTCTGGCGGAGTTGCAGCGGCTGGAACGGGAAGATCCGATAGCCAACGGGTAGCAGGTAGCTGGGGACCCGAACAGACAAATCTCCGTTTCAGCGTCCGACTGAATGGCAATCCCGAAGACATCGCGGCGGCCGTGATCGCGGCCAAGATTCTGCGGGGTCAGGGAGTGACCGAGGCGACGGTCGGAAAGATGCTGGCGGGCATGGGCTCCAAGACTCCGGCGGCGGACGTGCTGGGCCGGGCGCGGGCGGTTTCCGAAGGATACCGGGCGCAGGTGCGGCACGCGGCTGAGTCAGACGCCGAGTTGTTGGAGACGCTGCGAAAGGCCTCCATGGAAAAGCGCTACTTCGACCGGATTGACGCGGCGGCGAACGTCGCCTTCGCCGAGGGCAGCGAGGAAGCCAAGGCCGCGGTTCGCATGGATGAGGCGCGTCGCAAGGTCATGGCCCGCGAGATCGAGAACGCCGGGGGCTTCGCGGCGGCCACTCTGGAACTTGAATACGGCGTCGACTTCGCCGAGTCGCTGCTGGCGTCTCCCGTCGTCAAGGCGTCCGTATCCGGCGCAGGCGAGCGCGGCGAGTCTTCAGCCGAAGCCGGCGCGGTTCCCGATCTTTCCGCTTCCTCCGCGTCCGTATCCTCCGCGGGCCGTCCCGTGCCGGTCTCCGCCGAGGCGCTGGCGGCCCTGGAGCGCATCCGCAAGCGGGCGCGGGTCCGGGCAGAGGCTGACAAGGCGGCGCGTTCCGAGGCCGCTCTGCGGCGCGAGAAGGCGGCTGAGCGTTACGGCGTGGACATGGAGGCAGACGCGGCGGCGGCGGCGGGTTCGGGCGAGGCCGCGCAACATCAGGCGGCGCGGGCGTCAACCAAGCGCGACGCGTTCACGATCGACGATCCGGCGCACTTTCGGGCGATGCTGGAGGAGATGGTCATCGACCGGCTGTCCAAGCGCGCGGGCTTCAAGCCCGACCGGCCGTTCGAGTCGCCGGCGGCGCTGCGCGAGTTCGCGCTGACGGCCAAGCACGTCCTGACGGACCTCGCGGCCAAGCTGGACCCTTCCGGAACGCGCGAGGGCACGCGGCTCTTCCTCGAAAAGCTGACGGAGTACAAGCTGCAGGCGTCGCTGGAGGGAGCCGTTGAAAACGCCTTCAGCCGGATACACGGCCAGATGATCGCCGAGAGCCGGGAGAAGCTGATTTCAAATCTGGAACGCGACATCCGCGTCAAGGCCGGGGCGCGGGGCGCGTTCCAGCGGGGAGGGGACGAGACGCGGCGCACGGTCGAGGCCCGGGTGGAGGAGTGGGCGCGGATCGTCCTGGGTTATCTGCGCATGACGGACGCCGAGATCGAAGCGGAAACCAAGAGGCTGTCCGGAATCATTGACGGAAGGGCGAAGGCTGCGGCCGACGCTCCCGCCGGGGCCGATGGCTACGAGCTCCAGAATGACCGCGACACTCAGAAGGCGCGGGACCAGCTGGCCGTGCTGACGTTCCTCCACGACAAGGGACCGCTGTCCGAAATGATGCCCGGGCGCATATCCGACAAGGCGGCGGAGATTCTGGAGCAGATAGAGACCGGGCGGGCTAATCTGGAAAAGAGGCGCGGCGAGCGCGACGAGCGCACACAGCTCTGGGCCAACCAGCTGGCGGCGGCGTTCGTGAACCCTTCCGGCGTTCCGATGCCGGAGCCTGGCCGCTGGGGCATGATGGCCGATTCCACGATAAGCAGTGTGCGGCTTCGGCTTTTGGACCTGGTGAAGTACAGCACGGGAGACGCGCGCAAACGAGCCCTTGCCGTGATCGGGGAAGTCGATTACATGCTTTCGGCGGCGGCTGAGACGAAGAGCAATTACATTCAGGACGCAAGGGAAGCCATGCGGGCCGCGCTCGTCCGGATCTACGGCTCCGAAAAGGCCGGCGCGACGCGGTGGTCCGAAAAGCTGTCTGCCGACGTTTGGAAACAACTGAACAGTCAGGGCGGGCTGAGGACCGTCGGCGAGGCTTTGCAGCTGTACGTCGGAATCATCCAGGACGACTATAAGGGAAATTCGGCGAGCCACGGGCGCGACAAGCAGCTCGCCCTGCTGAAGGCGCAGTTCACGGAGCAGGATCTGGCGTTCGTCTCATATCTCGTTCAAACCAACCGCGTCAGCCTCGACGCGCTTAACTCCGCTTTGATACCGGTGCAGGGTTTGCCCGTCCAGTCCACCGGCGAGCTGTACATGCCGGTGCGGATGAAGCAAAACAAAGGGGGGATGCAGGCGAAGGTGAAAGCCTGGACGGCCCTTCCGGCGTGGCTGGTCCCGCGCGTGCGCAACATGAACGATTTCGACGAGACCGCCGACATTTACAACATGTGGGATTCACGCATGCAGGATACGGCGCACACCGTAGCCTATGCCGAGACAGGTCTCGAGCTGGCGTCGATCTTCGGGCGCGACCATCTGCAGGAGGCGGTCCTGCGCAGCCACGGGAAAGACTCTCTGAAAAAGATACTTTCTCACGTCACGGACACCCTCCGGGGCGGACGCTCCGATGACGTTACGGAAGGCGCGGGGGCCTTCGCGGACACGGCGCGGGCGGTCGTAAGCCGAACGACGCTTGCCTATAATGCAGGCAGCGCACTGAAGCAGGTTGCCGCCTTCCCCGCGTTCGCCCTGCACGACGACGTCGGTCTGACCGGACTGCTCAGCCACATGGTCCGCGTCGATCCCGCCGCCATCCGTGATCTGGTCAACTCGCCAGGCTTTCGCGCGCGTTACGGAGGGGGGATGTCGGAGGAAATCATGAACGCCATGCGCGGAAACCGTTTCGGCTGGCTGGCGCGCGTCTACAACGCGGGGTTCGAGGTTCCCCAGTTCGGCGACAAGATGGTCTCCCTGTGGATCGGGCAGGGCATCTACCGTTCGCGCCTCGCCAAGCTGACGGACGGCGGCATGGATGCCGAAACGGCCAAGCGCCGGTCGCTGACAGAGACGTGGGCTATCGTTGAAAGCACCCAGCAATCGGCCCGTACGGAAAACATGGGGGCCGCGCAGCGCAACGGCGGATGGATGGGGAGGCTTCTCTACCAGTACGTGAGTTCGCCGGCGCAGCAAATCGCCTTTACCGTGCAGGCCGCGCGCGAGGCGCTGGCGCTCAAGGGTGCGGAAGGGTCGAAGGGCAAACTGCTGCGGGTGCTTTTTATCAACTACTGGGCGGTGCCCGGCATGATGGTTCTGGCCAGCGCCGCGTGGCGGTCTCTGCTGGGATATCCTCCCGACGAAAAAGAGGAGACGTACTGGAGCAAGGTCATAGCCCCCATGATGGCCGGACCCGGCGCCGGGCTCGTGTTCGCGGGAACGGCCGCCGACAACGGCATGAAAGCCTTCATGACGGGAGAGCGGAACTGGAGGTCGCAGGGGCTGCCCGTCGAAAATATCTACGAGCTGTTCGAGAATTTGGGGATAACGGCGCACGACCTGCTGATCGAATGCGACGCCGAAAAGTTGCGGGCCGACCTGTTCCGTCTGGTCAAGTCCACTTCCGCGCCCGGCCGCCACATCACCCAAGCCGTCAACAATTACTCCGACTAGCCGTTGTCAGCCCGTTGGCAAAATCCACTCCAAAACGCGCATCAATGAACCAAAAACAACCTATTGCCGCGTTGGCGTTATGTGGTGGGACCTCGGAGTTTATCTAAAACGCCTATATTAATTGGGGTTTTCGATGGAGCCAACGATCCGGATCGAACGGACGACCTGATCATTACGAATGATCTGCTCTACCAGCTGAGCTACGTTGGCTTAATAAAGCGAGTCCGAACTTTAGCGTTTTCATGGCCCAAAAGTCAAGAGCGCGATGAGCGAAAATTATTCCATGCGAAGGGTTGACGGTTTCATCCGCTTTTGGCATACTCCTTTTCACTTTTCTGCACCCGTGGTGGAATTGGCAGACACGTAAGATTCAGGTTCTTATGTCGAGAGACGTGGGGGTTCAAGTCCCTCCGGGTGCACCATACAGTTCTTTTCGCAGCACGCCCCCTTCGTCTATCGGTTAGGACATCAGGTTCTCATCCTGGAAAGAGGGGTTCGACTCTCCTAGGGGGTGCCATCGCGAGAACACATTGAACGCCAGCGGTTTATAACGACCGCTGGTTTTTCATTTTCGGTCTTGATTTGTTGATAATTATGGCCCGCCAGTTCGCACGCTACACCGGCCTGCGCTACAGTTCCGTGGCGCGGCTGAAATGGGAGGACGTGGACCTGGCGGCGGGCGTGATCCGCCACACGCCGCCCAAGACCAAACGGCACAACATCACTGTCGTCATTCCGCTGGCCAAGATTCTGCTCGATGAACTCAAAGCCGCGCGGGCCGATGATCCGAAGTCCACGCACGTTTTGCCGCTGCACGAGAAGGCCTACCAGTACCGGAAACTGAAAAGCGGGCCGGGGACGTTCGTTGAGGTGCTAAAAGCTGCCAAGGTCGACGACAGCCAACACACGTTCCACAGTTGGAGGCACACGTTCCGCACCAGGTTGAGCGAGGCGGGGGTGTCGGACGATCTGGCTAAACGGCTGGGGGGATGGACCGAGGACGCGACAGCGGCCCGCTACGACCACGCTGAACGCGTGGAGGAACTGCGGGCGGCGGTGGAGAAGGCGGGGTAGGAGGCATGATTTCTTTTGAGATAAGCGGGTCTAGGCGTGACGAGGCAACCGAGAGGCGTTAAAATGTTATTTACAAGTATGTAGACTATAAGTAACATTCCGAGCGCTTAAAGAGACAAAGGTTTATGAATAATCTGGCTGTAAATTATCTGCTGTTGAATGAACCACCGTGTGTTAAAACCGGCGCGTTCCATCCTTTGTCGCTTTGTTCACGGGATGTTGCCGACCTTCAAGCTTATAAGACCCCCCTTGGTGTAGTGTTCAATGCGGACTGTCTGAAGGTTCTGCCCCGCATAGAGGACGCGTCTGTGGACACGATCTTTGCAGATCCGCCTTTCAATCTCGATAAGCAATATGGGAAGAAGGTTAATGACAATCTGTCGGAGAAGGCCTATTTGGTGTGGAGCAAGGCGTGGCTCAAAGAGTGCATGCGGATACTGAAGCCCGGAGGCTCGCTCTTTGTTTACAACCTGCCGAAGTGGAACATTTTGTTGGGTGCCTATCTGGCAGGGGAAGGAATGTTGTTCCGGCACTGGATCGCGGTGAACATGAAATTGAGTTTGCCGATTCAGGGTCGCCTTTATCCGTCGCATTACAGTTTGCTCTACTATACGAAGGGTAAACCTCAAACGTTCCGGAAGATCCGCACGCCGATCAAAGTCTGCAGGCATTGTTCGAAGGAACTGAAAGACTATGGCGGACACCGTGACGCCATGAATCCAAAAGGCGTTAACTTGACCGATGTTTGGGATGACATCCCTCCTGTCAGACACCGCAAGTTCAAGAGCGAAAAGCGGACAGAGAACCAACTTTCAACAAAGTTGGTCAACCGCGTGGTTCAGATGTCCACCCACGAAGGGGACATAGTGCTCGATCCGTTCGGCGGCAGCGGAACGACCTTTGATGTGTGCGAGCGAAGCAACCGGTACTGGATCGGCATCGAAAAAGAAAGTTGCGACGCGATTGTCGAGCGGCTTTCAACGCCGCATATATGCCCGCATGAGCATGATGACTTCATTGAAGGGTGAAGGACGCCATGAAATCTCCTGCAGATATTCTTTCGCGAGGGTTGGCAGAGCATTTGTTTTCCGCCGAGCGTGAGTTGATTCCGGACATCGACGACTACTATGAGATGGAATTGGCGTTCTATGAGAACCAACTCTTTGATGATCAGGAGTTGGTCCGGAACGCCGCCTACTTCGCCAGAGTCGGCGACAGCGTAACCCGGCATTTCCAGATGTGCGCCGGTGAATCTCTAAGATTGCCAGAGCACTCTTCTTCCCGATTGAAATCTTTTTTCGAAAAAAACATTTTCCGTACCGGTTACGCGACTCACGGGCTGTTTCCATATCGAGGGAAGTTTCACCCGCAGATGGTCAAAGGCATCTTGAATGTCATGGGCCTGAAACCGGGCGACACCGTAGTTGATCCGATGATGGGATCCGGGACAGTTGCGGTCGAGGCGACGCTGATGGGCATCAACTCCCTCGGCTTCGATGCCAGCCCCTTCTGCCGATTCATGGCGCAGACCAAACTGGATGCGCTGACCATGCCGTTGCGTCGGGCTCGCAAGGCTGTTGATAACGCTGATGCCGTATTCGAGTACTTCGGAAAACGCGGCAGTCCCATAAGCGGGCGCAAGCCGGCAAGAACCGCGCACCTACATTATGCAGATGAAGTGATGGAAGAGCCGGCCGAGTATTTGACAGGCGGTCTACGGCCGCCGAAGGGCAGCGACCGCGAGACCGCCGAAACCTTTGGGTTCCTGCTCCTCGCGTATCTGGATGCCGCCGGGTATTCCGAGCGCAGCACACGCAAGACACCTATCGACCAGTTTCGCGCAATCCTTGACCGCTACGTGTTTGTTGCGGACAAGATCCAGATGTTTCTCCTCCAAGATCATGCTGCTCTCGGACTTGCTCGCGTTTCACAGGGCGACGCCCGTTCCATGCCTATCGCGGATGCGAGTGCTGACGGCATCTTATTCTCACCGCCCTACAGTTTCGCAATCGATTACTTGGATAATGACGCGTTCCACCTGAATTATCTGGGAGTCGATGTCGAGCAGCTGCAGGAATCCATGGTGGGCCTGCGCGGCAAGTCGTTGCCGGAGAAGTTCGAGTTCTATCAGGAAGACATGAAACGCGTGATCGCGGAGTGTTCGCGTGTCCTGAAACGCGGCAAGTTCTGCACGATCATCGTGGGAACGAACAACAACCAGATCGGCAAAATCCTGAAACAGTCACCCAGCGAAGTCGAGGGCCTGGACGAAATGCTTGTGCGGATGGGCCAAGAAACCGGACTGTCCTTGATCCGGACGATGCAGCGCAGCATCATCGGCATGTCCAACACCATGCGGCGCGAGCAGATCCTGCTACTGCAAAAAAAGTGAGGTCAGCGAGGCGCGTTGCCATCTTTACCTTTTGGAATGAGAGGGGCCTCATCGCTGATGGCGTCATGCTCAATTTCAATAACGGCTAACACACCCTCGTCTATCCTTAGTGACTGCAAGAGTGGATGATAAGGCTCAATCTCGCGATAATTCCCGACTCGGTCAGTCAGGAACTTAGCCATAGCACGTGAAGGAACAATCAGAACGCCGCCTATAACCTCACCCGCCAGCATCCCTAGTGCCATCTTGTTGAGAGCACGGTGGCTGGAAGAGATGTTTCCGGTCTCCCATTCAAGGCATAACAACTTTTCATGCTCGATACATGTGGCGTCGACTGGCCCCGGTTTCATTTTTCGCGTCGGTGAAAAACGCGTTTCCAGACTCCAACCGAGTTTCTTCAAATCGGCCATGCACGATTTCTTAATCGGCACAACACCATTGCCCTTTATCGTGGGGTGCAGGGTGAAGCCTCCACTTCCAGTTGGCCATTCAACATCAGTAATTGCTTTGCAAATCTGCGCATGCCTGGCTTCCCATTCTGGGCTATTACCGAAAGGACCGGCTTTGATCAAGTACGTCGTTCTCAGGATCTTCATTTCCGTCCCTTCTCAACATCTGCAAAGAGCGTTTCAAGCGAGCACCCCAAGGCTAGTGCCAGTTTCTCGATGTTTTGCAGCGAGACATTCCGCGTTCCCCGTTCGATATCCGCGATGTATGTCCGGTGCAGTTCGGCCTTTTCAGCAAGCACTTCTTGTGTCAGTTCGAGCGAAAGTCGTTTGGACCGGACGGCATGACCGAACCGAACCAAGATAGCGAGAGCGGGCGCATTCATAGTTTGTTATTTTCATGCAATGCCGACTTTAAGTCTACAGACTAGCAGTGACAATGCGGGCGGCGGTTATTGCCAACGGGAACAAGTGGGGTTGGTTCGATTATAAGGAGGCATTCCGGCTACACACGACCGATTGCTGTATCTCTGGGCAGCGTTTCAGAGATGTCCGTAGGCATTAAAATCAACAAGGAGGTTCGTATGGAAACCGAGAATAAAACCAAAACAAACACGACTGTGAGACTTAGTTTCAAGATGAGAATCGTAGCTAATGTCATTGTCGGCGTGGTAGTCGGTTGCCTTCTCGGCACCCCCTTGGCCAGAGCCCAAAGACGTTTTCAACCGGCAGTTTCCTTTCCCAATTGAGAGCATGACGCGTGATTTGTATCGGTTCGCTTCAATACGTTTGATGAAAACGATCTAACGAAACGACGATACACATAGCCTCTCCGAATTACTCGTCCCGCAGCTCACCTCAATTCAGGGCATTGCGTTGCACATGATGTCAGGTTACAGATCGAGATCGATGATCCGGCCGACACGATGCTGTTTGCCGAAAGCGCTCCCGAGCAGCCGTCAACGCATTTGATCCTTCACAAGAATCAAGTAGCCCTTTCCAAACTCAAGAGCACTGTGAAGCATTTGGACAGGAAATGGTTGATCGAAATCCCCGTTGGAAAATCCAGCCAAACAGCGAAGCCAGGACCACTTGCGGTGTTTATGTCGGCGCAAAGAATGATTGTAAGGTCACGTTCCGCACGACACTTAGAGCTGACAATTTGCCGATGCCAACCGTGGGGGAGTTTGTCGTTGAAGTTAAAACCAAGCAGTCGGTACTAAGCGTTGCCGATCTCATGGACATCTTCAAGAGACAGGAAACTGACGACATTAAGGCGCAACTCAAAAAACTTGGTGGCTAGAATGTTGAACGCCCTGTTTGGATGTGCGTCAACGGGGTTGGAAGTGCCCTTCCGGAATCGGGAACGTGAACGGCAGGATGCCAAGCCCGGTGAAACGCCTGTCATCGGTCACGCCTTCACGGCGAGACGCGCAGAAGCACTTTTTGCGGGTGAGACCGACTTGGTTGGCTCCGCCCCATCCAGCCGGATAGGGGTGGCGCCTGGCAATTTCGAATAGCTGTCGCCAAACCGGAGTACGAAGTTGAACAACACTTCACCGTAGAACTGCTTGATCTTCTCCGATATGGAGTCTTCTCCGCCGACCTGGTGGGCGAGCTTCATCAGCTGCTCAAGCAGATCGTGCACGGCGAAGACGTGATGTTTGATGCGGTCCGCAGCGGGCAAAGCCGGATTGTCGAACATGACGGACATGGTTACGCCAAGGGCCTTCGAGTAGAGCATCACGTCGCCCAAGTTCAGTTCCTTGTCGTTGCAGGCCTCCATGCGGCAGACCTTGCTCGGGCCGACGCCCATCTTCTTGGCGAGGTCCCGCTGGGACAGCTTCTTCTCGACACGCATGTCGATGAGCGTCCGCACGAAACGGGTCTCGGCCTGATGAGCCGCAACACGCGCCGCCGCCTCCGGGTCGCCGGTCAAACTAGCCGCCAGCATGGCCGTGGTCGTGGTTTTCTTGCTCATGGGGTTCTCCTCTTTCAAACTTTCTTGCGGTTTCTTTGCAACGGCGGATGTCGTCCGCCTGTTGCGTCTTGTCGCCGATCGTCAGGACGTAAACGGTATGACCGATCGTGAAGACGTACACGTACAGCCGCGTTTCAACGGCATGCTTTACGCCAGTCTGGCCGATCCGGAAGACGTTCTCGCCTTCGGAACGGAAGAAGGCGACTTGAAACGCCCCGACGTTTCCATGGCGGTTCAGCAGCTCGACAATATGGCCGAGGTTCGAGAAACAGGCCGCCAATTCACGCGGGTGCTTCTTGTTGAACGCCTTGAATCTGTTCTTCTCAGCCAAGGCCTCGCTTATTTCCCACATTTCTGCCATTAACAGGTCTCGTTTCTGTGGTTGACGGCAATTAATTTACCGAAGTTTTGCAAAACATGCAACAAAAGAAGTTTAGATTGCTGAAATCGCAACTGACGGGAGGTGTGATCCAGTCAAAATAGCAAAACCGTCGTGCGGAAAAACCCGGCATCGGCGGTGAGTAATCGCTTACCGTTCAACTACTTGGCGGCAGGCACTGGGCACGAACCGTCGGTACAGGCGGAGCCGGTGAAGTGTGCGGCTACTGCGCGGCGGTGCCGGCGTTGTTGACGGTGGTGCTGGTGTGGTTGGCGAGTCCGCCGCCGCCGAGGGCGTAGCCGAAGAAGGCCCAGGGGCCGAGGGTCTTGACGGTGTCCCACGCGCCTTCCCAGAAGGAGGGCTCGCGCGGGATGATGTTTTTCGGGGGAACCGGCGTGTTCATCGTGAAGGCGTTGAAGTTCTCGAACGTCACCTTGCCGGTGCCGTTGGAGCTGGTGACGCTCCAGAGCTCGGCGACGTTGGCGGAGTTGTAGTAGCTGTCGGCGATCTTGCCTGCGGCGGCGATCTTCTTCTCGCTCATGCCCACGCAACCGGAGTTGCAAAGGATGAAGGATGAAGGCAGAAGGATGAATACGGCCGCTTCCAGCTCGTCGGCCTTCACGTAGTCGCGGTTCGGGCACACCGCCGAGTCGGTGCAGCGGTAGTAAGGGTATGCCTGCCCGTTGGCCTTGCTGATTGTCGTGGGCGTCATGGCGCGGCCGCAGGCGCACCGCACGAGGCCGGTCAAAAGGTAGTCATAGGCGCACGCGTTGGGGCGCGGTGCCGTTCTGGCGTGCGGTATGCGGTCCTGTACGGCATCCCAGAGGTCGGCGTCTATAATCGCTTCGTGCTTGCCGTCAAACACCTGACCGGCAAAGGCGATTTTCCCGGTGTAGACCGGAGCGCGGGGCATCTTAAAAATGGTGTTGGTCGGAATCTTGTAGACCCGGCGAAGATCCGTGAAGCGTTTCTTCGCCAAGGTGCGGAACTTTCGCGAGGGAAAACTTTCCTTCGCCCGCCGCTCTTTCATCATCACGGACTGTAAGGCCTGCAAGACGCTGAAGCAATTGGCGGAGGATGAAGAATCGGGGGCGAACCGGAGCAGGCTGTGCGGCGTGACGGGGGAGCCTTTCCGAGCAGGTTATGCGAGCACCTAAAACAGGCTTGAGGTAAGATGATTATATGTGTTAATGTTCCTAATCATTGAATGACGGTTATCTGTTTGCCTCTCGGGCGGGCACATCCCAGTTCGTTCTGATAAATTTGGCAAGATCTTATCGCAAGAGGCGCAGAGAAGAGGAGTCGAGCTACGTGGCCCACATTCATCTGACGAAGGAGCAGCAGGCGGAATTGCTGAAAGACTCTCTTGGGGAAAAGCTCAAGGTCGTGAGTGACAACTTGCCGTCGAGAGGCGTGACGTTGGCCGAGGTCCGCGACCTGATAGGACCGGACGGCTTGTTGCTTCTTGCCGCGTTACTGGCGCTCGTTTTTCTGGTCCCCGTTTCGATTCCGGGTCTCAGCATCGTTTTCGGTTTGGTCATTATGCTCGTCGGCCTCTGTCGGCTTCGAGGCCGCAACCTGTGGCTGCCTAAGCGCATCGCGAGACGCGCCGTGCCGGCCGACAAACTCAGGACCGTGCTCAGCCAAGGCGGCATATGGTTGCATCGGCTGGAGCGCGTAAGCCGCCCCCACCGCTTGAAACGGCTGGCGTCCGCAGGGCTGATGGACATTCTGAACAACGGAGCCCTGGTCACAGGCGGCCTCCTGCTCATGGCGCCTTTTGTGCTGGTTCCGTTTACCAATACGCTGCCCGGGGTCGCGGTGCTGTTGATTGTCATCGGGCTGTTGCAGCGCGACGGGCTCTGCATTCTGTTCGGACATCTTGTCAACCTCCTCACAATCGTCTATTTTATCCTTCTGACGGTCGGCGGCAGCGTGGCCGTTCACGAGGCCTTCGGTCATATCTTGGGGAGAGTGAAGTGAGCGGTGCTTAAGGAGAATCGACCATGAAACCTATTTCACGGAAGCAGCACGACGAGTTTGTGGCGGCCTGTCACGAGGCGGCTGACCGCGGGCTGATGCGCTGCAGCAGCGGCAACCTGTCCTGGCGCGTAGGTGACGGGCGCATGCTCGTGACGCGGACGCGCAGTTGGCTGGGACGGCTGACCGCAGGCGACATCGCGGTCTGCGCGATTGAGGACGGCGCCTCGCTGAATGGCGTGAAGCCGACCGTGGAGATCGGCTTCCATGCCGGCATCCTGCGGGCGCGGCCCGACGTGAATGTGGTGCTGCACTACCAGTCGCCGTGTGCCACGGCCTTGGCCTGCCAGCGCCGAAAGCGCACCAACTATTTCGTGACCCCGGAGATCCCGTTCTACATCGGCCCGGTGGCGGAGGTCGGCTATTATCCGCCGGGGTCGCGTGAACTCGCGGACGCGGTGATCGGGGCGATGGTCGGACACGATCTGGCGGTCATGGCGAACCACGGACAGATCACCGTGGCGCAGGACTTCGACCACGTCATCCAGAACGCCGAATTCTTCGAGCTGGCGAGCCAGATCATTCTGTCGTCAGGCCGCACTCTGAACCCCCTCTCCGCGAAAGCGGTGCGGCTTCTGCGTGCGCAGCGGGCGGGTGTTTAAGGTGCAAGGATGTGGATTATCGAGTTGAAAAATAAGGAATAACGTATGCGAGTGAAAGCGGTTCATGGCGTGTTGCTGGCGGGCCTGGGAGTGCTGGCGGGATTGAATGTGCGGGCGGCGGAGGTTCCGGAAGTTCCGGCTTTCGGCGCAAAGGCCCGGATCCTGTTTCAGGGGGATTCGATCACTGACGGCAACCGCGGGCGCAGCGAGGATCCCAACCATATCCTTGGGCACGGGTACTGTTTCATCATTGCCGCGCAGTACGGTTCGCTCTATCCGGAACGGGGTCTGGCGTTCATGAACCGGGGCATCAGCGGCAACACCGTCATGGATCTGCAAGGCCGCTGGCAGAAGGACACGCTGGAGCTCAAGCCGGACGTGCTCAGCATTCTGATTGGCATCAACGACAGCCCCAAAGTGCCACTGGACCAGTACGAGCAGGTGTACGATACGCTGCTGACGGAGACCCGGGCGGCCTTCCCGAATATCAAGTTCGTGCTCGGCGAGCCTTTTTTCCTGCCGAAAGGCGGGCATGTGGACGGCGATGCGCACGAGCAGGATGTCAGGAAGCGCCAGGCGATCGTCGCCAAGCTCGCGGAGAAACACCATGCGGCGCTGGTCCGGTTTCAGCAGGTGTTTGACGAGGCCTGCAAGCGCGCGCCCGCCGAGTACTGGATCTGGGACGGCGTGCATCCGACCTGTTCGGGGCATCAGCTCATGGCGGACGAATGGGTCAAGACCGTGCGTCAGTACTTCAAGTGAACCGTCCGTGCGTTTTCGGAGAGGCTCCTAAGCAAGACAGGCAAGCACACCATGAACCTGACCACACGCAGAACGTTTCTCGCATCCTCGGCGCTGGCTGCCGCGGGGGCCGCCTCCGTATCGGGACAAGAGAAGCCCGGCGAGCCTGAAACCGCGCAGCGGCATTTGCGCATCGGTGTCTCGACCTACTCCTTCTACCAGTTCCGGCACACGGAATACCAGCCCATCGAGCCGTGCATCGATCTCGCGGCCAGGCTCGGCTTCGACGGCGTGGAGATCCTGCGCCGCCAGATCGGAGAGCCCACGGCGCAGCAGATGCGCGAGTTCAAGCGCCGCGCGTTCTCGCTGGGTTTGGATTTGATCGGCTACTCCACGCATCAGACCTTTCTGCGTCCCGACCCCGCCGAGCGCAAGAAAAACGTCGAGGACACGGTCCGCTTTATCGAGGAGGCTTACGCCATGGGCATCCCCACGGTGCGCGTGAACACCGGCCGCTGGGACACGAGCGCGGATTTCGATGTGCTGATGAAGAACCGCGGCAACGAGCCGGCGCTTCCGGGGCACACTGACGAGGAGGCCTTCGGCTGGGTGAAGGAGGCCTTCGAGCAGATCGTCCCCCACGCCGAGAAGTGCGGCATCGTTCTCGGGATGGAGAACCACTGGGGGCTGGCGATGACGCCCGCCGGTATCCTGCGCGTGCTGAACGACGTCCAGTCGCCGTGGTTCAAAGTGACGCTGGACACGGGCAATTTCCTGGAAGACCCCTATGACCGGATCGCCCAGCTCGCCGCTCACGCGGTGCTGGTCCAGGCGAAGACCTACTATGGCGGGGGGCGCTGGTACACGCTGGATCTCGACTACGCGCGCATCGCCGCCATCATCAGGAAAGCCGGGTATCAGGGCTACATTTCTTTGGAGTTCGAAGGAAACGAAGAGGTGGTCTCTGGCACCGGCAAAAGCTTGGCGATGCTCAAAAAATGTTTTTGATGCGCGTAGTCTTGCCTTGGGCGCTCGATAACAAAAGGAGCAGGGACAGAACCGTCTCTGCTCCTTTCGGTTGGATCGTCGCCGCGAGACCTCAGAGACGCTTGATGAACGCGGACATGCGCTCCATGGCCTCTTTGAGCTGGTCGATGCCGGTGGCGTAGGCGCAGCGCAGGAAGCCCGCGCCGCAGGCTCCGAACGCGGTGCCGGGCACGCAGGCCACGTTGCACTCGTTCAGCAGGCGCAGGGCGAACTCCTGCGAGCTGAGGCCGGTCGACTGGATCGACGGGAAGACGTAGAACGCCCCGCGCGGCATGAAGCAGTCGAGCCCCATCTCGTTGAGCGATGCGACGATGAAATTGCGGCGGAGATGATAGGAGTCGCGCATCTCCACGATGTCGGCGTCGCCGTTCTTGAGCGCTTCGAGGCCCGCGACCTGGGCTGTCGAGGAGGCGCACATCATGCAGAACTGGTGGATCTTCATCATGGCGTCGGTGAGCGGAGCGGGAGCGCAGACGTAGCCGAGACGGAAGCCGGTCATGGACCAGGCCTTCGAGAAGCCGTTGAGGAAGATCAGCCGGTCGCGCAGACGCGGTATCCCGGCAAAGGTGGCGCGTCCACCCTCGTAGGTGAGTTCCGAATAGACCTCGTCGGAGATCACCAGCAAGTCGTGGCGGACCGCGAAATCGGCCAGGGCCTCGACGTCCGCCTGATCGAGCGTGGCGCCGGTCGGGTTGTTCGGGAAACTCAGCAGCAGGGCTCGCGTCCTGGGCGTGACCTTCTTTTCGAGCTCGGCGACGGTCAGCCGGAACTCGTCCTTGCGGAAGGTCTCGACAGCCACGGGCACGCCGTGCGCCATGCGGATGAGCGGGGCGTAGGAGACGAAGCAGGGCTCGTGGTAGAGCACCTCGTCGCCGGGCGAGAGGACGGCGCGGAGGGCGATGTCGAACGCCTCGCTGACGCCGACGGTCACCAGGATCTCGGTTTTCCAGTCGTACTCGGCGTGGAAAGAGTGGCGCATGTATTCAGCAAGCGCCTGGCGCAACTCGGGCGTGCCGAGGTTCGAGGTGTAGCGCGTGGCTCCTCTTTCGATGGACTCGATGGCTTTCTCGCGAATGTGCCACGGGGTCTGGAAATCGGGCTCGCCGATGCCGAGGGAGATCACGTCCTTGCGGCCGGCGACGATGTCGAAGAAATCGCGGATGCCGGATTTCGGCAGGCCGCGCACATGCGGGGCGATGAAATCATGGGCAGACTTGGAGGCGGTCGTCATGGGGTTCACTTTCCATCAGGACGCTCTGGTCCTTGTACGTTTTGAGCATGAAGTGGGTGGCGGTTGAGAGCACGCCGTCGAGCGGGGCGAGGCGGGCGCTGACGAAGTTGGCGACTTCCTGCAGGCTGCGGCCTTTTACGAAGAGCAGGAGGTCATAGCCCCCGGACATCAGGAACATGGATTCCACTTGGGGAAACTTGCTGATGCGCGTCGCGATGCGGTCGAAGCCGCCCTCGCGTTCGGGGCGGATGCGCAGCTCGATCACCGCCCGCACGTCGGTGGATTCGAGGCGCTCGGTGTTTAACACCGCCTGGAAACCGCGGATCACGCCCTCTCGCTCATAGGCCGCGATACGCGCTCGGATGTCCTCCGCCGTGGTGTTCAGTTCTTTCGCGAGGGTCGCGTCTGATTCCCGCGCGTTTATCTTCAGCAACTCGAGTAACGCATCCATAGCATCCAACCTTCCTGTAATTCGGCCTCAGGGTTCAGGGTGCGGGTTCCGGAGAACGACGCGACCCTGAACAGGTGAGACAGGCGTCAATTTATAACAAAACAGGGCCTGTTTGCAAAGGTTTACAGGAGCTCCACCTGCGAGATTTCGGCGGTCACGGAAATCGCCCGGCCGATCATGTCGACATTCAGGATGACTTTCAGCTTGCCGGCCAAACGGGCCACGCGGCCTTCGACGCCCATAAAGGGCCCCCCGAGGATGCGCACCATGCGGCCCTGGGTCAGCGGCTTGGAAGGCTGAAGCTCGGGGTCGGTCTTGAGCGCCCGCCGGACCATGATGAGGTCGCGCAGCATACGCCGAGGGTTGATCGGCTCAAGGACGCGGACAAGAAGGTTGGTCTGGAGCAGAAGCAGACGCTGTTCGATCGGAAACTTGGCGAACACATAGCCAGGGAAGACGGGCACCATGAAAGTGACCTTGCGCCGCTGCACGACGCGGATTTTCGCGCGCAGCGGAAGGTAAAACGGGATGTTGTAGAGGGCGCAATACTCCGTCACCTTCTTTTCGGTGCGAGGCTTGACGAAAAGCACTTTCCAGTTTTGCATACGGGCGACATGATACAGCCCGAATGGACAGTCGGCAATAGGCAATCGGTCTGTTGGGCAGGTCCCTTTACCCGCCCGCGCGTGGTGAGTCAGTTTTGAATTGGGAAAAGGGGGTGGAAACAGATAAGATACGACCATTTGTGATTGGGGATCAGGATGAAACGTTGTTTACTCGTGCTGATGGTGGGATTGCTGATCGTGACGGTACGGGCCGCGCCCGTTGCGGTGATCCAGGGAAACGAAGCCGTGGCCGCAGGCGAGCGCCGGTTCGCGCAGTCGTTGGCGCATCATGTGGAGCGCTGGTATCACGAGGCCGGGGTTGAGGCGACGCTGACGGATGACGCGGACCTTCCGGCGGCGCTGGCGGGCAAGAAGGTCGCGGTGCTGGTCTATCTTTCGCAGCCGACCGCGCCTCAGATGACCGCGCTTGCGGCGTTTGTGGGGCAAGGCGGCCGGCTGATCGTGTGCTACTCCTCGTCGCAGGCGCTGGCATCGCTCATGGGTGTGCAGACCGTAGGGTACCAGAAAGGTTCGACAGACGGGCGCTGGTCGCAGATGCGCTTTGTCGGCGAGCGTCCGCGCGGCGTGCCGGACAGCATTTTGCAGACCTCGAAGAATCTCTTTCTGGTGCAGCCGATCGCGGGACGCTCGCAGGTGTTGGCGTGGTGGTGTGACCGACAGGGCCGGCAGATGGCCGAGCCCGCGTGGCTCTCCTCTTCGGCCGGGTATTGGATGACGCACGTGCTGTTGGCGGACGGCGATGCGGATGCCAAAGGGCGGCTGCTTCTGGCGCTGGCCGCGGCGCACGATGCCGCGCTGTGGCAGCCTGCGGCGGCGCGCGTGTTGCAGAGCGCGAAGCGTGTCGGCGGCGCGGGGGATGCGGCGGGGTTGGTGGCGCTGGCCGACAAGGTGTCCGACCCGGCTCGGCGCAAGCGGGCGTCCGGGGCGGCGCAGAGCGCGTTGCAGAAGGAGCGCGAGGCGGCGCAGTTGCTGGCGGCGCACAAGGGGTATGAGGCTTGGCAGGCGGCCAATGATCTGCGCGAACGCATGTACGAAGTCTATGGGATCATGCAGCCCGCGCGTAAAGGCGAGATACGCGCGGTGTGGGACCACTCGGGCATGGGGCTGTATCCGGGCGACTGGGGGCGGACGTGCAAGCTGCTCAAGGATGCGGGGTTCTCGGACATTTATGTCAATGTTGCAGGATCGTCTTTCGCTCACTACGCCAGCGGGGTGTTGCCGCGCTCGCGCGTCTTCGATGAGCAGGGCGACCAGCTCGCGGCTTGTTTGGCCGCAGCCACGCCGCTCGGGTTGCGGGTGCATGCGTGGATACTCTGTTTCGCGACCGAACAGGCGACGGCGGAGCGTCTTGAGATCTTCCGCAAGCGCGGCTGGTTGCTGACGAACGCCGACGGCTCGCCGCACAACTGGCTCGACCCTGCGGTGCCGGAGGTGCGGGCGTATCTGGTGAACGCCGCGCGTGAGGTGGCGGCGAACTACAAGATTGACGGCGTGCATCTCGATTTCGTGCGGTATCCCGATTTCGCGTCGAGCCTCGGGCCGACGGTCAAGGCGCGGTTCGAAAAAGCCACGGGGCGGCGTGCGGCGGACTGGCCGGAGGATGTGAAGAGCGGCGAGTTGCGTGCCGAGTTCATGCGCTGGCGTGCGGAGCAGATATCCGATTTCGTGCAGGCGGTTCGCAGGACGCTTAAGCGCGACGCGCCGGGCAAGCTCTTGACCGCGGCGGTGTTCGGCAAGTATCCCTCGTGTCTGGATGCGGTCGGGCAGGACTGGGAGTCGTGGATCAACATCGGGTTGGTCGATTATGTGACACCGATGAACTACACCGAGGACATGGCCAAGTTCAACGAGTGGCTGGGGCCGCAGACGCGTACGCGCAAACAGGCGATGAAAATCGTGCCGGGGATCGGCGTGACGGCGGCCGAGAGCCGGCTGGACGCGGCTCAAGTGATCGATCAGATTCAGGCTTCGCGCCGCGCGGGGTGCCCCGGCTTCGCGCTCTTCGATCTGGACACGACCTTGCGGCAGGAGATCCTTCCCGTGTTGCGCATGGGCACGACCGCGCCCTGAGCAGGGCTCCTGTCATGCCCGTGTTGTGGTGACGGTGCTGATGGTGCGGCGGAACGTGCTGGCCGGATATCCGGTCTTTCATAAGGAGGGATAGCTATGCGCAAGCTTGAAGTTCAGGAACCAATGCGAACCAATACAAAACCGTGTTTGCAAAAAGACCTTGCGCGGATGAAAAGACGCGGAGTTGATTTAGCTATTTTGAAAGACGTTGTTCTCTCGCTCCTTCAAAACGAACCCCTGCAACCCAAGCACAGGGATCACGTATTAACCGGAGACTGGAAAGACCACCGGGAGTGTCATCTGTTACCGGATTGGCTCTTGATCGACAAGACAACAAGCGACTTTGTCCGCCTTGAGCGTACGGGCTCGCATAGCCATTTGTTTTAAGATCAGAGCCACAAGATACAAGGGATGATTCCCGACGTTCGCCCGAAAGAGCAGTACCGGAAATCCCGCCTTGAACACTCCAGTCCGATGGGATAGAGTAACAATATGAAGAGCGTTTACATTGAGTCGTCCATCCCGAGGGTAACAGGGGAACAGGTCTTATAGCCTTTGCATAGCCCCGAGACCGGACGACTCTTTTTCGGCTTTTTCATGGGTACCTGTCCTTACGTTGGGCGTGAACAGCTCCTGCGGCTCGCGAGGACGCTCGCCCTCCATGGGTACCTGTCCTTACGTTGGGCGTGAACAGCTCCTGCGGCTCGCGAGGACGCTCGCCCTCCATGGGTACCTGTCCTTACGTTGGGCGTGAACAGCTCCTGC
>JANYBJ010000214.1 GCA_025360845.1 bacterium
CCCGCCGCGCCCGGTTCGGGCACCGCGCTCATCGTCCTCCGCAATCTCGTCTCTTCTGGCGCGGAGGACCGGGCGAAGGTCGCGGAGCGGGCGGCCGCGTCCGCCTCTTCCGGCGGCGCGCCCGAAGGTGTCCGGGTGACGGCTCTGCAGATCGCGGCCGAGCTCGGCCATTCCGGGACTGCGGCGCTGGCGCGGCCGATTCTGACGGACCGGACCCAGCCGGTCCATCTCCGCATGTCCGCCGCCGCCGCTTTGGGCCGGACGGGCGACGCCTCCGACCTGCCCGCGCTGCGGGCGCTCGCCGCGAGTTCGGAACCCCGGCTGCGGTCCGCCGCCTCGGCGGCCGTGGCGAGGTTGGAAGCGGTGCCGGTAAAAAAATGACTGTATACTATTTGTTTTATAAAACGTGCGTTTCCTCGCGCTTATTTATTTCTTAGTTTTTGACGGAAATCGATTGTTCTGATATATTTTTAATCGTTTAGTCTTCGTGTTTCGTTAACCGGAGGGGGTCTTTTATGAGCAAAAGTATCAGCCTTTGTATAGGAAAGTATCTTATGTCGGCGGCGGTCCTGATCGCTGCCGCCTTGTGCGGGCAGGCCCAGAACTCCGAGTGGCGGGCGACCGCCGACCTCGCGGCCCCCGCCTGCGGGCAGACCTCGCCGTATGTGCCGCAGGGCGCGCCCGCTTGGTTTACCGGCCTGTGGATCTCGGGCGGCGGCCTGGGCCCGGCCGGATGGGTGCCGACAAACGCCGTCACGGACACGCTCGTTTTCGGCGTCAGCCCCGTGCCGATGATCAATGACCTGGCGCTGACCGTCTCCTTTTCAGGAGCCGCCGGCGAAACGCTGGCCGCGCGTCTCTTCGACGCGGAGATGGCTCCTCTGACCACCAACCTTGTCGTGCGCAGCGGGGAGCCGGTGGCTTTGCCGTTCCTGTCGTTTGCCGGCGCGGCCTATGCCGCGGTGTCCGTGTCCTCGACGAACGTGGCGGTGTTGTCCGTGTCCCTTTCGGTGGACAATGACCTCGACGGCCTCGACGCGGGCGAAGAGGCGGCGAACGGCACGTCTGACTTACTTCGCGACACGGACGGTGACGGCTTCACGGACCGTTACGAGATCCTGTGCGGCACCCTTCCGGCCGACGCCGCCTCTTATCCGGCGGCCGAGATCCTGTTGCTGGCTCCCGCCGACGCGACGGTCGAGGCTCCCGACGCGACCGGCCCGGAGGCGGCCGGCTGCGCCGAGGCCTACGGCAACGGCTTCGTCCCCGCGGTCACGTGGGCCGACACGGCATATCCCGATCTCAAGACCGGGCTGCTGGCCGCTTTCCGCCTGGACGAGCCCGTCGCCGGCATGACCGTCGCCGGCTTCGGCACGCTCTCCCTGACCGGGACCGTCTGCGGCGCGACGTTCGGCACGCCGGGCCGTGTGGGCGGGGCCTTCTCCTTCAGCGGCTCGGGCCAGTACATCTCTTTGGGGACGCCTCCCGAGCTTAACACCGAGCCGCAGTACTCCCCGGTTCCTCCGGGCTGGCCCGCGCCCACGAACGCGAACGCGCGCTACTCGTTCTCGGTCTCCGCCTGGGTAAGGCCGCTCGCCATAGACGGTTGCCGCAACATTCTCGCCCACGGCTACAGGCTTTCGCCTGACGCCGAGCTGGTCCTGCGCATCAACAACGGCCGTTATGAATACCATTCGTGGAAGGGAGCCGCCGGCGAGGTGTTGGTCTCGTCGGCCGTACCCTCCGGCGACGTCGGCAGCTGGGTGCACCTTGTCGGCGTGTTCGACGGGGCCTCGTGGTCGCTCTACCGCAACGGGTCGCTGGCCGCGCGCTTGGAATCCGATTTTCCTCCCCCCGTATCCGACGCCGCGTGGGTCATCGGGGCGGCCGCCAACGGCAGCGAGCGCTTTTTCAAGGGCGACATCGACGACCTCTGCCTCTGGAACCGCGCGCTTTCGGCCGGCGAGGTAGCCCGCATCTGGCGCGCGGGGACGGACAACATCGGCGCGGCCTCGCTGCTGGGCGGCTTTGACCGCCTGTGGACCGCCTCGCATCCTTCGGGAACGCCTTCGGTTTCGGCCGTGCAGGCGGTGCGCGTGGTCGACCGGCTGCCGCCCACCCTGCTTCCTCCGCAGGAGGCGACCTTCGTGGAGCCCGCCGACCCGGTCCCCTCGCTGGCCGGAACACCCACCGTGTACGACCGGGCCGACCCGGCCCCGGGCCTGTTCCAGCTCGACTGCCATGTCCCTTACCCCACGTCCCTCGCGCTCTGGTATCCCTTCGACGAGCCGGCGGGCGCGGTTTCGGTCATGGAGGGCCTCGGGCGCGGACGCGGGCAGGTCACCGGCACGGCCTCGACGGGACTCGGCGGCGCTTCAGGCAACGCGGTCTCGTTCGACGGTGCGCTGGGACGCGTCTCGCTGGGCGGGTGCGACGCGCTCTCGGCCCTGACCGGCGGGTTCACGGTCTCCGCGTGGGTCCGTCCGTCCGAGGTCACGGCCTCGGTCGGCACCGTCCTGACCGCGAAGAACAACGGCTGGGCGATCGGTTTCAGGGACGGCCGGTTCCGCTTCGACCTCTGCGGCATCCAGGCGTTCGAGACCGCCGTCCCGGTTGCGGCGGGGCAGTGGTGCCATGTCGCCGCGACGTTCGACACGAACCTTGTGGTGTCCCTCTATTTCGACGGCGTCCGGGTCAGCGTCCAGTCCGGCTCCGCGACCTTCAAGCCCGGCTCCGGCGGCTGGTCCGTGGGCGGCGCGGCCGACCGCGACCGCTGCTTCGCGGGGCGGGTTGACGATCTGGCCGTCTGGAGCACGGTCCGCACCCCGGAAGAGATCGCCTCCCTTTACCTGACGGGCAGGGAGGGCGCGGCGGCCGCCTTCGTCGGCTCCGGCGGCATCGCCTCACGGGCGCTGCTGCGCTATTGGGCCGCCGTCGACCATGCGGCGTGGCTGTCCTTCACCTGTCAGTGGATCTTCCTTTCGGATCTCACGCCCCCCCTGATCACGGCCCCGCCGGACTTCTCGGCCTCCGCCCCTTCCCCGGTCGCCCCCGCCACCGCGGGCTGGCCGCAGGTTTCGGACGAGAGCGACCCCGCGCCGTCCGTCGCCTGGCGCGACTCGGACAACGCCCTCTCCCGCGGCCTGCGCCTGAGGATGCTCATGGCGCAGCCCCCGCCGATGTACGACGGCTGGCCGAGCATGATCGACGACTCCGGCTGGTACCGGGTTTCCGGTTTTGCCAAGAACACCTCGGCCGTTTCAGACGGGCTTCCTCCCGGCGCGTCGGCGATGGGCTTCAACGGCACCTCCTCCATCGTCGCGCTGGGCAACCCGGCCCACATGAATTTCTCCGGCCCGTTCTCGGTTTCGGTGTGGCTGAGGCCGTCCAGCGCCGACGGGGCGCAGAACATCCTCGCCCACGGATACCAGACCGACCCCGCCGCGGCGGAGACCGTGCTGCGCCTGAACGGCGGTTGCTACCAGCTCATCTCGTGGAACGGGACGGACCACGGGGTCGCAGCCGCGATCCCCGCCGAAGACATCGGGCGCTGGGTGCATATCGTGGGCACGTGCGACGGGCACGTCTGGCGCCTCTACCGCGACGGCGCGCTCCTCGCCTTCGCCCAGGACACGTTCGGCGCCATGGAAATGTCGGCGGACTGGGGGATAGGCGGCAGGGACGCGTCCGGCGAGCGGCTGTTCAAGGGGGACATCCGGGAGGTCTGCCTGTGGAACCGGGCGCTCATCCCCGGCGAGGTGGCCGAGCTTCACCGTCTCGAATCCGCTGGCGGCACCGTCGCGCACGACCTGCCCCTGCCGTCCGCCGGCCTGGCGCTCTACCTGCCGCTCGATTCCGTGCAGCCCGGACCGTCCGTCGTGGACCTCTCCACGAACGCGCTCGCCCCCGAGGTTCTGGGCGCGCCCGTCTCCGGGAACGGGTGTCTGTCCTTTAACGGCTCCACCGACTGGCTCAGGGTCGGCAACCCGGCCCACATGAACTTCACGGGCCCGTTCTCGATTTCGGCGTGGGTCAGGCCGCAGACCGTGAGCGGGGTACACAACATCCTGTCGCACGGATACCGGCTCGACCCTAACGCGGAGACCTGTCTCCGGATCTATGCCGGGAACTGCGAGTTCTTTTCTTGGGACGGCAACGCGCACATCGTCTCCGCGCCGGTGCCCGCCGCGAACGTGGCCGGGGCGTGGCTGCACGTGGCCGGGACTTACGACGGCGCGGCCTGGCGGCTCTATTTCGACGGCGTGCAGGTGGCTTCGGTGGCCGATGCCTGCGACGGCGCGCTCGCGATGTCCGCGGACTGGGCGGTCGGCTCGCGCGGCACCGGCAACGAGCGGTTCTTCGCCGGCGGGCTCGGCGGCGTCGGCCTGTGGAGCCGCGCCCTCTCGCAGGAGGAGATCGACGCGCTGCTGACCGCGACCCGTCCGGCCGTCGGCCCCGGCTTATCCGCGATGCGGGACCGGCGCATCACGCGCGTATGGACGGCCACCGACCATGCGGGCAACGCCGCCTCCGCCGTCCAGTCAGTCACCGTCACCGGGGCTCTCGGCGTCGACAGCGACGGCGACGGACTCCTGGACATCGAGGAGGAGTTCGCGGGAACCGACCCGGCGGACCCGGACACCGACGGCGACGGGCTTTCCGATTACGAGGAGGTCGCGGTCTACGGCACGAACCCGCTCAAGCCGGACAGCGACGGCGACGGGATACCCGACAAGTGGGAGATCGACAACGGCACGGACCCGCTCGTGTACGACTCGGGGGCGGACCCCGACCGCGACGGGCTCTGCAATTACGATGAATGGCTCTGCGGCACGGACCCCTATAACGCCGACACCGACGGCGACGGCGCTTCCGACGGGCTGGAGGTGCTGCAGATCCTTTCCGATCCGCTGGTTCCGGACGTCGACATGCAGGCGTACGCGGTGCTCGGCTCCGTGGCCGGATCGTCCGCTCAGGGAGTGACCGGCTCCTGGGTGCTTGAAGGCGACGGCATCCGTTCCGTGTCGCGCAGCGGCTCGCTCGGTTTCAGCGTCAGCCTCCCCTCCAGCGGCACGTTCATGGCGGTGTTCCGCATCCGCCAGAACAACATCTACACCGCTCAGGACACCTTCGACCTGACCCTCGGGGCCGACGGCATGTCGTCCGGACGCCAGTTGTTTTACGCGCCCTCAGGGTCGTGGTCCGAGGCCTTTTTCGTGCTGCCGCCGCTGGCGGCCGGGCCGCATGAGCTGAGGCTCACGTGGTGGAACACCCGCGCCAACACCTTCCTTGAGGTCGGCGGCCTGGAGCTCCGCTCCTATTCCGGCCCGGACGCCGATGCCGACGGCATTCCCGACTGGCTGGAAACGCGTTCCTCGCAGATGGCCTCGCTCGTCGATCCGCCCGAATCCTCCTGGGTCTCGCCGGTCTGCGTCGAGGGCGCGGGACGCTACCTCGGGCAGGCTATCGTCGCATGGGAGGCCGCCGACGGCCTCACCAACGCCGCTCCGTTTCCCGGCGTCGGCGACCGCTGGTACATCGACGTGCCTCTGCTGCCCGACGCCGCGACGCCGGTCGCGGTGAGCGTGGACGGCGGCGTCTCGGCCGTCACCAACGCGCTGGCCTGGCAGCCCTTCGACCTGTCCGCGCCGCCCACGAACGCCGTGCTGCTCCGGACGGGCGACGCGCTGCTGCTCGCTGCCTCGGGGGGCGAGACCTCTTTCGATGTGACGGTCAACGGCGGAGCCTTCACGAACCTGACGCTTGCCGCGTCCTCGGCTGCCTTCGCGTTCCCGGCGGCGGGCGACTACGTGATCGCCGAGACCGGCGGCACCTCCGGTGTGCCGGTCGCCGTGCGGGCCGTGTCGGCCTCCTTCGGCGGCGACGCGCTCTGCGTGGCGGGGACGCCCCGCTTGTGGGACTGCCCCGGCATGCCCACCAACGGCGTCTGCGTCGATTTCGACGGCCGGCTGTCGGTGGAATCGATGCCGCTTGAGGCGGGGGGGACGCGCTTCACCCTGCTGAGCGGTTATCCGACTGCGTTGCGCATGGTCGCCCGTCTGGGCGAGGAAGGGCCTGTCTTGGACACGGCGGCCGTGAACGCCGTGTACGGCGACCACGGCACCTACTGGCGCGAGATCGAACTGTATCCCGACGGTGTGCGCGTGGTCGAGGTCCGTCTCCAGCTCGGCAACATCACGCTCGACCTCCGGGTCGTGCTCTCGACTTTCGTCTCCGGAGTCACCTTCGAGGACGGCTCGCTCGTCAAGATCCTGACTTTCGCGGACTTCGACGCGGACGGGGTGTGCCGGTACCGGCTGTTGCAGTCGCCGGGTTCAACCACGTCTACTTGTCACACCACCCGCATTTATCAGGGAGAAACCTGTGTCGGCGGCAATTAAGAGCACGAAGGCAGGGCGTTCATGTTTCAAAGACTTGGGACTGGAAAGAGAACTATGAAGACATCTGATCGTAAACCGAAGGTGCTTGCGGTAATTTTTGTGTTGGCATTGTTAGCTGTGCCGTCCGTGCTGTTTGCTGACGGGACGGATCAGGACTTGGTGACGAACAACCCCACCGATTCCGGCGGGTGCGAAAACGAGGAGGGGAGCGGGAGCGACTGCCCCTGTACCGACACGTCCAACCCCGATCCTGACGACGGGTGTGTCCAGCTTTCGGTCGACATGGGAAGAACGCGGTATTCCGCCCTGACGCGCGGGGTCTTCCTGCAACTCAAGGAGCTGCAGGCGACATCCCAACTTTATACGCCGGACGGATTCAAGGTGTTGGCGGGATATACGGTGAAGCGCGTCTCGTGGCAGAAGACGGCGGCGGGGCTGCCCCGGTGGGTGATGGTGGTGTCGGACGGCGGTCTTCTGACGGACTTCTATTTTGAGGACGGGGCGAGCGTGGGCTTGGTGCCTGCGGGGCCCGAGAGCCGCACGCGCCAGCGGTTGGCGATGGTGGACGCGATGGGATGGGCGACCGGCTCGGACCCCGCGTATTACGATTTCTATCCGGGTGACGGTTCGCGTTGGCGCTTCGGTGCCGCGAAGAACGCGCCGGACTATCTCTGCATTGTGGAGCATCAGACACCGCAGGGCCGCATGGAGACGAAGCAGGATCTCGGGTTGGAGATCCTGCGGGATGTGGCCGGTGGTTTGCGGCAGGTTGCGACTCCGGCGCGGTTGGCGGATTTCGTGGTTATCGGGCAAGACGCTTACGAACTTGCCGTTTATCCCAACGACGCCACCTGCCTTTCGGGAGGGCGCACGGTGGAAGGATATTTCGAGGTATTAGCCGGGGCCGTTCCCGAGGTCGTGTGGAAGTTTAGGAACCCGACGCCCGGCACGTACGGCGTGCTGGAAGTGACGCGGGAGAAACCCGGTGCGCAGCCGCAAACGTGGCGGTATGAGTTTGTGGAAGCTGTGAACGACTTCGTGCTGAAATACCCGAACGGAGTGCGGGAAGACCGCGCGGAGCGGCTGAAGACCGACAACGGGAACCGGATGATGATCCGCAAGGAGAAGCGCGACGCCTCGGGTATGATTTTCGCCAAGATCGAGAACATATACGCGAAAAAGAACTACAAGTATTTGCGGCAGACGCAGGTGCGCGACCCGGGCGGGTTGAATCTGACGACAGCGTACGGCTACTACGAGGGCGGCGTGCAGGACGGGCTGGCACGCTCGAAGGTGGGCGAGGACGGGGCGTGGACGCAATACGAGTACGACGACTTGCGGCGCAAGACCACCGACATCCGGCCCTGGCTGGACTCGCCGACCAACGCCCCCTTGACTGAGTGCGCGGTCACGCGCTACGGTTACAACTTGTTCGCGCCCGGAGACTTCCTTGCCTTCAACGATCAGCGCCCCCGCACAGAGGTCAAGGAGGTCTGCGGGGTCGAGGTCTCCCGTACCTATCACGCGTACCCGACCAACGCGCTGGGGCAGGCGCAGGAGATCGAGGAGCGCGCGGCTTTTTCCGCCGCGCCCTACGGCCACGCCTCCAACCCCCGCACGGTGAAGACTTTCTACGCGCCTTCGTCCGCTGTCCCGCTCGCGGGCCGTCTGGCCACGGTGACATACCCCGGCGGAAAGACCGAGGAGTATGGCTATGGGTACGGCACGTTCAACGCGGCGACCTTCGCGTTCACGCCCGATCCCGACGGCGGGGCGTGGCGCGAGATCGTTACCACGACCTACGGCGAGAACAGCGGCGTGCAGGCCCTGCGGTCGGCGCGGGTCTGGGACGGGAAGGGCCGCGAGGTCCTTAACGAGTCCTATGTTGAAGACGGCGAGGCCTTCGCCCTGATCGGCTGGAAGCGGATGTCCCATGATCGGTCTGGCAACCTCATCGAGACCGCGTATTCGGACGGGCGCGTCGAGAGCGCGACATGGGGAGCGAACTGCTGCGGCAAGGAGTCCGAGACCTCCGCCGAGGGCACAATCATCGTCTACGGCTACAACCTGCTCAAGCAGAAGATTTCGGAAAACAAGAAAGGGTTTGCGGCGGACGGTTCGGACGACATCACAACCTTGTACACCTACGATCTTGAGGGCCGGGTGCTCTCGACTTCTGTCACCAATACTGCATCCGGCCTCGGCTATGTCGAGTCGCGCAGCGCATTTGACGCGGTAGGCCACCTGACCAATTCTTTTGACCGCCTTGGCAATGCCACCGCTACCGCATATGCGCCTCTTGCTGTAATCGTTTCTAATCCCAACGGAGTGACCTCCGTTGCCGAGGGCTATCTCGACGGTCGGACCAAACGCACGCTTGAGAACGGCGTCGTGAAGCAGTCGTACGCCTACGGCGCCATTAATCCTGAAGAGCTGAGGTGGACGCTCTCTGCGCAGGGGGCACTGCCGGATGTCGCGCCGCTTGCATCCATTGCCGATCTCCAAGCGGTGGTTCGTGGGCTCGATTTTCCATGGAGCTTCAGCATCTCGGATTCGCTCGGGCGAACAGTCCTTCAGGGAAAGCCGGGGTTCGGCGGTACCGCGCTCGTCACCTCCAACGCCTACGACATCGCTGGCAATATTCTATCCTCGGCCCAGTATAGCATTGACGGCAACAGTCCTGTTAATCCTGTCATCCTGTCAAAAGAAATATATTCATATTCTTCCGACGACAATCGTGTGCTTACAGCATTGGACGTGAACACGAACGGCGTGATCGACCTCTCCGGTCCCGACCGCATTACCGGCGCTTCGACTGTGTATGAAAAGGATGCATCCAATCTCTGGTGGCAGGTCTCCCGTTCATGGGTCTACCCGGAATTCAACTCGTCCGTCGCTGTCACGACTTCCGTCCGCCGCGTCTGCCTTAACGGACTAGGCGCGCGGCAGGGTGAAGGCGGTGTTTTGGCTTCCCATTCCGAAACGCTCGAGGTTAGAGGATATTTAACGTCTTCCAGCACGATTTTTGACCGCACGGCACGCAAAATGACAAGGGTTGTTACTACTCCTACTTCTATCCAGCCATCTATTCGGACAAAGGTCAATGGCCTTCTGACTGCCATCGTTTCTTCCACTGCTGTTACAAACACTTATGCCTATGACGTCATTGGCCGACAAACTGCCGTTATAGACGGACGAGGAAATTTTACCACAACAACCTATAACGCTCTAGGCCAACTCGCTTTCATGGAAGACGCAATTTCCAACCGTACCACCTATGGCTATGATTTCCTCGGACGTCGCACATCCATCACAGATGCATTGACCAATACCATCTACACAATATACGATGTTAAGAACCGAATTGCAGCCCAATGGGGCGCGACCTATCCCGTCTGTTACGGATACGACGCATTGGGACGTATGACCGAGGTACGTTCATACCGCGACAAACTTGGCATCGCCGATGTCCCGCTGGCCGGGGAAGGAGATCTTACGAAATGGCTCTATGATAACCCCACCGGGTTATTGACTAATAAGCTTTACGCCGACGGCAAGGGGCCTTCTTATGTGTACACGTGTGACGGCAAATTGGCGTCTCGTTTGTGGGCTAGGGGTATTTTAACCTGTTATGCGTACGACATGGCCGGGTCTCTTCTAGGTGTGGATTATGCTGACAATACTCCTGACATTTTCTTTACTTACGACCGCGCTGGAAATATGGTTTCTGTCATTGATGTCTCCGGTTCCCGCACTTTCTCTTACGATTCGGACGGGCAGGCGCTCACCGAAGCCATGCATTTCCAGAATGGAATGTTCACTCTAATGGAATCCTACGATACATTCGCTCGTTCTTCTGGTTATGTGCTGTCCAACACCGTCAATGGCACATCTTCCCTGATTACTGGAATGACGCAAAGTTACGATGCACTCAGCCGCGTTTCCGAGGTTTCCGTCGCGGGTATCCCCACGCCATTCCGCTATGGCTACCTGACCGGCCCCGATCTCCAACAGTCACTCGCCATGCCCAACGGTGTGACGCGGCAGACAACATACGATCCGCACCGTGATTTGGTAACCTCCACTATCCACACTAACGTAGCTGGAACCGTTCTTACACACCGCACGTTTTCCTACGATGTTGCCGGACGCCTGACGGGCCGAAATCAATACCGCCTTGGCGACGAAACCAACCGCATTGACGCCTTCGGCTATAATCCGCGTTCCGAACTGACGCAGGCTACGCTTGGCACCAACGCCTATGCCTATGCGTTCGACCCGATTGGCAACCGCCAGACCGCCGATGAACCCGATTTCTCTGCGACTTACTCTGCGAACACCCTCAATCAATACACCAACATTTCGTACGGGCAAACCTCAGTGTTTGTTCCCTCTTTCGACTTGGATGGAAACCAAACGCTCCTGAAGACTGCCACTGGCATCTGGCACGTCACTTACAATGCAGAGAATCGCCCCATCATTTTTTCGAACATTACTACCATTGTCGCAATGGCCTATGATTATCAGGGGCGTCGCACTGAATACAACGAAACAGTTGATGGTGGCGTCAGTAGGTACGAACGGTACCTATATCGTGGAAATCAACAGATCGCCACTTTCAATCTGGCGAATATGCTTGGCGAGACTAATGTTCAACCGCAGTTGGTTTGTTGTCTAGCATGGGACTGTTCTGTTTCCGGCGTGAATTTTCCGCTGGTAGTTATGTGTGAAAGTAACTGGTGGACTTGTGCCTATGATCAAGTCAAAAATGTGACAGAATGTTTTGGTTCCTTTGGCGTGCTCGATGCAGCATACGATTATGGACCTTTTGGGATTATAAATAGTTCGATTGTAGACGAGTCGGCAGTTATCACATTTCAACATTCTATTGGATTTAGTTCCGAAATTGGTGATAAAACACTTGGGCTTGTGTACTATAAAACAAGGCATTTCAATAGTTGTGACGGTCGCTGGGTAACCCGAGACCCGTTGTGGGAAGAAGGTGGTGTAAACCTTTATGGATTCGTCAATAATAGGGTTGTAAATCAATGGGATGATTTTGGCACTTCGTTTCGTCCCATGCCTCCGGGAAACAAGATTCCCCCGGGAAAAAAGACCCCACCAGACCCGACTAACAGATCCAACTTAAATACGATTATATTGCAGTGTTTATCTAGTTATGGTGCGCAGACTGGTGATATGGTTGAGACAATTCTGGAATGTATGAAGAATAGTCTGAATCCAGTAGAGACAGTTAAAAACTGTGTACTTAAAGCTTTGGGGAAGGACATAGGGGCAAGTACTGTTTGCTGTATTAATGATGCGTATAAGAGAGGTAAGTTCCCTAAAGAGTTTGGACCAATGGAGCAATGTAGAACGGAGCGCTGTGGTTGCCTTATGTCAGGGGAGGCGGGATACAGCTGTTATTTAAAATTTTGCCAGTGTCACGAGAGACTTGATCCTAACGGTACGGATACGTGGACGACTGACCCAGATTAACAATCGTCCATAAGTCCGTCATTTGGATTTCTGATGAACCTAAATTTCGGTCGCGTATTTATGTGTCAAGTGAGGAGAAGTCTGGTAGCTAAGGAGAGTCTATATGAGAAGATGTTGTTCAAATAACATCGTATGCAGGTGTACGAAAGCGTTTTTACTGTCTTTTGCCTCATGTTTCACTCTTTCTTTTTGCATATTTCTTTTCATGAGTGATGGCTCGCTAGAAATGTGTATGAAATCGGTTTCTGAATTCCGCATTTGTATCTATCGAGACTGTCACAATCCGAAATTAAGTATTTCAGAGAGGAAGAAGAGATTGGAGGGTATTACACTCGACTTGATTGAGGGGCATAAAGCGCCAGCACGAGGATTTCCGTGTATGCTAAGGGATTCACAACGTGATACGACCGTAAATAATTTGGCGACACGTTTTGAGCAGTTGAGAGGATTGCATCAAGATGAATGAACATTTGTTCGTCAGATCACTGAGAAAAGAGAAAGGCATCTTACTTGTCTTTGTGTTGGTCGGCGGTATCTTAGGGTGCTTTTGTGGCGCCACGGTGGATAGGTTTCGTTTGTCACTAGCTTTCGCCAGGGTGGAAGTGGAAACAATTGGTATTTTCGTAAATTGGTATAGTGACTTGTGTAAACATAAGAACTTGCCATGATAACACCTCCACATGCCTCACGACGCAAATCTACCAGGGCTGTACGTACATCGGCGGCAACGCGCAGTAACGGACGGATGTTTAGGAATGACGAACGGTTAGGAACACGACGACCATGAAAAAGCAGCTTCTTTTCACCGCATCCTTCTGTCTGGCATCCCTCTGCGCGATGTCTGCCGCCGCCGAGAAGGCTCTCGGGGTCATGTCCCAGACGAACTATGTCGACGCCAGCAATACGCGAATCACGAATAAGTTCTGCGACACCTCGCAACCCATATGCGCGTGCGAGAAGGCGAGGAGTTGAACAGGGGACGTAATTTGACTTTGGACAAACAGCAGGAGCGCGGTGAAAGAGCGGTGAAACGATGACGATCGGCGGCCCATACTGTGTGCTTGTGAAGCAGGTTAGGGTGTTCCCTTTCCCGCCTGTGTCGCTCTTGTCCCGGCTTCCGCCGCCATGCAGCCATCCGCTAGAATAACAGGGGACGTAATTTGACTTTGGACAAACGGCAGGAACGCGGCGAAAGAGCGGTGAAACGATGAGGATCGGCGGCCCATACGGTGTGCTTGTGAAGCAGGATAGGATGTCCCTTTCCCGCTTCAATAGGCTTTGCCCCCGCTTTTGCCGCCATGCTGCCACCCGCTACGACCGCGCGATCTCAGAACCCGGCGATTTCCCGCGGGCGCTAAAACCGAGAGGAACAAGACGATCATGAATAAGCAGCTTCTTTTCTCCGCATCCGTTTGTCTGGCCGCCCTGTGCGCGATTCCGGCCTTCGCCGAGAATGCCCCCGGGGTGGTTACGCAGGCCGTCAGTTTCGTCAACAACGTGTACATCACGAACGATGTCTGCGACGCGACGCAGCCGGTGTGCGCGTGCGACAAGCCGGGCGAGCCCGACCCCAAAACGCCGCCCGCGCTCGGGTGCGTCCAGGTCGACCTGGGCCTGGGGCGCGCGCGGTACTCGTCGCTCACGAAGGACATCGTCCTGCAACTCAACGAGGTCGCGCCGAGCTCCAGGCTCTACTCGCCGAACGGGTTCCGCGTGGTGGCCGGGTACTCGGTCAACGGCATCGCGCGGGACAGGACGGCGGGCGGTGCGCCCGTCTGGGTCCAGATCGTGACCCCCTCCGGGCTCATCTCCAGCTTCGGCTTCGCCGACGGCGAGAGCGTCGGCATGCCCATGGGCGGCCTGGCCGGCCGGGCCTCGGAGCGTCTGGCGATGGTCGACGCCCAGGGCTGGGCCACCGCCGCCGACCCCGCCTTCTACGACTTCCACCCCGGCGACGGCTCGCGCTGGCGGTTCGGCGCGTCCCGCGCCGCGCCGGACTACCTCCAGATCGTCGAGCACCAGACGCCCGAAGGCCGCGTGGAGACGAGGCAGGATCTCGGGCTCGAGGTCTTCCGCGACGGGGACGGCGTGCTGCGGCAGGTCGTGACCCCCGCGTACCTGGCCGACTTCCGGGTCACCGGGCAGGACGTGTTCGAGCTGAAGATCTACCCGAACGAGCCGTCCTGCGTCCCCGGCACGCGCGCGGCCGGGGGGTGGTACGATGTGGCCGCCGGCGCGGTCCACGAGGTCTTCTGGACCTTCTCCAACCCGACCCCGGGAACGTACGGCGTCCTCGACGTGGTCTGCAGGAGGCCGGGGGCAGACGACCAGGGCTGGCGCTACACGTACATGGAGGCGCTGCGGGACTTCACGCTCATCTCCAGCCAGACCGGCCTGCGGGAGAGCCGCGCGCGCGTCACGTCCGACGACGGGAAGTCGATGGCCATGCGGCGGGTCAAGTCCGGCCCGGACGGGAAGGCCTACTCGCAGAAGGAGCTGCGCTACAATCTGAGCGGCGGCGCGATGGCGCTCGCCGCCTCCGTGCGCGACCCCGGCGGGCTGAACCTCACCGAAACGTACGACTACTACACGGACGGCGCGGCCGCGGGGCTGCAGCGGCAGGCCGTACACGAGGACGGCTCGTGGGTGCGGTACGAGTACGACGCGTCCCGGCGCAAGACCGCCGAGATCCGGCCTTGGCTGGACGCGCCGACCAACGCGCCCGCCGGGCAGTGCGCGGCCACGCGCCACGCCTACGCGCCTTTCGCGCCGGGCGACTTCCTGCGGTTCAACGACCAGCGGCCTCGCACAGAGATCGGCGAGGTCTGCGGGGTCGAGGTGTCGCGGACATACCACGCCTACCCGACCAACGCGCTGGGGCAGTCTCAGGAGATCGAGGAGCTCGCGGCGTTCCCCGGCGCGCCCTACGGCCACGCGTCCAGCCCCCGCACGGTGAAAACATACTATGCCGCCACGGCCGCTGTCCCGCTCGCGGGGCGTCTCGCCGCAATAACCTATCCCGGAGGCAAGACTGAGACCTACGGTTACGAGTACGGCGCCTTCAACGCCGCGGCCTTCGCGTTCGCGGCGGACCCGGACGGCGGGGCTTGGCGCGAGACTGTGACGACATCTTACGGCCAGAACAGCGGCGTGCAGGCCCTGAGATCCGCCCGCGTCTGGGACGAGCGCGGACGCGAAGTGCTGGACGAGTCCTACGTCGAGGACGGTGCGGTCTTCGCGCTGATCGACTGGACGCGGCTGTCCTACGACCGCAACGGCAAGCTCACCGAGACCGCGTACTCCGACGGCCGCGTCGAGAGCGCGACGTGGGGCTCGAATTGCTGCGGCAAGGAGTCCGAGAGGGCAGCCGATGGCACGATCACTGTCTACGGCTATAATCTCCTCAAGCAGAAGGTGAGCGAGACCAAGAAGGGGATGGCCGCCGACGGCTCTGACGACATCACCACACTTTACACCTACGACCTCGAAAACCGTGTCCTTTCGACTGCCGTCACCAACATCGCGTCCGGCCTCGGCTATGTGGCCTCCCGCCACGCCTATGACGCGGTGGGGCGCGTCACCAACACTGTTGAACGTCTGGGCAACGCCACCGTTACCGCTTATGATGTGCTCTTCGCTACCGTCCAGCGGCCCAACGGCGTTACGAACCTCACGGAGCGCTATAGCGACGGCCAGAACAAACGCACGCTTGAGAACGGCGCCGTGAAGCGGTCGTACTCGTACGGCGTCATCAATCCCGATGGTTTGCGGTGGACGCTTTTGGCGCAGGGGCCGCTGCCGGATGTAGACTCTTTGGCTTCCGTCGCCGACCTTCAAACTGCGGTCCGCGGGCTCGACTTCCCCTGGAACTTCAGCGTCTCCGATTCCCTCGGGCGGACCGTCTTTGAGGGGAAGCCGGGGTTCGGCGGCACCGCGCTCGTCACCTCCAACGCCTACGACATCGCCGGCAACCTCCTGTCTACCACCCAATATGCGGTCTCTTCGGTTCCCGCAAATCCCGCCTTCCTGCCTCAAAACCTCTATTCATATGCTGACGACGGCTCCCTTTACCTCACGGCCCTCGATCTCAACACCAACGGTGTCATCAATCTCGAAGGCCCTGACCGTATCACGGGCACTGCCGTCGGTTACGAGAAGGACGCATCTAATCTCTGGTGGCGGGTTGCGAGGTCATGGGTATATCCCGAATTTGACTCTGCATTAGCAGTCACCACATCGATACAGCGGGTCCGCCTCACCGGCCTCGGCGTGCAGCAGGATGAAGATGGGGTGCTGACCTCTTATTCCGAAGCGCTTGATGTCAGGGGCAACGCGACGGTGTCGGAGGTCCTTGTTGACCGCACGGCCCGCAGGGTGACGCAGGTCACGGCATTGCCGACCTCCGTACAACCCCAAATTCAAATCACTGACAACGGATTGCTACAGCAAACGGTGTCGTCAACATCCGTCACCAACACATACGCTTACGACGGCCTCACACGACAAGTAGCCGCCACCGACGGGCGCGGCAACACCACGGTTACGTCCTATACACCGCTGGGGTTGGTGGCTTACTCCGAGGATGCAGCCACCAACCGAACGTCTTATGCATGTGATGCGCTCGGTCGCCGTACAGAAGTGACGGACGCGTTGGGCAATATCACCCATACGCAATACGACGATGAGGGGCGCGTGACGAAGTCATGGGGTGCCACATACCCAGTTGAGTACGGATACGATGCGCAAGGCCGCATGGTCTCCATGAAGACCTTCCGCGACGAGAACGGCGTGGGTGACGAGACCCGCTGGCTCTACCATGAGCCCACGGGGTTGCTGACTAACAAAGTTTACGCCGACGGCAAAGGTACTGCATATGCATACACACCCGACGGCAAACTCGCCACCCGCGTTTGGGCGCGGGGCGTCGCCACCTACTACGACTACGATTCCGCAGGTTCGCTGACAAACATAGTGTACAGCGACAGCACGACATGCGTGTCCTTCAACTACGACCGGCTCGGTCGGCAGACCGGCGTCAACGACGCCTCGGGAACCCGTGTGCTCACCTATACCAATGACGGGCGGACACTGACCGACCGCACGTTGTCTGGCGCTTCGGACTTCACGCTTTGCGAGAAATTGGATTCTCGAGGACGCACGGTCGGCTATGCGTTGTCGAACACGGTCGGCGGCGTGTCCTCGGTCATCGCTGAAACCATGCAAACCTACGAGACAGATGGCCGCCTCAAGCGGGTCGAGGTCGGCGGCCTTGAAGGCGGGTTCGTTTATGACTACCTGCCCGGAACCGACCTGCAGGAGTCGCTCGCCATGCCCAACGGCGTGACGCGCACCTTCGGCTACGAGCCCAATCGCGATCTGGTCATCTCGATAGCCCATTCGAATGAAACGGCCAGTCTGGTGCAGCGTACCTTCACCTACGATGCCATAGGCCGACTCGCCGGCCGCACACAGACCCGCGAGGGAGACGTTGTCCGCCCCGACGCCTTCGGCTACAACCTCCGCTCCGAACTGACCAACGCTGTTATGGGTGCAAACGCATTCTCTTATGATTTTGATCCGATCGGAAATCGTAAAGAAGCAACCGAATTCGGCACGAACACCGCTTACATTGCCAATAGCCTTAACCAGTATACGCAACTCGACCTCCTTCCTGCCCCATCCTCCTTCCTCCCTGTGTTTGATGCTGACGGCAACCAAACGCTCCTCCGCACTACCACCGGCATCTGGCACGTCTGGTATAACGCAGAGAATAGACCGGTCCTCTTCTCCAACGACACCGCAGTCGTCGAGATGACCTATGACTTTCAAGGCCGTCGTTTCGATTACACAGAAACTGTCGGCGGTACGGTTGCCCGCCATGAACGCTATCTGTACCGGGGGTATTTGCAGATAGCCGCGCTGGACATACTGGACGGAACACATGTGCTGCACACCGTCGCTTGGGATCCTTCCGAACCCGCAGCCACCCGACCGCTTGTCTTGCTGCAGGGGACAAACTGGTGGTGCTATGGCTTTGATCAGGTCAAGAACGTGACTGAACTCTTCAATGATTCCGGCGTAATCGCCGCGACTTACGACTACGCTCCTTTCGGCGCGGTCACTGCATCCTCCGGCAGTGCTGCCGCGGTCAATCCAATTACGTTCTCTTCGGAAATTAGTGATGCCGTCCTAGGTCTGGCCTATTACAACTACCGCCCTCTTGATACACTGGATGGCCGGTGGCTAACTAAAGATCCGATTGGGGATAGTGGTGGTATAAATCTCTATTGTTTTGTTAATAACAATGTGGTCTGTAAAACAGATCAATGGGGCACCCGTACAACGACAATACCCAAGTGTAATGTGATAATCTATTTAGGACACAACTATTTAGTACCCCAAGGCAACATCAAGAATGAACTTTGTTCAGCGGGGAAAGTCATTTCGTGTGGAGGTGGCAGGAGCTGTGATCCAGGAACACCTGATGTCGAGATCCCGGGTACACCGCCGCAGAAGAAAGGATCTGCCTTCATTACGAATAACGATGCGATAGAAGAGGCCAACAAATCATATGAAGCAGGTGTCTTATACGCCCGAAACTCAATATGCAAGAGTACAGATTGTTGTTGTAAGACTGTGCAAGTCAAAATAATCTGCAAATTTGGATTCGATATTGGGTCACTACTTCTTTTTGGACCTCTTGGTCATAATCTCTGTGGAAAAAGTGAAACTGTCAATTGTGGGAGGTAAATGTATGAGCGTAACTGGTGTCATTTCTGGTCTCAAACGTTATTTCTTCCCATTTGCTTGTTGCTTGTCATTGACAGCATTCTTTGCAGTAGCATTGAGTAACTTAGCCGTTAGATGTGTTGTTCCATGGACACCCACAGAGGACGAATTGAAGTTGATTCCGGTACTCTCTCAAGTCGTCAACCATTGGAATGCAATCGCCTTGTTCTTGCCGCTGGTTATTTTTATCGGTAGCATATGGATTCGAATCCGACTTGCGAGAGTATCAGATAGGCTAATTCTTTGGCTTTTTGCCTTTGCATATATTATTCTCGCTGGAATCGTTTTTGTGAATTGTTTTGCGATACTTTTCTATTATCTCTCAGTACATGGCCGACTTTAGATAAGAATAGCATTGCGTACAGTTTCAAATCCAGTTTACGCATCGCGTTTGCAGGTTTGCGGAAATGGCGGTCAACACAACGACTTTGGCTACGAACATCACAATTTATGGCTGGGGTTTGGACTTGTCTGGCTCGCTGCAAGGCGCGGGCGGGGTCGGAGGTCTTCTCTCCGTGACAACCGTCCGCCCTAACCAGCCTAACAGCCTAAACACCCTCTTTCCCTGTTACGACGTCAATGGCAATATCACCGAATATGTTTCCGACTATGGAATAATTGCTGCTCATCGTGAATATTCGATGTTTGGTGAAACAGCCGCGTTGACGCGATCGGTTGCCGATTTCGACAGCATCACGCTTTGGTGGAGCACCAAGCCGTGGTGCCCTGTCACCTGTTTAAGCGAATATAAATATCGCAAATACAGGCCAGAGATGGGTCGGTGGCTAAATAGAGATCCCTTGGGTGATGAGTTATTCTTCTTAGAGTATACAAATGGCAAGAATGATAAGGTACGTGACTCGTTACGTGAAAGGACGCATAGCAGTACACTTTTATTTGTAGGCAACAACCCAATCGACAATGTTGACCCTTATGGTCTTACTTTTGCTAAAAATAATTGGCTATTTGATTGGATACTCGAGCAGGCAGAACTTCGTCGAGGTAACGGTCCTTGGAGTGACAGTGCACAGCACTGTTGGGCTGCATGTCGTATTGGTCTTATGAGCCCTCTTGCGGGGAACGCTGCGGCCTTAATCGCAGATTTTGCGGAATGGGCTGATGGCATGAACTACGATGCTTGGCGTGATATTGCTGGTCAACATGCAGGAGCTGCGTGCGCTCAAGCGATGTTTCCCCTCGGTGCATTAGCGCCTGGAACAGCTTGTGATTGTTGTTGTCTATCACGGTAGATGCATGGGTCTATGTGTGAAAACACGAAGTAGTTGCACCGCTTTGCAAATGCATTATCCATAGATGCTGGTGGTCTGTTTCAAACGATTTCTACTGGATTGAGTCTTGTGTTTACTGCAACATGACGTTGTTCGGTCTTCTATTTTCTTTACTGACTTCACGCTTGTAAATGTGCGCTTCACAACTATGAGGATGAGAAAATGAAAAAAATTATTGGCGTGTTTTTGGTTATTTTAGCAACATTGGCTTTTACAGTTGTTTCTATCCGTACACTTCGTCATTACGGTGAATTTGTTATACATATTTCCAATGGTGGCTCTATTGTAGTAGACCGAACAGACTGTAATGCTTTTTGTGGGCCATTCAACGTCAGTAATACCGTCGCTTCAGGTGTATACATATTAGGTAGTTGTGACGATTCGAAAGGAGTCTACACAGTCATATTTAGGGACACAACCAGACTGCCAGGCCGATTCACTATTTCCATTGCTGGATCGACTATGGACATTATGTCACGTGGCGTAATATTTGATAAAAAAGAGGTTCAGTGGAACAACAGGGGACGTAATTTGGTTTTGGACAAACGACAGAAACGCGGCGAAAGAGCGGTGAAAAGATGAGGATCGGCGGCCCATACGGTGTGCTTTTGAAGCAGGTTAGGGTGTTCCCTTTCCGCCTCTATAGGCTTTGTCCCCGCTTCCGCCGCCAGGCAGCCACCCGCTACGACCGCGCGATCTCAGAGCCCCAAGATTTCTGGAAACCGAGAGGAACAAGACGATCATGAAAAAGCAGCTTCTTTTATCCGCATCCGTTTGTCTGGCCGCCCTGTGCGCGATGCCGGCCGCAGCCGAGAACGGCCCCGGGGCCATGTCCCAGTCGAACTACGTCGACGCGGCCAGCAACCTGTACATCACGAACAAGTTCTGCGACGCGACGCAGCCGGTGTGCGCGTGCGAGAAGGCGGACAAGCCCGACCCCAACACGCCGCCCGCGGTCGGGTGCGTCCAGGTCGACCTGGGCCTGGGGCTCGCCCGGTACTCGTCGCTCACGAAGGACATCGTCCTGCAGCTCAACGAGATCGTCCCGAGCTCCCGGCTCTACTCGCCGAACGGGTTCCGCGTGGTGGCCGGATATTCGGTCTACGGCATCGCGCGGGACAGGACGGCGGGCGGCGCGCCCGTGTGGGTGCAGATGGCGACCCCCTCGGGGCTGCTCTCCGGCTTCGGCTTCGCCGAAGGCGAGAGCGTCGGCAAGCCCATGGGCGGCCTGGCCGACCGGATCTCCGAGCGGCTGGCGATGGTCGACGCCCAAGGCTGGGCGACCGCCTCGGACCCCGCCTTCTACGACTTCCTCCCCGGCGACGGCTCGCGCTGGCGGTTCGGCGCGTCCCGGACCGCGCCGGACTACCTCCAGATCGTCGAGCACCAGACGCCCGAAGGGCGAGTGGAGACGAGGCAGGACCTCGGTCTCGAGGTCTTCTGCGACGAGAACGGCGTGCTGCGGCAGGTCGTGACACCCGCGTACCTGGCCGACTTCCGTGTGACCGGACAAGATGCGTTCGAACTGAAGATCTACCCGAACGAGCCGTCCTGCGTCCCCGGCACGCGCGCGGCCGGGGGGTGGTATGACGTGGCCGCCGGGGCGGTCCACGAGGTCTTCTGGACCTTCTCCAACCCGACCCCGGGCACGTACGGCGTCCTCGACGTCGTCTGCAGGAGGCCGGGC
>JANYBJ010000254.1 GCA_025360845.1 bacterium
CGAGCTTGTCAATGACCGCCTCGACCGCGAGGTTGGTCGAGAGGAAGGTTGAGCCGTACGGGTCCAGCAGCACGTAGGTCAGCGTCTGCGGCCCGCCGTTGGTCGCGCCCAGCCAGAAATCGCGGACGGCGTCCACTGAGCCGGGCGGGCCGTTGGTCTGGAATGTCAGCGCGGAGGCGGCGGGCGCACCCGGCGTGCCGCTGAAGAACAGCCCGCCGTCCGACGTGAGCCTGACGGTTCCCTCTTCGAGCCAGGATTCGGTCACAACGGAGACGCGTGCGGTGCAGGTGCCGCCGCCGCGGATCAGGCAGCGGCCTTCGGCGCTGAGCGTGTCAGGGTCAAGCCGCACGTCCGCCACGGTGTAGAAGACGCATTGCGTGTCGGCCGGGTGAAGCTCGTGGCTGAAGGCTGCGACGGCGTCGCCGAAGTATTCGCTGGGCTCGACACCTTCCGCCAGCAGATCCGTCGGGCCTGCCAGACGGGTGCCGGCCGCGACCGCGTCCGTGCCGACGCTGTCGCGCCACAGCCGGATCTTCGCGGAGACGGCGCGGACGACGTTGGTCTTCGTCTCCTGGACATTCCACGCCGCGTGTTCGGGACAGTTGCAGCAGGGCGTCTGCCAGGGGCCGTTGGAGTCCGACATGTCCCCGACACGCAGACCCAACGTCCCGCCGGGCGGCAGCGCCCCGCTTGCTCGGCGAATCCATGCCGGCATGACGAACGGAGAGAAGAAGATTGGTTTCACGCGGTCAACCGAGGTGGTGAGCGTATCCATGTACGGTTGACCAATCAGGTAAAATTCGCGCCGACAATTTCGCCTGTAGCGGCATCGACGTAGATGAGGATGTCGGGCGAGGAGGGCTTCATGCCCTCTTCACGTTTGACAGTATCCACAGTGGTGAATCTCACAATCCAGCAGAGCCGGGTTTCTTTGGGCGGGCTGTCCCATATCCAGATGGCGCGGGCGGGGTCGAGCAGCCAGTTGGGGCAGGCGATACGCAGCTCCGCGCTTTTCACACCGGACACTTTGAACCCCGGCAGACGGCATTGCTGATAGTACGGCGTCAGCATGACGAAAGGCACGGCCTTCTCCGCCTTGAAAATGGCGTCCTCGCGCTGGACGCGGACCTCGGTTGTTTTCGGCGGCGGCGGGAAAGGGTCATTTCCGAAATACACGAGTCCATATTTTTCGCTAAAACTGACGCCAATACATGGGCTATAGATGTTTTCAAGAAAATCATCATAGCGGTAGCCGACATCGGACGGTTCCCAATGCACAATCCACATAAACTCGCGTTCCCATTCTTTATCCCCAAAAGACAACTTCGACAACACCGCTCTTTTGTCTAGCGAGACACCAAGAATGTCAAGATAGCGCAAAGCCTGTACATAAGCCTGTTCGGTAGACAGTGTGGGAATACGCTGGGTCTCATTTGTTTGAATATATTGAGACAAACGTGTGTTCGCAAATAAACTCATTTGACTCGCACCACCATAAGCTTTGATAGTAATTTGTCCTTGTACCCATATTCGATCTTTTCCATAGGCAGTGTCACGAACGTCAATGCCCCCTGGCGGTACATGAAACGGCTCCCGATACATTTGGGCAAACGGTACATTCGTCGGGATAAGATTTTTTGCAACGCACTGATTGAAGTATTGCTCGGCAATGCGAAATGCCTCCTCTTTGGACACCGCCTCGACTCTCACGCAGAATAGATATGCCCCCAAAATGATAAGATTTCGAGTATTCATTATTGTACTGCCTTTGTTGTTTCGACAATGTTGCCAGTGGAACCATAGATTTTCATATTACGCGCTGCTCGGGCGGGTTTTTGATTCTCGTAATAGTTGTCATTTAGGAACTTCTGGTGCGCCTCCAACACGGTCAGCCCTCGTCTCTTAATCGCGTCGAACTTCAGGTTGTTGACGAACTCGCTGCTCCAGATCTGGGCCGCGTTCGGCCCCATCTCCCACGACCAGCCCATGTAGGCGGAATCCGGGCCGAAGCCGTCCGCGAATTCCTGGCACGTCGACGACAGCGTGTCGCTGTTGCGCGAGTCCTGCTCCGAGGTCAATACAGTCTGCGCCGAGCAACACCCGTCGACAACGACAAGCTTGTAGTTTAAATCAAGGGGCGACAAATCCGAAGCGCGAATGGCGCCGTCCCGGAACAACAACCCTTGGAACGGCGTGTACGGCGTTCTGTCCGGGGTTCCCCCGTGCGACATGGAATACCAGACCTGTTTCCCCTTGACGTAGTCCGACAACGTTTGGGATACGGAGGCCTTGTAGTCCTTGACCGCGGAATAACCCATTTCCAGCAGGGGCTTGCGGATGCGGTTCTCGGGGTCGAGCCCCTGCAGGGGATTACCCGTCAGCCAATCGAGCGACTGCAGAACGACCGCCCCGGGCTTTTCTTTCTTGGACTTCATGACCGGAGAAGCCATCGCGTAGAGGCTGACTTCGGCGCCAACTCCGTGCGCGGCGGCGTCCTGCCATCTCGACACGGTGTCATCGATGCGCAGCGGTTGATATCCCGACGGGATCTCCGCGTCAAAAGTCCGGTTCGGAGCAAGGATGAACGTCTGGTCGGAAAGCAGGTCGTTGCCCGACGCCGAAAAGGTGATCTGCTCCACCCGGTCGACCGACGTCGTGAGCGCGACGGAGGCGATCAGGGCTGGGTTCGCGATGCCAGGTATCTTCAGCCGCCAAGGCGCGAAGTCCGGCACGGGCACGTCCTCCGTGTCCGTGGAAACAGGCGGATCGTAGTTCCTGAACGTCAGGGTCTGCCCGCCCGTCTCATAAACCGTCAAGACGGTGTTGGTCAACGCTCCCCCGTCTGACAGGGAGAAGAGGAGGGTATCCGCGCCGGACGTGAGTGCGGGGCTTCCGGCCAGCCTGACGACAAGCCCCGTGGCAGAGAAACACCTTGAATCCTGTGCCGTTTCCATCAGGTCCCATAAACACCTGCCGTTAGGGCTCGTAATTTGAATGGTCATGGTGTCACAAGAAGATGATGAAAGATCGCTGAGCGACGCGACAATGCCGTACGAGTCATTCTCGAAAACGAGGCTTTCGGCGGAAGTTTCCGAACAGGCGTATATGGCGTTCGTGATGCCGAGCACTGGCACTGTCACGGACGCGGTCACGGTCACGGTCTCCCCGACATTGGTGTAGGCGTGCAGGGTGTCAGAGAAGGACACGGACACTTCACCGTTCGTGATAAGCAGACTGTCCGGCGCGTCCTCCGTCATGGTGTATTGCGTCCCGAGATACGTCAACACAACGGAGTCGATGGCGTTGGAACTCGGCGTTTGCGCGAACGCCGCACTCAGGTCGGGGTCGGGGCTGTCATAGATCGGCACGCCCTTGCCTGTGCCCGAGCAAGGCGTGAAGACAGGCAATTCATCCATCGGCTGGCCGACCTCATCCCCTTCGGCATGGACAAACTCTATATCCCACGCCGTCATTTTCAGCGATGCCGAACTTGACAGGTTTGAAGCGGAGCCGGTGCCGGCGTACGCGTAGGAAAGCGTCGCGGTGGCGTTACTCAGCGCCTCGATGAACAGGTCGCTGTCATCGCCTGACAGGAATGAAACGCCACCGACGCCGTTGGTGACGGTCTGGCCGCAGACCAGAAGCGGCGAGTTGGTGGAGGCCGGGGTGTCCGTGGCCCACACCCTGAACGCGCCCGCCGGTCCGTCCAGCGCGAGCGTGAACCCGCCCGGCACGAGCACATCCGTCCTGAGCCGCACCTTGCGGAAAACGTTGGACGCGACGGGCAAGCCCCAGCCGTATTCCTGGGACAGCGCGGGAAGGAGCGCGATGTCGGCCGCGTCCACCTCGCCGTCAAGGTTCAAGTCGCCGAAGAGGCGCACGCTCAGAACCGTGAAACTGTTGGTCTGGCGGTGAACGCCGCCATCCGTCCACCTCCACACGAGCCGGTCCGCGTCCACCGCGGCGCTGGCCACCAGCCCTTCCAGATAGACGGGCCGCCCCGCATCGATCTGCCCTTCCGCCGCGAGCGCGGACGCTTTCGAGCCGTCGCGGTACACCTTCAG
>JANYBJ010000272.1 GCA_025360845.1 bacterium
CCCGTTTTCCCCTCTGGCCGCGCTTCAAGCTTCCGGTGTCCGTGCCGAAGACGGCCCGGCCATCCTCAGCTTCAAGCGCGGCCATTCACCACTTTCCCCTACAGCCGTCACGAAAGTTGCGGAGACAACTTTCGCGCCGGCCCCGAAGATGCGCTTCGCGCTTTCACTGTCGCGGCTTCGCTCCGGCAACCGGCACGCCAGGAAACCTGTCATGCCGGTTGCTGGTCGCTCCGCCACCAGGGACAACAGAGCTTCGCGCTCTTTGCTTTCGAGGCCCAGAGGAAGCGGGGGCCTCGAAAACAAAGTTTTGCTGTTCTTGGACCGAAACGCTTGGAAACGACGCGCCACGATCGCGCAGGACGCGCGATCGCGAAGCGGCTAAGGTGGATGACATGGCGGAAATCGGCGGACTTCAACGCGCTTGCAGCGCGTTTTCAAGCATCTCCTCGACGAACTTTTGGCGCGGCTTTGGAAGACGGTGAATCCGTTCGACAAGTTGCTGCACTCGCGGAGCCGGGCCGCGCTTACGCTGGCCCTCGACATTTTCGGCAACGAGAAGGTTCAACTCGACGCCCAGGGCTTCCGCCAGACTGATCAACCGGCACAGCGGAATATGTTGCCGCGTGCCAGACTCGTAGTCGGCGATCATCTGTTGACTCAAGCCGACACTCTGGCCGAGTTGTGCTTGAGTCAACCCGGCTTCCTTCCGCAAGGCGGCAAGTCGGGTCCCCAACTCCTGAAAATACTTCTTCTGGTCAACCATTGCCTGAAACTCCAATACGTTCAAATCTGCCGCCATACTACACCTCGTTTTCTTTTTACCGTTTTGAGTGTTGACACCGTACCGCTTAAAGCGGTATGTTCGCGCCGATGTTTTTTCCTGAATCTTGTTCTTGACGGGGTTCGGGAGGAACGGGGTCGGCGGTTCAATCTTGGCGGATGTCGCCGCCGCCCCAAACATGCACGGGCCGAGGCCCGCGACGTGTGAGGCAAATACCTACCACGTCCGGGCCATCGGTTCCAGCAAAGAATGAAAGAACAGCCCGCTTTCGTCCGGCAGTCGCCGGACTACAGCGCGGCGCTACGCGAAAGGAAACCGACTATGCCACGGATACCGGAAGAAGAAATCGAACGGATCAAACGACAGACCGACCTTGCCGCGCTCGTACGCTCGCGCGGCATCGAACTACACAAGCACGGCTCGAAGGACTTTGCCGGCAAGTGCCCGTTTCACAAGGAGGACACTGCGTCATTTATCGTGACGCCGGACAAGGGGCTATTCCACTGCATGGGTTGCGGCGTTGCCGGCAACTGCATTCAGTTCGTCGAAAAGTTCGACGGCGTGAGCTTTCGCCACGCCTTTGAACTCCTGAACGACGGCAAGGCCGCGTTCTCGGCTCCCGGTCCGACCGGCGAGGCGCTCAAGAAGGCTACCGTGCCGCGGCTCGAACTGCCGTTCGATCCGGCGGCAACGGACGCGGCGCTCCTGGGCCAGGTGGTTGACTTCTATCACGAGCGGCTTACCAAAACGCCCGCCGCTCTGGACTATCTGAAAGGCCGGGGAATCTACAGCGAAGAGGCGCTCCGCACCTTCCGGCTCGGCTTCGCCGACCGGACGCTTGGCTTGCGGATCCCAGAGGCGAACCGCAAGGCCGGGGCGGAGATACGGACGCGGCTTCAATCACTTGGGCTGATGCGCGAGACCGGCCACGAACATTTTAGCGGCTCTGTGGTTCTGCCGACCTTCACCGCCAGCGGTGAAGTCGGCGAGATGTACGGCCGCAAGATCACGCCGAACTTACGGAAGGGGACACCGCTTCACCTTTACTTGCAAGGCCCACATGAAGGCATCTGGAATGCGGACGCACTGAACGAATCCGAGTTGATCCTGTGCGAAGCGCCGTTCGACGCGCTCACGTTCTGGGTGAACGGCTTCAAGAACGTGACGTTCATCTACGGCACGGAGGGTTTTACCGATGAACTCTTCGACGCGATCCTTGCTCGAAAAGTAAAACGTGTCCGCATCGCATACGATGCCGACGACGCCGGAAACCGGGCGGCGGCCAGGGACACGGAACGCCTTCTTGCCCACGGCATCGAGGTTTACCGCGTCAAGTTCCCTTACGGCATGGACGCCAACGAATACGCTCAAAAGGTCCAACCCCCAGGCAAGGCTCTGCAGACCCTCCTCAGCGCCGCCGAATGGCTTGGCGGCGCAGTGGGCCAGCGGCCCACGCCGCCACCAACCCCAGCACCGCCGCCACCGGCGGCGGATGTTTCACACACGCCCGCGCCCGCGTGTTCTTCTTCTTTAGCTGCTTTGTTAGCGGCTGACGAAAAGAAGCCACTGCCGGACGTGACGCCGCTGGACCGGGTGGGCGAGTACCACGTCATGCGCCTGGGCAATCGTGAATATCGGGTTGGCGGGCTGGACAAGAACAACAGCCTTGAGGTCTTGAAAGTTGCTGTCCGGCTTCGCCACGGCGAAGACTTCCACCTCGACAGTTTCGACATGGCCCGCGACGGCGAGCGCCGCCGCTTCATCGAGCGGGCGGCGGAAGAAACGAAACTGGAGAAAGACCTGGTCAAACGCGATCTTGGAAAACTTCTGCTTGCGCTGGAGCAGGAACAGGCCGACCGAATCAATGCCACGTTGGCGGCACCAAGCGCGGCACGTGTGCCGGAGATGTCCGCCGAACACCATGCGGAAGCGCTGGCGCTCTTGAAGGCGCCGGATCTCATTGACCGGATTACCAGGGCTTTCCCAACTTGCGGACTGGCGGGCGAGGGACCGAACAGCATATCGGCCTATCTCGCTTGCACGTCACGCAAGCTCGAC
>JANYBJ010000322.1 GCA_025360845.1 bacterium
CAAAGCCGTGGGCGCCCTTCTCGACGAGCTGACCCAAGCCGCTTTCCGCCACCCTGAAACAGGCGCGCGGATGATCTACGAACTGGCCTGAACCTGAGCAAAATGTGCAATCTCATTTTCCGTCGAGATCAGGAAGTCTGACCTTGAATCTCTCGATCACCTCGACCCATGCCGAGGCGTTGTCAAACCGCACATCCCTGCTTTCCTTGATGGCAAAGTACAGAGTGGTGCCGTGCATTTCCTCTGCAAACACTTTACCGGCCAACTTTGCCATCTGGTACTCCTGATACGTCGTCTCAGAGACTACGGACACGTTCTTGATCTGACAGGCCTGGCCATTGATCAAGCCAACCGGGCCTCGGTCGCTCGATTCACCCTCAGGAATCCCGAGGAAGACCACAGAGTCAGTCCGGCGCGTGACGCAACCGGCGACAAGGCAGAGCGCCAGCATGCTTACGATTTGAGCCCGTTTTCTCATCATCTTTTCTCCTGCAAACCTCCGGCGTCTCCGGCGCGGGGGACCGTTATAGGACAACGCTGGGGTTCGCCACTCATTCGTAGTGTGTCCAGAGCCGAATGACTTTAACGGTCTTTACGTCATCCAGCACCTGGTACACGAGCCGATGTTGGATACTGATGCGCCTGGAATACGCACCGGACAGATCGCCAACCAGTTTCTCATAGGGGGGCGGATTCTTAAACGGGGTTTTCGCCAGTATCGAGAGAAGCCGTTCTGCCTGTGGTTTCAAACCTGAAGCCCGGAGTTTCTTGGCATCTTTCTGGGCTTGCTTGGTGAAGACAAGCGTCCAGTTCACCAGTTCAGCTCCTTGTCGCATTTGCTGACCGGCGTCTTCACCCCGGACTGGATGGACGCTCTCATTCCGGGAATCGCCGTCAGAAACAAGGTTTCTTGGATGGCCTGCCAGTCGTCCTGAGAGACAAGGACGGCGGAGTTTCTCTTACCCGTGATCTGGATGACCGTGTGGAAATCCGCCACGTCATCCAAAAGGCCATACAATGATTTGCGTGCCTCTGTGGCTGTAAGTGTTGTCATGCGCTTTTTCCATTCGTACGTGATATCGTACGTCATTCGTGCCGATCAGTCAATCCGTCCCAGCACTTCCAAATTACAAAACATTCGTCATGTCCGACCCTATTCACTCCCCCGATTGGCCGTTATTTGGTCTCTCCCGTCGGCAGGTTGAAATTGAAAGCCGCAAGGGAAAATGCCCAATACTTACCGTCACGCCTACCGGGGCAAGTCCCGGAAATAGAAAGCGCGGTCAGGCCCATGCACCCTATGTTTTGGCTGTACCTGCTCAAAGCGCTTTTCATGGGCGCGGCCTAACGCGCCCATTTCCCCCTTGACGCTGTTTGGAAATGGTCATATCATTATGACCATTACGAGCGGAGGTGTGACATGACCATTGCCGTAGGTTTGTTCAAAGCGAAATGCCTGAAGATTATGGGCGAGGTCCAAACGACACGCAGCCCCGTGACCATCACGAAACGCGGCAGGCCTATCGCCGTGCTGACGCCTTATCCCGAGGAAAAGACTGCCTTGCTTTTCGGCCGTATGAGAGGCCGCCTAAGCATGACCGACGACTTGATCGGACCAACAGGACTGCCTTGGGAGGCGGAGCAGTGAAAGCGCCTCTGCTGCTGGACACGCACGCCCTGATCTGGCTGATGGAGGGCGTCACTCTTCTCTCCCGCACCGCCCGCAGAGTCGCAGAAGAGGCCGCGAATGAGGGGCTGCTTCGCGTATCGGCCATATCCCTGTGGGAAATAACCACATTGGAAAGCAAAGGCCGGATATCCTTTGACCGGGATTGCCAGACCTGGATCAATGAGATGCTGGCAACTCCCGGGTTACTCCTCGTTCCGCTGACTTCGGAAATCGCTGTTCAAAGCACGCGCTTGCCGGGGATCTTCCATGGCGATCCCGCAGACCGCATCCTGATCGCCACCGCCCGCGTTCTGAACGCCACATTGCTGACGTCCGACGCCAAGATCCGAGACTATGCCAAAGCCGGTTATCTGTCCGTCGTCCGCGCCTCCTGATCAAAAGGCGATTTCGATTTTGATGAATCGCGCGGGAGCCAGACAGGGAATCTCGAAGACATAGGTTCCCGCGTCTACCGAGTCCGTGATCACGGCGATCTCCTCGAAACTTCCAGACAATGTCTCGGCCCCCAGCACGACAAGTCGGCCGTTGACGTGCGTCACCGTCTGCACGCTGTCGCCCACCCCAACCGCTCTCACCGCATAGGTGCCTCTGATCACCCCCGACCCCACCTGAATGCCCGTAATCGCCAACTCCCCCGACACAAAGGTCTGCGGGTTCTGGTCCAGCAGCCATGCGGTGTCAAAAACATCCGGATCGAGCGCGGAGAGGTCGGCGCTCCCCAGCCCGTACTTATGCAGCCAGGGACGGTAAAACGCGGCGGCGCCATGGACGCCCGGCGGCACGACCGGCCCGGTCCCCACGATCTCAAATGTCACCCTCCCTCCTCCGTCCTCCGCCGCAAGCGTATAGACCCCGCCCTGCGTCACATTGGACACGGAGTACACACCGATCGACGGGGCCGCCACGTACAGCCTGCCCAACTCCGCCCCGCCGTCACGCGAGAGCCGGTACCAGCCATCCGCATCAAACACTCCGGCCGAAACGGAGTGATGAAGGTTCGTCGCAAATCCAGACACGCCGCCCACACCCGTCCCGGTCAGAATCAGGCCGCCGGTAAAACGAACGGCCGCCGACACTTGGCAGTAGGCCCCCGGACCCACATCGCGCGCGCCGCCTCCGCCGCCCGTCGCGAGAAGCGCCGCCTGGCCGGCCACCTCGATACGGCCGCCAGCCGCGTTGAGTCCGCCGCCGACGCCCGCACCGAAATCGCCGCCCAGCGCCGTCACGACAGCATGTCCGCCGACCGACAACAAGCCGCCAGCCTCTAACGGGTCACCGCCGATTCCGGCAGCCAGCACGCCGCCCAACGCCGTCAACACGCCGTTCGTCCCCGCCCCGGAGGTCACCGTCAGCGCATTCGTCGCACCCCCGCTCGCCTGCACGTTGACGCCTGCCGCCATCCGCCCGCCCCAGACCGCGTTCTGCCCGATCAGCGCAAGCGTGTTTTGCGGATGCCCGTCAGAGGCGCACACCGCCGGCACGCCTTCCACGCTCCGGTTGTCGATGTTGAGATCCTCGATAACCACCGTCGCGCCGTTGGAGACCGAAAGCGTCAAGTTGGTGAAGGCCATCGTCCGGTCGCCGAGGAAATAGAAGACCGAACCGACGCCGCCGCCGTCGCACACGACCGACACGCCGCCCGCATCCGTCTCGCAGCGGTTCATTTTATAGGTGCCGCCGCCCGTCAAAGTCCCGGCGATCTCGCTCCACCGACGCAAAGAGGAGGGCGTCACTGTGACGGAACGGCGGATAAAGTTCGTGATCCCTCCCGCCGCATTGTTTTCATAGTCATGCACCCGTTGAACATAAAGATCCGCCGCGCCGAGGCTCACCCCGCAAACCGTGAATGCAGCGTCCGTTTCGCCTGTGCCGAGGGTCAGCGTCAGCATCCCTTGGCCCGGAGGCGCTCCAACCCGCACGGCGCTCGGGTTTGAGGACCACACGTTGAATGAGACCGGCGCATCGCCGACGGCCCGATCCGTTTTGACATGCCAGGTCACGGTTTCAGTGGCGCCGACCGAAGTCGGCAAAGGCTCGGCAAAAGCCAGTGTTTTGAGGACGACCCCGGCGCGGGAGAAGTCGGGGTCATACGCGTCGGACGGCGCCATCAGCGGCCGGTTGAAGCGCCAGACCGCGTTGCTCGTTGAGTCCTGATTGAAAATCTCCCACCCGTACCAGGCGAAGGCGTAGGCGTTCCCGCTGCGCCCTGCGCCTGCGGGCGCGGAGAGCTTAAGCGGCGCGGCCATGTCGCCCGGCCTGACGGCATAGCGGAACAGGGCCTCGGTCCGCCAGCCGTCCGGCGTTTCAAAAGCGTTCAAGGTGCGCAGCCGCGCCCACCCCTGTTCGCCGTTTACCGCCATCCCGATTTCCGGGTAAAGCCCCTCCGAGGCGTCAGGGTCGCCTTTGCGCAGGGCGAAGCGTCCCGCCAACCTGATTGTGAAATCAACGTTCGTGCCCGAATGCGCATAGGTCAGGCCCGGCTGCTCCGCGCAAAGACTCACGATGTCGGCATCCGAGAACAGCGGCTCCGCCACCACAACCTCCTCGAGGCAGACGCGGCGCGCGCCTGCCGAAGTCGCCGTCATCAGCCGGATCGCGTCGTAATCGCGCCCGTCGGCCGGTTCGAAGGAAAAGAGCCGGTACAGCGTATTCGTGATCGACTCGAAGCGGCACACTTCAAACCACTGGTTCGAGGCCGCATTCAAGCCGTTCGTCGAGGCGCAGACGTAGACCGTCGCGGCCTGATTCGTCGCGTAGGCCCTCGCATAGAAGGACAGTGCCCCTAAGCCCGTAGGCAGCGCCGGCGACTGCAGATAGGGAGCCGACTGGTCCTGGACCGGGTCGGCCTCCAGCGTCTGGCTGTTGTTCAGGAAACAAGCCTTGGACTGATCCAAGGCGACACGCGTCAGGTCGGTCTCGGTGATCTTGGCGTTATACGCCCGCCAGTCTGTCGGCGCAGCGAACGGCTGATCCCAGACGCGCGCATTGTCGATCTCGACCAGCGCGTTGGTATACACGCCGCCGCGATAGTTGAGCACCCGCAAGTAGCCCGGCTCCGGCTTGCCGAGATAGGCGGACACATGCGCCCAGACCGTCGTGCCGCTATTGGCGAACGACTGCACGTCCACCCACGCCGCAGGGTCGCGCTTGGGAGCATACTGCACCGTGAGTTTCGCCGGCGCGCGGGTCACCCGGCAGTCGAACTCCATCAGGCCCATGCCGGTGTCGAGCGCCAGCGAGCGGATCGCCTGATCCGCGGCCGGGTCAGCCCGCGAGTGGTCGAGCTGCACGACATTCGCCTGAGACGTGCCGTTTGAGACGACCCACGCCTCGGTAGCCAGCCACTCGCTCGGCAAAGCGGATCCCGACTGCTCACCGCGCCACGACGACACCGCCAGTTCGTCCACGGCCACGTCTGCCGTTCCTCCCATCACCTGCAGCTTCACGAACTGGGCTTTCCAACTGTTGACGGGGACCGTGACACTCGTGTAGCCGAAGCCGGGCACCGTGATTTCTTGCACCTTCTGCCACAGCGGGCTCCCCGGCAAGGTAGGCTCTTCCGTCGAATTGTAATCGGACCCCTGCAGATACACCCCGATCTTCTGAGTCGGAATGATCGAGTAGATGCCGTACGGATAAACCGAGTTGAGCGCCTCGAACCGTCCGGCAGGCGTGTACCAGTTCAGCTTCTGCGTATTGAAACTCGCTCCGGCAGAATCCAAGACCACTGTCCACACGCCCGTCTGCTCAGCATTGCCGGTCGTGGGTCTGGTTAAAACAGAAGAAAAACCCACACGGCAGTCCGCCGAAAGAAACCCGTATGTGCCGTTCTGAAAGGGTTCCGAAACATCCTCATACTCGATCACATCGTTCACATTGTTGCCGAAGAAACACCGGATACGCGTCGCCGAGGAACCATCATTAAACAGCCGCATTTCAAACGTATTATCATACGTCAGCAGATAAAAAACAGCCGCCGGTTTGATCGTTTTCAAAACGAAAGGCGCTCCGTCCACCCATTTGAGAAGCTGGAAACTGACGCGTGAGTCGTTGTTGAGGTCGGCATCATTCTGGATCTGCGTGATCCTGAACTCGTAAAAGTTTCCTGGATCGCGATAGTAGCCTACGAGCGAAATGGATGGCTGCTCCGGCGACAGGTCGGCAAAGACCCGGACACTTGCGCGAACCAGATAATTGGTCTTGGTGAACTCGTTGCGGTTAAAGGCGACGTCGAAGTTGCTGGCCGGTTGTCCCAGGCGGCATTTGAACGTAACCTGCTTGATTCCGTCTGTCCGTGTCGCGACCGTATTATGAACGTATCCCAACCCCAGCGAACCGTCGCCACCCTTGAGACGCAAGGCGAGGTTGCGGAACCCGGTCGCACCCTCCGGCCTGTTGTCATAGTCAGCTTCCGTACGGTCCGCCACAAAGGCGGCGCTGCCCGCCGCCCAGGCCTGCGGCGTCGGGAACGGGCCCAGCGAATAGACATTGGTCGAGCCGACATAAGCGGCAAAAGACTCCTTGAACGTCTGCTCCACATTGGCAGGCCAGCCCTCGAACGTGTTCATGTGGCGTTGCTGCGTCGCCTGGCTGCTGCTCTCCGCAAAGACATACTGGCGGGCGGGCCACAGGTTGAAGTTCTGATACTCCGCGCGGTTGGCCCGGTACTCCAGCGTCCGCGTGTTCAGGGTCAGCATGACGTACCCGCCCGAATCGACCGACAGTCCGAGCCGTCCGGCCGCGCCGGTCGCCACGCACACGCCGCCGTGCGGGAGGTAGCGCGCACCGGCAGGTCCTGTTGCCGCCCAGTACGTGACCCCCGTCGAGAAGGCGTCCGCACCCGGCTCATATGCGCCCGTCCCTTTGAACCGCCATGTGAGATTCGTCAGCCCAAGGCTGCCCGCCGGGACCAGCGCCCGCCACACGCCGTCGCCCACCGGCGTCATTTCGACCGGCTCCGCGTGCTGGTCGCTCTCCACACAGACCCTGCCGTATTCGGAGGCGTAGGGCCGCAGCCGGACAACATATTCTCCGGCAGCACCTCGCAGGGTGCGGGGGGAGGACAGCTCTGGAGGATAGGGATACCCGTTGAGCCCGGTTCCCGTATAGTCCGGCGACACATACTTAACCCCGTCGAACGCGCAAATGAAATAGTACTCCAGATCGCCGACCTCGGCTTGCGGGGGCAGCGCCGCCTTGTACACTTCGCCGTTTCCATGGCCGTCGCCCGAACCTTCCACGTAAGCCATGTCGTTGGTCCGCCACGCTCCAATCACCTGAGCGAGGTAGCGCCAGCGGGTGCAAACCTTCACTGTGCGTGCAACGGTCGGCGCGTTCGTATCCGCATTGCCGACCGTACACCGGATCGTCAGATTTGTGTTCACAGCCGGATACCCCGGCTCGAACAAACACTCGGATTTCGAGATCACCACGTCCGACGGCGGCAGCGACACCCGGATGTTGTCGATGACCGCAAAGGCCCCGTCCAGCGTCCCAATGTTATAGATAACCCCCGTGCGGCGAATCCTCATTTTGGCCGGGCTGCTGAAATTCAGGCGCCTGCTGTATCGGACAAAATCATTCGTTGTCGCCGCAGCCAAATCAAGCACGTCCAACGGGGTCCAAACGAATTCCAATCCGTTGGTCGAAGGAGGATTGACGGTCGGGATAACCGTCCCGTCGGCCGTAACGACCATGTTCGTTGCGAGCTCGACGGTGATCTGAGTCGGATATTCCGCCAGATTATTGATCGCCTCGAAATAGATCGTGCCGATCCCCTCTTGAATAATCGGAGACTCGATCAATGCGCCTAAATCATTGCGCAGATTGGCTGTCAGATTTGAAACCGCCTTAGGATATGGTAAGTACGGTGACACTGGAGGAACGCTTCTTCCCCCTGACAGATATGCGGAACTCCCGGTGCGGCACGAAAGCAGCCTCCACCCCGATCGGTGATAATGGTTCGTCCCCGGCAGCAACGCTTTTACAAAGATTACTCCAGGCGGTAAAGGCCCCTCGTGAACCCATGTGGGAGTCGGCGCATTGTTCGTGAGATAGTAATCATCGAACAGCAAAATGCGCCCTTCCGGCAGTTCGGTGTCCGCGGCCAGTGCGGCCAGCCCCACGCACGACAGAACACCGGCGCACATGAATCTCATCCAGCGCTTTCCACTGCGCATACGAACTCTCCCTAAATTTTCTGACAACGATGAATATATAAATATTAGAATATCAAAGATCCGAACACAAGAGGGAAATTTCACAGGCAAAAATTATATTTTCCCCGCCCCCATATCGGTAGTTGACTATAATTACCCCGCACACACATAATAGGGGTTATCCTTATAGTGACAGAAAAGGAGTTGAACCGTATGAAAAAATCGTTTGGTGCCAAAACGCTCATCGTCCCGACTCCCGTTTGGTGCGTGGGGTCCTACGATGCCGACAAAAAACCCAATGTGATGACCATCGCCTGGGGCGGCATCTGCTGCTCGGTCCCGCCCTGTGTGACCGTTTCCCTCCGCAAGGCCACGCACACCTACGGCAACATCATGGCGACGCAGGCGTATACGCTGAGCGTGCCCAGCGAACGGTATATGAAAGAGGCCGACTATTTCGGCATGGTCTCGGGCCGGGACACGGACAAGTTCAGGGAAACCGGCCTGACTCCTGCCAGATCGGGCTTGGTCGACGCGCCGTACGTAAGCGAGTTCCCGATGGTCTTGGAGTGCAAGGTCATTCACCACTACGAGCTCGGCCTGCACACCCATTTCGTGGGCGAAATCCTGGACGTCAAAGTCGACGAAAGCGCGCTGGGGGATGACGGCTGGCCCTATCTCAATAAAATCAACCCCCTTGTGTTCGACACCTTGGCCCGCCGCTATTACCGTGTCGGGGTCTGCGTCGGGAACGCTTTCGAGGTCGGGAAGAAAAGTTGAGGAGGCAAAAATGCTACGGTTTGTTGTGGACGAGACCCGATGCACGCGGTGCGGACAGTGCGTGCGCGATTGCGTGGCGAAGATCATCACCCGGAGCGGTTCGGAGATCCCGCGCATCCGGCCCGAGGACGAGGTCAACTGTATCCGGTGCCAGCACTGCCTGGCGGTCTGCCCCGAGGCGGCGGTCTCGATTTTCGGGCTCCTGCCCGCAGACAGTCAGCCGCTGAGGGAAGATTCCTTCCCGGCTCTGGACAACATGCTGACCCTGGTCCGCGGACGGCGAAGCGTGCGCCAGTACCGCGACGAGAACGTGGAGCCGAAACTCCTGCGGCGCTTGCTGGAAGCGCTCGGCAACGCCCCCACCGGGGTGAACCGCGCTGCGCTGACCTTCGCCGTAATCGACGACAGGGAGACGATGCGGCGGTTCCGAGCCAAGGCGTATGGCCTGATCGGCGAGGCGGTCGCGACAGGCCGGATTCCGGGGCACCCTTCGGATTTCCTGAAGGAGGTCGCCTCTGCCTGGCGGGAGAAGGCGGAGGATACGATCTTTCGCGGCGCGCCGCACCTGCTGGCTGTCTCTGCCGGCCCCGGTTCCGTCTGCCCGCAGGAGGATGTCACCCTGGCTCTGGCCTACTTTGAGCTGATGGCGCAGTGCGCGGGCTTGGGCACTGTCTGGTGCGGGCTGGCGAAGTGGGCGATGGAGGCCGTGCCCGAACTGAAAGAGGCTGCGGGCATCCCGCCCGACAGCAGCTATTACGTCATGCTCTTCGGACTCCCCGCTGTACGCTATTCCCGGACGGTGCAGCGCGACGGGGCCGGCCGCATCCGGCGCATTTCTGTTTGAGCGCAATGAGGCCTCGCTGTTGAAATCCGTGACGGTAATACTCGACGACTAACGCGCTCATGCCACGCCCTCCCAGAACACGAGGCGGTTGTTCGAGTCGCGGCCGGTGTCGAGGTCGGCGTTGGCCAGAGTAAAGAGCTCCTTCTTGCCCGAGTCGAGAGCCGCGCCAAGGTCCCGCCACGTCGCTATCACGTTCTGCTTGGTTCGCTCGAAGACAGCATCGTAATTCGTGGGCTCACCTTCGCCCGGCATCTCCAGATTATTGATGAACTTCTTAACCACATCTGAATATTGGGGATAGATAACGCCAGCGGCTTCGGAGATGGTACGGAACACGAGAGGGGACATGCCTCCATCCTCCACAAACTTGTCGAGCAGCCGCACGTAATGCTCAAACCACGCGTCGGGGTCGGGGTCATGTTCCGGAGCCGGCAGACTGTTCTTCATCGAGACGCCTTCCGACAGGTAGCTCTTAAGGCCATCCGACCAAAGTTTCCGGACGGCTGCATTGAGTTTCCCGCTGTCGGTTGGGTCGGCGCATGATTTGATCCCGCAGCGGTCGATGTATTGGGCGGTGGTGATGTCGCCGAACCCTTGTTTGTGGAAAATGTAGACGTCCTGGTTGATTTCGCAGATCCGGTGCATCCGCTTATTCTGGTCGTACGGGCCCACCCTGGCTTTAACCACCGGGTGTATCGTTAGATCGGTGACGAGGTGCGCAGTATACCCAAAGAGCCAGGCCAGACACTTTTGGGTGTCTGTAAACCTGTAATCCATGTTGAAGACAAGGGGGATCGCGTGCCGGACGAAGTCCGCGGTCTTCCAGTAGTGCATGACGTCTGCCCAGCGGGCGGCATCACCGCTGAGAAGCCGCAGGTAGGGCGCATCGGGGCTTATTGCCCCCAACTCGCAGAAGGGGCGGAAAGTCTTCAAGGCCCCTTTCATAACGGGGGTCAACGTGCCGATGCCGTCGAGGACTGCGTCGTCCCGGCACAGCTTGTCCACCAGCGTGAGATGCGCGAATGTTCCAGCCATAGTTTTGTCATCCGTTTACGAAAGTTCCTGTACCCTTTGCGGGGTATTTCGGTCCCGTCATTCGCGGGTTCGGTCGATACCTGACGCATGTATGCTTAAATGGGTGATATACGCTCAGATTATCATTTTTATACATTACCATTGCAGGGTGGGCGACGCCAGTGCAAAAGACCCAGCAATTCTAAATTTGGCTTAGGCCGCCCTGAAAGAATGCCCTAACGGGCACACTACAAACGGATTTCCCTAAGCTT
>JANYBJ010000060.1 GCA_025360845.1 bacterium
GCACCGTCAGCGTGTGCACGCCGCCGGTCAGGGAACTGGTGTCCACCTGCCACGGCGGCTGGCCGGTGGCGCAGAGCGAGCCGTCGATGAAGAGCGAGAACCCGGCCGGGTCGTGGCTGACCGGGGCGAGGTCGACGTTCAGGGCGGTCGAGCCGCAAGCGGTCAGGTAGACGTTGGTGGCACATTTCGCCGCGACCGCCTCGACCGCGAGGTTGGTCGAGAGGAAGGTTGAGCCGTAAGGGTCCAGCAGCGCGTAGGTCAGCGTCTGCGGCCCGCCGTTGGTCGCGCCCAGCCAGAAATCGCGGACGGCGTCCACGGAGCCGGGCGGGCCGTTGGTCTGGAATGTCAGCGCGGCGGCGGCGGGCGCGCCCGGCGTGCCGCTGAAGAACAGCCCGCCGTCCGACGTGAGCCTGACGGTTCCCTCTTCGAGCCAGGATTCGGTCACGACGGAGACGCGTGCGGTGCAGACGCCGCCGCCGCGGATCAGGCAGCGGCCTTCGGCGCCGAGCGTGTCCGGGTCAAGCCGCACGTCCGCCACGGTGTAGAAGACGCATTGCGTGTCGGCCGGGTGGAGTTCGTGGCTGAAGGCGGCGGACGCGTCGCCGAAGAATACGCTGGGCTCCACGCCTTCCGCCAGCAGTTCCGTAGGCCCGGCCAGCCGGGTGCCCGCCGCGACCGCGTTCGTACCGCCGTCGCGCCACAGCCTGATCTTCGCTGAGACGGCGCGGACGACGTTGGTCTTCGTCTCCTGGACGTTCCACGTCGCGTGTTCGGGACACGCGCAGCACGGCGTCTGCCAGGGGCCGTTGGTGTCCAGCATGTCGCCCACGGACAGCGGGCGCGTGTCGCCGGGCGGCAACCCGCCCCCGACACATCCGCCGAGCGTGAGGCACTCGCAGACGGGTTTCGGCTCGTTGTGGAGGCAGCACCAGTACCAGTAGCCGTTGCCGCTCACGCACTCCGCGCAATCGACCCACTGTCTCCCGTGCATGCAGTAAAGGCCCCGCCTGCACATTACCTCACTCCCTATTCGTTCGCAGAAGTACCAACTTCTTTTTGGTCACGATTCTTCTTCTCCTTCCTCCATTGCCAAGGAGGTACAGGATTGTCAAGTGACCACAGGCCCAGTTTGGATGCTTTTGCTCGTTCCAGCGCATTCGTCATTTTGTCCAACGCAACTACTGACGTGAGATTCGGTTTTTTTCCACCACGCCATTCCTTTTTGAACCATCAACAGATTCACGCAATTGGTCTGATCACGGCGAAAGATCCAACCTCCCCGCGAGTGCCCATTATCGCTAACTTCGATGATAGTCACAGCCTGTCCATTCACCATACACTTTAGACACTCGTGCGCCATTTTTCCGCCCGGTTGATCCAAATCCGGAGCATCGATACCATCAAGTTCGAGGGTTCCTGCTGAACTGATCTCGATGCCCGTCTTGGAAACCTTGTTGCTAACCACAACAGTCTTACCATCAATGACATCAATAACCTTTGTCTCGTACTCAAGTCGTACTGTTGCAAATGCAATATTCGAAATGAAGAACAACACCAATTGGACGAGCGTTCTGTTTTGCTTCATCATCGTTCTTAATTTCCGTTCATCAAGATTTGGGAATCTCTAAAGGCGAAACACAGGCCGTTGATCTGGTTGAACCGTTTATTGAATCAGTCAGTGAGCAGGACCAGTCTTCAATTTGTCAAATGTGCCGAGAAGGGTTCGCAGCTCCAGTCTTTTTCTTCTTCCAATTAGGGCTGTACAGTCTTTTCGTGCGGGGCACCTGAAGCATTTTTGAACTGAAAATTCATACGTTTGGATGCCGGAACTTTTTCGATTTCCCCCGTTATCTTGTCGAAATGCTGTTTACAGTATTCAGGCCCTTTTTGCGAGAAGCGCCTTGCGATCTGTTCACGTTGAACACTGGTTGCATAGCCTTCCAAATTGCTACACAGTACGTGATCGAGTAGTTTTGCAGTGTCCCCTGCCTTTTCCTTCTCCGCTAACTCCAGAAGGTACATGTACGCCTCGTCCAAATTCGCTTTCGGGTTCTTTTTCTTCGAGGCTTGGATTTGAAGTCCGAAACTCTCATACATGCCGTATATATCCATTCTACTGTTTAGACCGTCGGTTGCGTTTTTCCGGAGAAATTTGACCGAGTCGATCCCCATGAGGTTTATTACTGACAGCGACGCCGACTGTCTGACAGTATTATTTGTCGATATGCTCTTGGCTTCCAAGAACGGCAGGGCGGACGAATCGCCAGTTGCGCCAAGAAGAATCAGCATCACCTGGCATTGCCTCAACTGGGTGTCCCTATTTATTGCACTACCATCCTCAAGTCGGGCAAGACCTTCTTCGGTGATAGACTGCGCAACCCGCACCACGTTACTGACTGGTATCCCCATGTTGTTCGCATATCCGAGTATCATCTCGCTCTTACTAGGTCCCTTCGGATCGCAATGTTTGATCATGGCAAAACGCTTCATAACCTCGCCGAGTGCGCTGTCATTTATCGCCGCAGAGTTCGTCACTGTCACATCGGAGGCGGGCTCGGCCAGCGCCAAACAGTTGATCAGGCAACAGCAAACTAAGTTCCGTTTCATTTCATTATCCTTTCGCTACTGATGTTCAGGTTGGCGGTTGCCCATGTTTCCGAGGCCGACAGGGGCCAGATCGGTTTGCCACATGTCGTACACGACACCCCCGCCAACCCGTTCAAACCATGTGCCGTAGACCGCGCCGAGCGGAATGTCAACCGTCGTTGTCGTCGTTTGGTCATCATACCCCATCATCAGAAGCCGTGTACATACCAGCCACGCCTGTGTCAGGTCGGCTCCGTAATGACCGCCGCCCCAGTCCTGCGGGACACGCTCCGCAGTGACGGGGCCGGTAACGATCATGTCCATTCCGCTGGGCGTATTAGTGGTGGTTCTGTAGGGGTAGATGTCTAGCAGGCCGCAGGCGTGCCCGAGCTCGTGAGCCAATGTCGTAGCGCTAACGCTGCCCCTCGCGACAATCCCTTTGGCATCTTCGATACCTTGGATGTCGGTATCCTGTCCGTTCTGACGAAAAGAACTCACGAAATACAGCTCAACACCACCCGTCGCCGTCTCGACTTCGCGCACAGCCTCCAACTCGCCTGACCATCCATTCGTAAAGTCTATATACACCCACTCGGTACGGTTCGTGTACTGGACCGCCCCGCTCAACTGGTAGGTCATGGCGCATTGCCTGAATATCGTGTTCACTCCATTTATAAGATCCTGCACTTGGCCTTCGGTGCAGGCGGGGTTGCTGCCAACATCGTCTCTGACAATCCAGACGGTGACCGGGACCGTCTTCGGCTCAAGCACTTTTCCGGTGATAAAGGGCTTGTTGACGAGATTCAGCCCTTCGATGTCCGCCTCCAGCCTGAAGTCGCCTCCCAGATATCCGCCCTTCACGGCGACCAGTCTGCCCGTGTTGTCGCCGTCCACGAAGGAGACGTCCCCCGAGACCACGCTCCAGACGATCCTTTCGTCGGGGAAAAGGGCCGCGGGTTCGACAGCGAGCTTGTAGAAAGCCGTAACGTTTGTCGCGATGCCGCACGGGTTGTAAACATCTGGAGTGTTTTCTGACGTGATGGGTTCAAGAGTGATGTCGTACGCTGTCATCTTCATTGCCGCAGAGCACGAAAGGTTGGAAGCCGAACCGGTGCCACTGTATGCATACGTGAGCGTGACCGCGCCGTTGCTCAGCGCCTCGACGTAGAGGTCGCAATACGGATAGGCCGCGAAGTCTGCGCCGTTCACGCCGTTGGTGACGGTCTGGCCGCAGACCAGCAGCGGCGAGTTGGTGGAGGCCGGGTTGTCCGTGGCCCAGACCCTGAACGCGCCCGCAGGCCCGTCCAGCGCGAGAGTAAAGTCGCCCGGCACGAGCACGTCCGTCCTGAGCCGCACCTTGCGGAAGGCGTTTGACGCGACGGGCAAACCCCAGCCGTATTCCTGGGAAAGCGAGGGGTGGAGCGCGGCGTCGGCCGCGTCCACCTCGCCGTCAAGGTTCAAGTCGCCGAAGAGCCGCACGCTCAGCACCGTGAAACTGTTGGTCTGGCGGTGAACGCCGCCGTCCGACCACCTCCACACGAGCCGGTCCGCGTCCACCGCGGCGCTGGCCCCCAGCCCTTCCAGATAGACGGGCCGCCCCGCATCGATCTGCCCTTCCGCCTCGAGCGCGGACGCTTTCGAGCCGTCGCGGAACACCTTCAGGTTGCCCGTCGCCGATTCCAGGGTCACCGGCACGGCCACCTTTTTCTGGTGCGCGGGACAGGGGCAGCAGGAGCCGTCGCGGCTGCCGAAAGGCCACAGTTCCGCGAGGTCGTCTTCGGCCGCCCCGCAGGAGGCGTCGTCCAGGTCGGGGACGCTGTCGGCGTCGTCATCGTCGTTGTTCACGGGGACAGACTCCGGGTCGGGTCCGCTTTCGCCGGTATCTTCCCCGGCGTCCGGAAAGATCCGGGTTTCGGGGCACAGGGCCACTGGCCCGCCGTGACAGCCGCAGTACGTGTCGTCCGGGAACACGCCGTTGTCGCACACGCAGAGCCAATGGTCGCAAAGGTGTATGCCGCACCAGGTGTCCCTGCCGCCGAGGGCGCAGCGCGTCACGTCACGGAAGGCGCAGCGCCACTGCGTCG
>JANYBJ010000014.1 GCA_025360845.1 bacterium
CCGGTCACCTGATCGAGAAGGCTAAGAAGGCAAACGGCCAAACAGAAATCTATGCTGTGCCTTTCAAGTCGATTCTCGCGGCCATCGTTCAGCAGTTGGGCGCGTCAGTCTCGCTCCCGCTCGACACGTTAGCCGTCGATCCAAAACGGCCGATGAAACTGTTTTCGAAACTCGACAAGCAGCATCTGCATTTGAAAGTCGAACAAGTGGCAGGCGCCCCGAAGATCATCGGACTGGACGGGAGCGCGTTGAATTGATAACCGTTGGGACATCCGCTTAATGGAAAGGAAGTTCCATTCGACGACAACGGAAATCATATAGGGTGCTGGCGCGCTCAACTTCCAAACCTCGATAAAGAATTTTGAGCTAATTTCTATTTCATGCTTGCGCATTATCATTTTATGTTGTAAACATATCTCAGACAACTTTTAGGAGGTAAAGCATGTACATTAGTGGGTTGAGAGAATTCCGGGTCAAGATGAAAATGGACCCGACGCAATTCGCCGCGAAGGTGGGTTGCAACGTGATGATGATTCGCATGATCGAGCGCGGCGCCTATAAGGTCGGGACGCGCGTGCTTGAGCGCATCGCCGTAGCGTGGGGCCTCGATCTGGCCGAGGTTGCCAAGATGTGCGGAATCCCCGTGTCATACAAGGCGCCGAAGATCAAAGCGCCGAAGGCGCCCCGCCGCAAGTCCGCCAAACCTGCGGCGGTTTAATATGGTGAAGCATCGAGTTGACGAAGCTCGCACCGAAGCGATTCTACAAGCGTGCGAGCGCACCGAGGAAATGATCGTCGCGAGGATCATCGAGAATGCTTCAACTGGGTCAGTCCGTTTACTTCCACGTCCAGCGCAAGCGCCAATTCTTAATCTTCCCCGGCGTAGTGCGCGGATTGTGGCTCAACAATCAACGCCGCGTCGTCGTTCACATCCTCACTGATATCGGCTTTTACACCCGACGTGAAAACCGAGTCTTTGAAACGTTCGACGCCGCCAAACGTGAACAGCGATGAGTAAAAAGAGAGAGACTGAGAGGGAAGAAGTTTACTCAGGCGTTCCGCGCGGCCCGTATTACAAATGGTATGTGGAATGGCTTAACTCTCCTGAAGGCCGACGTGTGATGGCCGAAGACTGGGAAGTTAAGGTCGGAGACATCAAGACGGCCTGTCCGCGTGGCGAACCTGCGCGGAAAGCAGAACAGAAGCGACAAGCGAAACAGTAGGAGGACATATGCCTAATTTTAGTTCGCCCCGCTGGCCTGCAATACGAAGCGGCGGACAACAGACGTTCTTTCTCCCCGACGTTGACCAAGGCTGGCCACGCTGGCCTGTGCCGGTCATCGTCAAACCATACTCGCGCGTTGACGAGCGTCTGTCGCTCGCGCGCCGCTTCAGAAGGTGGGTGATTCGTGGACTACGAAGACAGACAGGATCTCCAGAGACAAAACGACAGGCGGATAGAACGCATCCGCAATCTTGAGAAATACATCGAGGTGATGATAGTTGAAATTAAAGTTCTTGTTGATGAAAAACGTGATCTAGTGCTTGCCCTTCACATGCAGGAACAACTCGATGAAGTACAAGAAACGCTGAAAGGACTGCGCGGAGAATGACCGAACCCAACATCTGTGAACATGACGAGCACTGGTGTTTTCGTTGTGATCACTGCAAGGCTGAAGTACATTGTCACACGCGCGATAGGGCACTTGCGATTTTATCAGCGCGCGGCCAAGGTTGGATTATAAACTTCGATTGTTTAACAACGCCGCCGACGCGCACCGGAGCGGATGAATGTCCGGCTTGTGTGGAGAAACGAAATGGCATTACTCAATCCCCAGGACGAACAGCTCCTAGCGAGCCTGAAGCGCCGAGGACTCTCAGGACGCGGGACACGTCACAAGCCGATGGAAATGAACAGGCTTGAAGCGGCGTATGCTGAGCGGCTGGATCTACAGAAGGCACACGGTTCGGTTCTGTTCTGGAAGTTTGAATCAATTAAATTGCGGCTGGCTGATGCCACATTTTACACGCCGGATTTCATGGTGATGACCTTGACCTACGCGATTGAATTACATGAGATCAAAGCATTCTGGAAGTCGACGGGCGGTGCGCACTGGGAAGATGATGCGCGCGTGAAGATCAAGGTCGCCGCGAGCATATATCCTTTCGTCTTTAAGTCATTCAGCCGAGACAAAGACGGTGATTGGAAGGAGGAGGTGTTTTGATGCGGGCAATTTCGTTATGGCAACCTTGGGCTACACTTCTCGTATGTGGTCGAAAAACAATTGAGACTCGACACTGGCCCACAAATTACCGTGGACCGTTGCTTATCCATGCTGCTAAGAGATGGACCCTAAACCAGCGGATAATCTGTACGAGCGCGCCCGTCTATATGGCGCTTTTGGATTCAGGTTATAGCGGCGCTCAATTCGCAAACACTTCTTTGCCGCTTGGTAAAATAATAGGCATCGTCGAAGTCACCTCGTGCTACAATGTTAACGAAGGTAAGGATCTTCTTCGAAGACATTTTGCCGACAATAAGAACGAGCCCTATTTTGGAGATTACTCTGATGGTAGATTCGCATGGTTGACAAAAAATCAGAATGAACTTGAGGAGCCGTTCGAAGAAAAAGGAAGGCAAGGATTTTGGGATGTTGACGAGAGTCGCCTATCTGAGCGGATATGTCATCTGTACTCCTGATTTTTTTGTTGACTAGCTATAAAGATTTGCTGTAGAAGATTTCTCATTGTGCCTGTTGTCGCAGGCTTGCGCTGACATACGAAGTGTGATAAAATCCAGTTTCTTTTGCGGGATCGCTGCCTATCAC
>JANYBJ010000149.1 GCA_025360845.1 bacterium
CCACTTTCATAGCGGCGTTCGCGGCCTCTTCACCCTCAACAATATCTCTTCGCAGTACGCTATCCCTGATGATTGCGGCAATTTCTGAATCCTCAATCCGAATTCCTTCAGCTAGACGGCGTAACTCTTTACGGACAGCGGTAGTCTCCCCCCGGTCCTGAAGCCTCCCGATCAGCTGGGCGTGCTCCCGCGCGATCCGCTCCATCCCGGCGCGCAGCGATTCGCCGGATTTTTCCAGTTCGCCGTTCTCCATCGCCATTCCCTCCCGTCACCTCCCCGCCGTCTTCTGACTCCTCTCTCACGCCTTTCCCCCATTACCTGTTACATATTACCTATTACTCAGCCCTTCGGGATCCGGTCCAGCGCCTTTGATAACTGGTCGCGCAGATACGCGATCTCCGAATCGGCCTGCGACTCAAGCCCGCCGACGCGGTCGCCCAACCCGGCGACCGCGCTGTCCAGCGCGTCGAACCGGCGGCCGATCAGCGTCCACAAACTCTCGATCGTGGTCGGCGGCTCGGGATCGATAATACGAGCCATCGTCTTCTTCGGTGGCTCCGAAGCCTGACGAGCGAACGACTCGGCGAACGCCAGCAAAAGCTTGTCATCGGTTAAGTCAGAGGGCTTACAGTTAAGCTCTTTTGAGATACAAAAAAGAACTTTCCCGTCTGGGCATTCCCGCTTTCCCGTCTCCAACATTGAGACATATCCCTCTGAAATGCCTATTTTATGGCCAAATTCGGCCATTGTAATGCCGATTTTCTTGCGAAGTTCACGCACTTTTGAGCCATTAAACATTTTCTTTACTCCGTTAAGATTTCGCGTTGACAGCTTAACCAGTTAAGAATATAGTACCCGCATGTTACCCAAGCTAACAACACGCGCCAGAAAAAAACCGGAACTGGAACTCCGGTTCGTCAAGTCTCAATTCGTGCTCCGGGGAGACACCCTCGGCGCCTGGGGCCGCCGCAACGGCTTCAACTCGGTCCATGTGCTGCGCTCCGTGCGGGGCGACTACCACGGCCCGAAGGCCAAAAGGGTCATCGACGGTATACGGTCTGAGCTTGGCATCTGAACGCGTGTAAGTTAGTCACAACCTCAAGCAAAACGCAAGGGAAAACCATGAAGACGATCAAAGTTTCACTGACATTCACGGAGCAGGTGTTGGGGTCGAAGCCCTCAAGCAAATCCGTGTTCGCGGATTACGTGGCGAGCAAGCATCCGGAAGGTGTGCCGCAGCGTGACGAGCTGGAGAGTGCCGAAAAGATCGAAGAGACCGGCACCACGGTTTTCCACCGGGATAACGGCTGCCCCGCGCTCTACGATTACCAGATCAAGGGGTTTTTCAAAGACGCGTGCGGAGGACTGCGCCGCGTGGAAGGCACGGAATCTTCCAAATGGAGGGCATACAAGAGCGTGATCGACACCTGCGTGTTCGTCGGACCGCGCCTGATCCGGCTGGATCTTCCGCAGGGCAGATCGGTCGGAATCTGCGAGCGTCCGCTTCGGTGCGAGACGATGCAGGGGCCGCGCGTGGCGCTGGCCCGGTCGGAGAGCGTGCCAGAGGGGACACGGCTGACGTTCACCGTGACCCTTCTTCAGGATGCGCTTGAGGGTGTGCTCACTGAGTGGCTGACCTACGGCGGGTTGCGCGGCATCGGCCAGTGGCGCAACTCGGGATGCGGACGGTTCACTTATGAGGTTGTGAAGGAATAGCGACGGCACAGCAAGGCAGTGAGGCGCAGAGCAACGGCAATGCGCAGCAGTGCTCAGCAACGCTGTTCGAAGCAAAGGCGAGGCTATGCACCGTAGACCGAGGCGTGGCAAAGGCAAAGCAGTGCGAGGCGGATCAGAGCATGTCAAAGCAACGGCAAAGCGCGGCGCGGCGTAACTGATAACAGCAAAGGCAAAGAAGGAGAAAAGTATGAGTAAAACAGACGATAGGAAAAAAAGCGAGGTGGTGGCATGAATCAATCCAATCGCAACGCGTTGCGCACGGCCGTGCTGGACTATCTGGCGGGTCGGCAGGCGTTCGAGTTCGACTGTCCCGCCATTCTGCGGCACATGGTCAACCGGGCGCTGGTGGATTTCGATGTCAGCGAGGCGGATGTCCAGCAGACATTAGTCTTTCTGGAGGGCCTGGGGCTGGTGGCGTATGGCCGCAGATACGCCCAGGGTTGGGCGGCGACTTCGGCGGGCGTGGTCGCGGCCGAGCGCAGAGATCTGCGTTACGGCCCGGATGCCCCCCGCTCCGCGGAGGAAAAACCGGTGCTCGGGCGCCTGCAAGACGAGGTCCTATCCCTGCGCAAGCGCGTTGAAATGCTGGAGAGCATTATCAAGTGTCTGCCGGATCAGACTAAAAACGGGAAGGGGGCGGCGGTATGAGAAACGGGAACGCTCAACGCCCAACGCCCGACTCCGAACGCTCAAGGGTGGCGGGGCTGAAGGCCCGCGGGGTGGACGTGTGCGACATGGCCTGCGCGGCGTGCCGGCGCAAGGTCTGCACGGGGGCGGTGATGTTG
>JANYBJ010000169.1 GCA_025360845.1 bacterium
ACCACCTGTGAGGAGTTAGGGAGAATTTAGGAGTTGAACAGCCTAACAGCCTAAACACCTGACAGCCTTCTCCCTCCCTCCGGCTTTGTGTTTCTTCGTACACTTCGTGTCTTCGTGGTAAAACACCTTGTTTTTTATTGCCGTTGTTGGTTTGTAAGGCACTAATTCACCACGGCTATTGGATCGACAAGATCAGCCCGGGGCGGAATCGTTCGACAATCACACTGCCGACATCGGTCAAAAAGTTTCCGGCTCCCCGGAAGCGGAGTGTGACCGCGCCCTTCTGCTGCTCGGTCTTGAAAATCGCGGTGTAGGAGCCGAGGGTTTGTCCGATCGTAACGGACTGCGTGTTCGGCGTCCCGTTCACGATCAGATCCACGTAGACCGTCTGTCCGCCCTGGTCTGCATATCCGGCCTTGAAATCGACCCTGACCTTCGCAGGAGCGATAAGCGTGCGCTTCAGATCGTAACTCGGCGAGAACGCACTCAAAAATGCCGTCCAAATTCCGAAGCGGTCATGGTTCAGCGCGCCGTCGGACAAACACCCACCCCAGCCGGATGTGGCCGAGGGCGGACCCAAGCGACTCCAATCGCTGTTCCAGCCAGAGGTCAGATGGTCACTCGTGAAATCCCCGTTCAGCAGAGGCAGCACGTTCGTCTGGGTCACTTGGGCCACGGTGCTGGTCACGCTCAGCGTGTTCGGCGTGGTCACCACCACCGTATAGCTGCCCGGACCGGTGACGGTCAGCGCCGCATTCGTCTCTCCGGCGAGCGCGACCTCGTTGACCCGCCACTGGTAACGCGGCGGCACCCCGGAAACAGCCACCGACAACGTCATGCCCATGGCCTCCGGCAAAGCGGAACTGGCCTCCGGCTGCCGGGTGATCTGGGGCGGCGCGTTGGTGGCCAGCACGGACACGGCGACATTGTCCAACCCGGGCGTGGAGGTGTCGTCCCAAAACTGGATCGTAAGGGCCGTACCCGCGGGAACGCCGCTCGCCACCAGCGTATGGCCAAGGCCGGGATGAAACAGGCCAACGGCAAGCGGACTCGTATCCGTGCCCAGAATGGCGACGCCCAGGATGGCGCCCGGCTGATTGAACGCGTTCGGGGCATCAACCGTCAGCACCACATCCGAGATGTTGATGAGCGTGCCCACCTTCTGCTCCAGGAAGCGCAATGTCGACGGGTTGCAGACGGGCGGGGTCGGGCCGTACGTGGTGGCCACAGCATAGAAATTACCGTAGGGATATTCGGAGCTGGTCCAACCTGCCGGCAGCCCGGAGTACCACCCGCCGCCCTGATCGGACAAGCCGGTCAGGTCACTGAAGTCGCCGTTGACCACCGACCCGATGACCTGCGCCACGGTGCTGGTCACGCTCAACGCGTTCGGTGCCGTCACAACCACCGTGTAGCTGCCCGGAGCACTGACCGTCTGCGTCGTATGGGTCGCGCCTTCGAGAGCAACGCCGTTGAGCTGCCACTGGTAACCCAGCGGCGGCACCCCCCCGAGGGCACTCACCGACAACGTCGCGACCGTGCCTGCTGGCATGGCCGCATAAGCCTGCGGCTGCCGGATGATCTGGGGCGGTGAGTCAATGGCAAACGCACCCACCGCGACATTGTCCAGACCGGGCGCGCCGGAAGGGATCTCGTTCACGAACTGGACGGAGATGTTCGAACCCGAGGGCACGTTGGTCGCCACCAGCGTCAGTCCCGAAGCCGGGCTGCCGAAAGTGCCGGCAGCGATGACGGCGGAGTCGGCCAAAATACGTGCGGAAAGGCTGACGGCAGCCGCATTCCACGGCTGCGAGAAATCAAACGTCAACACCACATCGCAGGTGTTGGTGAGCGTGCCGACACCCTGCGACAACACAGATAGCGACTGCAGATTGGCCGTCGGCGGAGTCGCTCCGGTCGCACTTTGCACAGTGTATCCGGGATTCACAGCCGTGCTGCCCCATCCGACGGGCACCCCGAAATACCACCCGCCTCCGTGATCGGCCAAACCGGACAGATCGCTGAAGTTCCCGTTGACGACGCTGAGTTGAGCACCGGCCGTGGCGACAAGCCCCAGCACCGCAGCCGCAATCATCTGAACCGTTTCACTTGTCCTCATTTTTATACCTCGTTCGTTGTTACTGAGCAACCGCCTTCACTGGCACACCCTTCACATACAGGTTGAGAATCTCTTGCGGGGTGAGCGCCCGGTTATAGAGCTTCACCTCGTCCAAGAGCCCCTCGAAATGTGCCGCATGACCGGCGGCGAACGAGCCCAGGATCAGAGGAAAACCGTTAGTGCCGACGGGTCCCACCCTCGCCAACTCGCCGCAACGCTCACCGTCCACATAGATCCGCAGGACCTGGCCGTCGCACGTTCCGGCCAGATGAACCCACCGGCCGACCGGCAGCGCGTTGGTCGCGTACACCAGATGGCTCCAGGGCGTCTGCGGCACGTTGAAACAGGGACGCCCTTCCATCAGGCCCAGGCGGTATCCGGTCGCCTCTCCGCCGCCCTGAATGCGGTTCACGATCCACGCCTGACTCTGGGCCGCACGCTCGGTCCGGACCCAGCACGAAACCGTCACTCCATTTGTCACCGAAAACGCCGGATCGCTCTCGACGCGCACGCAGCCGCCCGTACACAGCAGGGCGTTGCCGTCGATTCCCGGCGCACGCGCCGCGCCGAGAAGCCGGCCGCCATGCCTCTTTCCGGAATAATCGACCGTGACCGGTTCCTCCCCCTTTTCGTCGAAGGCCCACCACCCCACCAGCCCGCGCGCCTCCGCGCCGGGCTTGACCGCATACTGCCGCGCCTGCTCACGGTCCTTGGCTATCTCTGCGAACGCTTTCCTGATCGCCGTGTCGTAAGGACCCAGACCGACATCCTCCGGCAACAGATCGACATGCGGCCCGGCCGCGGGCGCGAACACCTCGCGCACCGCGTCCAAGTAGCCGAAGCCGTATTCGCGATACGGCGCGATGTAATGCCCCTCGCCCCACTCATTCCAGTTGTCCAGCAGCAGCATCCTCCGACCCAGCGACCCCTCGGGCAAGGTCTCCGCAACAGCCTTGGCCTGACCCAGCAGCGTCTTGAACCCGGCCGGCGGAATCTTCCAGATGGTTCCCTCGTCTTGCCACCCGCTCCAGGCCTGCGACACCGTAATCACCTGCGGCAGAATACCCAGTTCCTGCGTTTTCCGGATGTACCCCATCTGCGTTGCGATGGCCTGTTCGGGTGAAGGGTTGTCCGGAATGTACCAGCAGTAGGCGAAGGTGGAGTCGAGCCCGATTTTCTTCATCATCTCCAGGTGATTAGCCTCCAAGCCCCGGTATTCGCCCAGAATCCAGAGCCCGTCAAACCCCGCGTCCTTGCACGTCTGCCGCATCTTGGCGAACGCGCGTCCCACGTTCTCCACACTTCCGAGATCCTGGATCAGGAACTCGGGCCGGTAGACAAAGAGCACGGGTTTGTTGTCCACCTTGAGGTAAGAAGGATGCTTGAAATAGCTCTCGATCCAGAACGGCAGGAGGTTCCCGAAAAGGTCTTTTTCGTCCGCCACGCCGGCGGAGCCGACCGACTGGTTCTCCCACATGATCGTGAACTTCATGCGGTCCACAAACCGCGACTTGAAGAGCGCATCGTGGATGGCGCTGCTGAACTGCGTCTTCACAGGGCAGCCCTGCGACGTGCGGTACCAGCAATAGATAAAGAACGAAACCCCGTGCTCCACCGCCCACTTGGTCTCCCAGTCGGACACCTCCGGATTCTCCTGCGAATAGAAACCCAGCGCGGGGGTGCGCTCGGGATGCAAGAGCACGTTGTTCCACATGGCGGGTTTGTCCGATTCCCAGAGCGGACAGTGGTGCGCGCCGACCAGCATCTCCGTGCGCACCGGAGCAGGCGGCGGGATCGCGCTCAGCTTGCGCCGTTCGAGCGGCGGAAGAAACCGCACCCGCAGCGCCGACCGTCCGACGGCTTGTCCTTCCGACGCGACCTCCAGCACCAGTTCCCCGTCGCACGCCGCCGCCGCTTCCACCTGACACCGGATCAGCGCCTGCCCCCCGGCCGACAGGGAGGTCGCCCCCCCAACGGGCGGCAGCAACTTGACGCCCTCCGGCAGCGTATACTTCGTCTGAACCGCAACCTCGCGCTCCGTCATGTTCTCAATGACCGCCACGACGGTCTCCGGCCTGCCCGCGCGGCAGACATTCGACTCCGGTTCGAACCGACGGATCTGCACGACCGCATCTGCCGAAACCGACAACGCCGCACAGAAACACGCCCAACCGGCCATTACCCACTTGGTTCCAAGTAGACTTGGCCGTTTCCGCCCATAACACGCCCGTTTACGATCATTTCTCATGTTGAGAGTAACTTTGACACTTCCGGCAAAGTCCGTCAAGCAAGGATGTCTGTTTTTCTGATTCAAGCAACTCGGCCTCCCTGTATTACCTAGCCCGTTACTGTCAATCAGGCTTTACATCAATCACCGTAAATCGAATGGACGGGATGACGACCGGCAAGTCGGAACCTTTCACGCGCCAGCGCGTGCCTTCCACCGAGACCGTGGAGCCGACGTGCGGACTGTACGTGAGCGCCGGTGCCATCAGGTGACACACCGGCGCGGTGTCGCCGTCCGCCTGCCGCGCGACCAGACAGAATGGCGCGGCGACCGCACCGACAGTTCCCCAATCAAGAATGCCGCTCAACATAACCGGCACGCCCTGCTCCTGCGTGTTATCTAAAACGTAACCCCTCAACTCGGCAGGCACAGGTCGAGTCAACACTGCGACAGGTTCGGCTCGCACGACCACATTGGACGCTGCGAACACCGGCGCATTCGTTACAGACACCACCCCGACCTCTGCCGTCAAGTTGGTGTCCGCGCCCTCCGGCTGCATCGCGGCGAGCGGCTCCACCTGATCGCGCAACATCCAGAAGCACACTTCGGGCGGCGGTTTGATTCTGAGCCAGTCCCCGTAGGAGCCCCGCACCTCGACCCGGTCACCCTTGTTCAGGCTCCCGACAGGCCGGAAGGTCAGTCCCGCACCCGAACGCAAACGGCTTTTGTCGGCGAGAACCACGCCGTCACGAACCAGCTCACGGTAGATCCACACGCTCACATGATCCGGCGGCTCGACGCACACCCACGCACCGTCCGTCAGTTCGCCGCGCACCACAAACTCGGTGCCGGAGGGCAGCCAGGCCAAAGCCTCGCGGACCGCGTTGGTCGAAGCGAAGACGGCCGCACGCCCTTCGATCACGCGTACACGGCACGGCTCCGCCTCTTCCGCCATGGCGGACACGGCAACCAGCGAGGCGATTAGCCGCACGAGCTTGTGTGGTCGAATGTCCATGCTGCAAACAGAAAAGCCGCATGCGTACATCCCCGTCCGGGAGAGATACGCATGCGGCAAATGGATCTAACAGGCAAAGGCCTGACGTGGCTTCTACACGTCGGGCTTGGTCTTGCGCAGACCCAAACCGCGATCGCCGTCTTTCCACTGACCGCGCTTCTTCAGCACGTTGACGCGCTCGAAACGCTTCAACACGTTGCGCTTCGCCGAAATCTTGCTCGAACCCTTTAAGCTGGTATGCTGACTCATTTAAGCCTCTTCTCCTCTTTACGCCCGACTTGGTCGTCAGACGTAAGGTCAATGAGAATATCAAAACCGGGGCGCTTTTCAACCGCAAAAATGTGCCGGGGTCTTTTTTATTGACCTGGGAATATCTTAAACACGCTCAAAATATCACATCTCACCGGCATAGCCCATCTGCTGAAGGAGCCAGAAATTCTTCATCCACTCTTTTTCGACTTTCACCCACAGCTCGAGTGTCACCTTCACGCCGAAAACCTCGGACAGCTCCGGCTCCGCGCACTCGCGGACGTATTTGAGCGTCCGGCCTTTGGGCCCGATGACGATCCCCTTCTGCGAATTACGGTTGACGTAGATCATGGCGGACACGTTCCACGCGGTGGAGGTCTCTTCGATTTTCTCAACTTTGACGCCCAGTTCATGCGGCAGTTCATCATGCAGGCGCGCAAGGAATTTCTCGCGGATCACATCGGCGATCGCCAATTTGCGCGGGTAATCGGTGACAATGTCCTCGGGGAAAAGATATTCCTCAGCGGGCTTGGCCAACGTGTAAAGCAAGTCAACCAACTCCACCGCGCCGGCGGGGTGGATGGCCGAGGTCTTCACCCAGAAGACCTCGCGCTGTATCTGTTTCTCGGACTGGATGGCCTGCCACAGCTCTTTAAAGGCGGCTTCGTAGAAAGGCGTCTGGTCGCTTTTGTTGAGGGCGAAAACAACCGGCTGTTCGGCGTGCAGGGCGCGGCGCATCCAGCCGTCGTCTTCCAGGTGGGGGCGGCTGCCGCAGTCGAACACGATGAGCAGAATGTCCACTCCCGCCGAAGCCTGCCGCGCCATGCGGTTCATGAGGGTGCCGAGCGTGCTTTGCGACTTGTGCAGACCGGGTGTGTCGAGGAAAACGAGCTGCCCTTTATCATCGGTGAGGATGCCGCGAATGGTGTTGCGCGTGGTCTGCACGACGGGACTGACGATGCTGACCTTCTCGCCCACCATGCGGTTCAGCAGCGTGGACTTGCCGGAGTTGGTGCGCCCGACGATGCCGACCACCGCGCAGCGTTTCAAGCGAATAACGTTCGGATCGCTCATCGTGTTGCCCCGTTGCCAGTGTTGTTGTTCGGGTTTCCGCTAAAGTAAAGGGTCTGTCCCGTCGCGTCGAGCACCGCACGCCACAGGTCGCTGTTGAGGTTGACCTTCTGACGGTCGATGGTGGCCAGGCGGATCGGCACCAGCGTATACCAGTCTGCCTGATTGCCGACGACGCAGTTGGTGCGGCCCGCCATGGCGGCATGCACCGCGTTGCGCGCCAGCATGTAACAGCGGATGGCGTCCGTGCCTTGGGCCGGCACGCTGCGGATGGTGTAACTGGGATCGAAATACTTGACCGACGCCTCGCGCTTGGTCGTTTTATAATGGTCGGTGATACGCTGCCGCAGGTATTCGCCGATATCCTTCTTGAGGACGTTGCCCGAGGCGTCTTTGCGTTCGGGCTCGCCCTCGATGTGGCGCTGACCCGCGCCTTCGGCGACGACGATCACGGCGTGGTCCTTGTAACGGTCAAAACGGTAGTCGAGCGCCGCCAGCAGGCCGTGGGGACCGTCCATCTCGAAGTCGAGTTCAGGGATGAGGCAGAAATTCACGACCGGGTTGGCCAGGGAGGCATAGGCGGTGATGAATCCCGAGTCACGGCCCATGAGCTTGACGAGCCCGATGCCGTTGAACGTGCCTTTGGCCTCGGTGTGGGCGGCCCGGATGATCCGCGTGGCCTCGCCGACCGCAGTCTCGAAGCCGAAACTCCGTCCCACGAAATGAAGGTCGTTGTCGATCGTCTTTGGGATACCGATCACACTGATCGCGAGTTTGCGGCTCTTGCACTCATCGGCAATGGCGCGGGCGCAGCGCAGGGAACCGTCCCCGCCGATGCAGAACAGCAGATTGATGTTCATGCGCGCCAGCGTGTCGACGATCTCGCCGGTGTCCTGCTGGCCGCGTGACGAACCCAACATCGTGCCGCCAAGCTCATGAATGGTGTCGACGTTGTCGGTGTTGAGCATGATCGGCTCGTACCCGAAGCGGGGGATGAGGCCCGCGTAACCATAGCGGATGCCATAGATGGTTTTAATGCCATAGTCGAACATCAGGATCTCGACCAGCCCTTTGATCACATGGTTCAAACCGGGGCAGAGGCCGCCGGCGGTCACGATGCCGACGCGGCTCCAGGCGGGGTCATGGAAAATTTGACGGTGCGGGCCGGCGCGCTCAAAAGACGGCGTAACGCCGAGACGCTCAGACGCGTTCTGGAGGTCCTTCACGTTTTCCGTCACGAGGATGCGCTCGTCTTCTTCGATAAAGTCACGGTTGCGGACGGGCGATTCGATTTTGCATGGGCCCAGAGTCTCGGCATTGAGCGTGTAATCTTGCGGATTGGAAAATAGTTGTTCGATAATCGTCATTGCGGCAAGGCCTTTCTGGTGCGCTTGCGGATGGAGTATACGTTGATTTCCTGATGCGGTCAATTGACACGCGCCGCATTTTTTGGTTTAATCCGCAAACGTTTTAGCGCCATTGGACCATAGCTCAGTTGGTAGAGCACGACACTTTTAATGTTGGGGTCGTGGGTTCAAATCCCACTGGTCCAACCAATTTCGCACGTCAGAGACCGTTTAACCTAAAGTGGTTATACGGTTTTTTTTTCTACATCACACGGCCGCACCGGATGACTTGCCGGTACCACTGGTAACTCAGTTTGGGCGTGCGTTTCTGCGTGGCGTAGTCCACGTAGACCATGCCGAAACGTTTGGTGTAGCCGCAGGCCCATTCGAAGTTGTCCATCAGGCTCCAAGGGAAGTATCCGACCACGGGATAGCCCTCGGCCACGGCGCGGTACACATTGCGCAGGTATTGACGCAGGTACATGACGCGGTCGATGTCCGCGACGAAGCCTTGGGCGTCCGGCTTGGCGCCGTCGGCCACGCCGTTCTCGCTGATGAAGACGGGCAGGTCCTTTTTGCCGAGCGCGTCGGTCAGCAGGCGGATGCCCCAGTAGATCGATTCCGGCACGATGTTCAGCCACGGCATGCTGCCCTTCGGGTAGGCGTCAAAACAGGGGAAAAGTTCGAACCCCTTCGCGTTGCCGGCGGCGCGGACATAGGTGCCTGTGTAGCAGTTGTAGCCGAGCGAGTCGAGCGGCTGCGCGATGAGCTTCATGTCGCCATCCTTGATGTCGGGCGCGCTGGCACCGAATTCGGCCAGCCACTCGTCGGAGTAGCGTCCGGTCAGGATCGGCGCGATGATGCTGCCGTTGGCCGCGTCGCGCAAGAAGGCGCGGCGTGTGGCTTCGATGTTCTCCGGCGTCTCGTAGACCGGCACATAGGAGTTGATGTTCTCTGCGGTGCCCACGTTGCATGTTCGCGGGGACGAGGCGCGCAGCGCCAGGACGGCCGTGCCGTGGGCCAGCAGCGCGTGGTGCGAGGTGTTGCTGCGCGCCTTGATGTTGGGCAGCGTGATGCCGGGCGCGTGCGGCGGCGTGTAGCCGACGCCGTAGCCGACGCTGTGCGCGAAACAAGAGATCTCGTTCATCGTCATCCAGTGCGTGATGCGGTCGCCGAGGCGCTTGCCCACGGCCTCCGCGTACGCGCCGAAGTCGGCGACGATCTCGCGGCTTTGAAATCCCCCATACCGGTCCTGAAGGACCTGCGGCAGGTCCCAGTGGAAAAGCGTGGCGTGCGGCGTGATGCCGTGATTGAGCAGACAGTCAGACAGGCGTTTATAAAAGTCGACGCCCTTGTCGTTCACCGCGCCGCGGCCGTCGGGGATGATGCGCGGCCAGGCGATGCTGAAGCGGTAGTGCTTCACGCCAAGGTCGGCCATGAGCTTCACGTCCTCCTCATAGCGGTGGTAGTGGTCGCAGGCCACATCGCCGGTATCTCCGTTTTCGACTTTGCCGGGGGTTTTACAGAAGGTGTCCCAGACGCTCGGCTTGCGACCGTCCTCGCTGGCTGCGCCTTCGAGCTGGTAGGAGGCCGTGGCGGCGCCCCACCAGAAATCCTTGGGAAAACCCGCATTGCCGGCAGCCAGCGCTCCTTTCGCGGCTGCCGCCGCACCGCCGGACAGCCCGCCCTGCGCGTGCGATGCCGACAAGAAAGCCGTCACGCCTGCCGCGCCCGCCAAAAAGGAACGCCGCTTGAATCCTTCGCCAACCTGTTTCTGTTGCATTTGTCACCTCGGGATGGATCGTTAGGGAAAATCATTAATGAGTAAAAGTATACACCTTTAGACGCCTGTGGCCATCCTGAAAGAGCGGGGAGCAGCAATTCTAAATTTGGTAAGGAAGCGCCTCACGGCGCCACTACGAACGCAAGAAAGCTTCGGGAAATCCGTTTGTAGTGTGCCCGTAAAGGCATTCTCTCATGGCGGCCTAAGCCAAATTTAGAATTGCTGAGCGGGGAGTCAACGGACATCGGCAAGCCGACGTATCGAAATACGGCAACCCTGTTCAAACGTGCTTTTCGATACTGCGCTCGGCCAAGCAACGGGTTATCGTCGCGATCAGCGTATTGCTCGCCTCTCCCTTGTCGAGAAGGTCAACCGCGCCCGCTTTCAGCATCTCATTTTTGAAACCCGCTTCGCTGAAGGCTGAAATCCCGACCACAACCGTGCCGGGCAACTCCGCAGTGATATGGCGCGTTGCGGCAATCCCATCCATGACAGGCCTCCGCACATCCATGACAACGACGTCGGGATGGAGTTTTCGCGCAAGGTTGAGCGCTTCCCGCCCGTTGGCGGCTTCACCGACCACCTCAAGGGTGGGGTCTGTTGACAGTAGTTGGGCCACACCGTTTCGCACAAGGTCGTGATCGTCCGCAACCAAGATGCGCGTGCGACGGTTCGCTTCGGCCAGCAGGATTTCCCGGACTTCGGGTTTACGAGACAGCGCGGGCGACCGTATCAGGGGCTCAGGCGGAACTGGCACATTCATCGTGATCGTTGTTCCGCATCCGGGAGTCGGCAGGATGCTCATCTGGCCGCCGATCGACTCCAAGCGCTCCTTGATGCTGAACAACCCGTACCCTCCATCCGCGTCTTCTTCTGTTATGTTTTTTTAGGCTCGAATCCCTTGCCGGGGTCTGCGACAGTGATTTCGATCCGTCCGTCTAGCCTTCTGATCCGCACGGAAGCCGTGTTGACATCGGCATGTTTTAAGACATTGAGCAGCAGTTCCCGAACCGATTGAAAGAGCTGAACTTTGATGTCGTCCTGAAGCACGGCAGGCATGTCCGCAATATCCAGTTCGACACTGATGCCGTGGCGCTCCCGCATCAGTTCGGCCAACTGACACAAAGCGGGAGCAAAACCCGCTACGTACAGCAATGGGCTGCCGAGATCCTTGCTTATTGAGCGGGTTTGGCTGAGGGCTTCCATCACCAGGGCATGAAGCTTCTCGGCCTCATTTCTGAGGGCTTCGGTCGGCTGGTCCTGAACCAGCGTTTCGGATCTGAATTTGGCGGCGACGAGCACCTGCTGCAGGTCGTCGTGCAAAAAGTCAGACAGACGCCGTCTCTCGCGCTGCTCAGCCAACGTCAATTCTGTGGCCAGCCGCCGGAGGCGGGCGGTCCGTTCGGCCACCGTCTTTTCAAGGGTTTCGTTATTCAGCCGCAACGCATCCTCCATCTTCTTACGTTCAGTGATGTCGCGGACGATGGCCCACATCGAAGTGGGTTGCCCGGCGTCATCGCGAATCAAATAAGTCCGCAACTCGACCGAAAAGACGCTCCCGTCTTTGCGAAGGTACTCCTTTTCATAAACGCAGGAGTGCCCGAGAATGGATGCTGCGAAACATCGGGCTTGTTGAGGAATGCGTGATTGGTGTATCTTATTCCAAGTATCAATTGATCAGTTCGGAACATTTTATCGGGTCGCCTGACCTTTTTATAGATGCGGGGAATCCGATCACGAACGTACGGGGGAGAAAATGAAGCAGGTATCAAGGCGGGATTTTTTGCGCGCCAGTGCGGCGGTTGCGGGTGCGGTGTCGTTGGCGGGGAGTCCGATCGTTTCGATGGCGCAGTCGCCCAGGTTCCGCAAGGCGGGCGACAAGTTGAACATGGCCTTCATCGGCTCTGGCGGTCGCGGCGGCGACAACCTGAGGGAGTTTTACGGACTGGGCGAGCAGATCGTGGCGCTGTGCGATGTGGACCGGGGGCGTCTTGACGCGGCCGCCAATGCCGTCAAAGAGCGTTGCCCGGACGCGCGGAAGTATCAGGATTTCCGCGAGTTGCTGTCCAAGGAGAAGGATCTCGACGCCGTGGTCGTTTCCACGCCAGACCACATGCATGCGGCTGCCGCCATCGCGGCCATGAAGCAAGGCTGCCACGTCTACGTCGAGAAACCGCTGGTGCGGACGGTGTGGGAGGTGCGCCGCTTCGAGGAGGTCGCCAAGGCATGCGGCGTGATGACCCAGATGGGCAACAACGGCAACGGTACGGACGGCCAGCGCCGCAAGATCGAGCTTCTGCAATCGGGCGTGCTGGGAGAGGTCTCGGAGATCCATGTGAACACCGACCGTCCGATCTGGCCGCAAGGCCTCAACCGTCCCGATGGCAGTGATCCGGTGCCCGAAGCGTTGGCCTGGGACTGTTGGCTGGGCGTGGCGCCTGTTCGCCCGTTCAAGAACGATGTCTACCATGCGTTCAAGTGGCGGGGCTGGTTCGATTTCGGAACGGGCGCGATGGGCGACATCGCCTGCCATGCGATGAGCTTTTTCTGGCGCGCGCTGAAGATGGGCGCGGTGCTTTCGGCGGAGACCGTCAAGACGACGCAGAAGTTCCCGGAGACGTATCCGAGCGCGACGACGGTCAAACTGCTTGTGCAGGCAGCGGGGCAGAAGAAGCCGATCGCCATTTACTGGTACGACGGCAATACCATGCCGGGGCCGGAGGTTTGTCCCAAGGCGGTGGCCACGTGGGGCGGCATGCAGGGCGGCGTGACGCTGATCGGCGATCAGGCGATCATCTGCAACGATGCGATCTGTTTGAAGGACGAGCCCAAGTTCCGCGGGCTCGCGCAGCACGAGGCGACCAAGGACATCCCGGTCAGTCTGCCGCGCGTCAAGGGGCACCATTGGGAATTCGCGGAAGCGGTCCGAGGCGGAGCGAAGCCGTTTTCGCACATCGACCACTCGGTGCCGCTGACAGAAGCCGTGCTGCTGGGGTGTGTCTCGCAGCAGGTGGCGGGAGAATTGAAGTGGGACGCTGCGGCGTGCCGGTTCACCAACAGTGAAGAGGCGAACAAACTGCTCAAACCGCATCTCCGCGACGGCTGGCAGATCGGATAAGACAAATAAAGGATAAGTTTATGAACACACGGCGTGAGTTTCTGGTGAAGGCGGGGTTCGCATGCGCGGCTCTCGCGGCGGTCCGCGGCCAAGCCGCGACAGTCATCGGCGCGAAGAAGATCCCGGTCGGCTTGCAGCTCTATTCGTTCCGCAAGCAAGGCGAGACCGATTTTGCGGGCGCAGTGAAAAAGGCGGCTGAGATCGGCTTCTCGGGCGTGGAGTTCGCGGGCTACGGGCCGTACGGCGACAAACCCGCAGAGTTGCGCAAGATCCTTGACGACGCGGGGCTGAAGGCGTTCGGGACGCACACAGGCTACAATCTGGTGATGCCGGATCAGATCCAAAAAACGATCGACTTCCACAAGACGATCGGCTGTCCGTACATGATCGTGCCGTGGATCGAGCCCAAGCAGATGGAGAACAAGGACGGGTGCCTCAAGGTCGCGGAAATCCTGACGCGCGCGAGCGAAACCGCACAGGCTGCGGGACTGAACGTGGGCTATCATGCGCACGGGGGCGACTTCACGAAGATCGACGGGGAGCTGACGGCGTGGGAGGTGCTGTTCGACCACACGCCCAAGGCCTTCATCCATCAGATCGACTTCGGCAACTGCCTCGGCGGCGGGGGCGATCCGTACAAGCTGATCGAGCGTTATCCGGGCCGGTCCCTGAGCGTTCACCTGAAAGAGCACGGCGGCCCGCAAGGCGCGGTGTTTGGCCAAGGCGTGGTGGACTTCAAGCGGGCGCTCACGCTCTGCGAGACCGTCGGCGGCACGACCTGCTATATCATCGAACACGAGAGCGATCCGGACCACGCTTTCGAGACGGCGAAAAAGTGCCTCGATTACATCAAGGCGCTGTAAGCGCTTAAGATTACGATTACGAACGGCTTAATCTTCTCCCAATGTGGGCAAGCCCACAACCCTCACCCCGGCCCTCTCCCAGAGGGCGAGGGTGCAAACAACTTGTTTATTATTGTGCTTGTTGGTTCGTAAGGCACCTAACGCGGGCTCTGCCCGCAACCCGGAATTTCCACCACAAAGACACCTCATGCAGTGTCCCGCAAATAACTAGACAGTGTACCTTAAATTCTATTGACAGGATGGCAGGATGAAACAGGATGAATAACGAGTTAGCCCTGAAAATCCTGTCGAACCTGTCAAAAAAACCGGTTTAAGGTGACTGTC
>JANYBJ010000171.1 GCA_025360845.1 bacterium
ACCACCTGTGAGGAGGTAGGGAGAATTTAGGAGTTGAACAGCCTAACAGCCTAAACACCTAACAGCCTAAACACCTAACAGCCTTCTCCCTCCCTCCGGCTTTGTGTTTCTTCGTACACTTCGTGTCTTCGTGGTAAAACACCTTGTTTTTTATTGCTGTTGCTGGTTTGTAAGGCACTAACAGCCTAATCCTTCAAGGCACACCGCCGCCGCTCCAAACAGCGCCGCCTCGTAACCCAGCCGGGTCTGTTCGATCACGACGTTGCGGCACTGCGGCAAGACGCCCCGCTCGAATTCTTCGCGGATAGACGGCAACAGCAGTTCCAGCGAGTGAGCCACGCCGCCGCCGATGTAGACGCGCTCGGGATTCAGCACATTGGCGGTCATCGCCAATGCCCGGCCCATATGGCGTCCCGCCTGAGCCAGCACGGCCCGGGCGACCGGATTGTTCTGCCCGGCCAGCTCCGCGCAGCGTTTGGCGTCCGCGTCCAGGCCTGCCTCGCGTGCCAGCCTTGCGATGGCCGTGCCCGATGCCTGCGCCTCCAGGCACCCATAGCCGCCGCAGCCGCAGAGACGCGGGTGTTCGAACTCCACCTTCACGTGACCGATCTCGCCTGCGCAGAATCCCGCGCCGCGAACCAGCCGCCCGTCCGCCACCACCGCTCCGCCGATCCCGGTGCTCACCGTCATCCAAATGAAGTTGTCGCCGCCGCGCGCGAAGCGCAGCTCCGCCATGGCGCAGGCGTTCACGTCGTTCTCGATGAACACTCGTCCGGTCCCCATTCCCAGCGCCGGGACCAGCAGCGGGCGCACGGAGAACGCGCCCCAGCCGGCCGAGGGCGACCCCAGCACGCGGTCGCGCCCGTCCGTCATTGCGGGAAGGCTGGCCCCGACACCCGCAAGCTTCTCCAGCCGCATGCCCACCTCTTCAGCGCACGCGCCAAGCATCTCGGCGCAGCGTGCGAAATAGGCGGCGTAATCCGCAGTCGGCACGGAGGCCTGCCGCCGCGCCAGTATCTGGCCGGTTTCGGTCATCACCGCCGTGAGCACTTTCGTGCCGCCACCGTCTATCGAGCCAATGAACATTTCTGGTCCCAATCTCAGCGGCCGCCTCGGGGAGAGGCGGCCCTACCTCCTCGCGAAACCGGCAGGGACGGTTCCCCGAACCGTCCGTGTTATCCGCACGTACAGCACGCCACGTCCGTTCCCGCCAACTTCGCCAGCCCCGGTCGCATCGCGCACACGAGATCGTGGAAGTAGATCAGGTGCATGTCTTCCAACATCTCCATCGAGTCCGTCGGCGCGATCAGGAGCAGGTCGCACAGGGCCTTCATCTTGCCGCCGTCTCGTCCGCCGAAGCCGACCGTCGTCAGGCCCATCGCACGCGCCGTGGTCAGCCCGTGCAGGATGTTCGGCGAGTTGCCGCTGCCGCTGAAGGCCATCACGACGTCGCCATTTTTGGCGTATGTGCGCAAGAGGATCGTGTAGATCTCCTCGTACGAGAAATCGTTCGCCAGACAGGTCACCAGCGCGTTGGAGTCGCTCAGGCAGAAGGCCTTGAATCCCGGCGCGTCTCCCGCGCGGCAGCCTTTCACCAGGTCATTCGTCACGTGCGACGCCGTGGCCGCGCTGCCGCCGTTGCCCATTAGAAAGACCGTGCGGCCCTCGGCCTTGGTCTTGAGCAACAGCTCGCCGATCTCCGCCAGTTTTGCGAAATCCGTCTGCATCAGCCGCGTGCCGGTGTCAGCCGCATAGGTCGTCAAAGCCTGTTTCAAATTGCTCGCCATGTGTCTCTCCTTCGAGGTTCTTAACCCCATTCATTTATCAGTTCTCGAACATACATCACCGCTCAAAGGCGGAGTCAAAAGCGCGGCCGGCGGGCGGGAAATCCAGCTTGCGCACAAACGCGCACGCTTCCTTGGCGCCGTGCTCACGGTCCATGCCGCTGTCTTCCCACTCGACCGACAGCGGGCCGGTGTACCCGATGTCGTTCAGCGCGCGGATGATCTCCTCGAAGTCCACGCTGCCGCGGCCCAGCGAACAGAAATCCCACCCGCGGCGCGGATCGCCGAAGGGGAGATGGCTGCCGAGGATGCCGTTCCGCCCGTTCCGTCTGATGAGCGCGTCCTTCATGTGGACATGGTAGATGCGGTCAGGAAACGCGCGGATGAATTCCGCCGGGTTGACGCCCTGCCAGATCAGGTGGCTCGGGTCGAAATTGAAACCGAACTCCGGCCGGTGGCCCAGCGCCGCCAGCGCGCGCGCGGCACTGTAGAGATCGAACGCGATCTCCGTCGGATGCACTTCCAGCGCGAACTTCACGCCGCACTCGCCGAACACGTCCAGAATCGGATTCCAACGTTCGGCGAACAAGCGGAACCCTTCGTCGATCATCGCGGGCGGCACGGGAGGAAACGAATACGACAGGTGCCAGATGCTCGATCCCGTGAAGCCGGTCACCACCTTTGCGCCGAGCCTTTGCGCGGCCCGCGCCGTGTTCTTCATTTCCTCGGCGGCACGCCGGTTGACGCCTGCGGGGTCGCCATCGCCCCAGACATGCGGCGGCAGGATCGCGCGGTGCCGCTCGTCGATCCGATCCAGCACCGCCTGACCCGCCAGGTGTCCGCTGATGGCGAACACCGCGAGTCCGTTCTCCGCGAGCAGCGCGCGTTTCCTCCCGCAATAACCCGGATCGGCCAGCGCCTGACTCACTTCGAAATGGTCGCCCCACGCCGCCACTTCCACACCGTCGAAGCCAAACGCGCGCGCTTTCGGCACCAGCGTTTCCAGCGGCAAATCCGCCCATTGTCCCGTGACCAAGGTGATTAAACGGCCCATGTCTGTTTTCCTTTCGTCAGGCCTGCAAGCTCCGGAAAGCATCGCCGCAGGCGCAATAGTTTTGCTCCGGCATGCCCATCACGCTGTACTCTTCGACATAGCCGATGAACCCTCCGTCGGGCGTGCCCAGATGATCGTACAAACGTTGAGCCTCGGCATGGATGTCCGTGGGCGAGCCTGTGATCGAAACGGTTTGGTAGCTGATCGGCATCATGAAACACTGCCGGCCGCGCAAACGCCGGCCGACCTCGGCAATGTCATTCACGTTCGGCTGAGCGATGTTGAGCACGTCCACGCCGATCTCGCGAAAGTCCTCCATGATCGCACCGAACTCGCCGCAGCAGTGATACCACGTGTGAAGGCCCAGCTCGCGCGCGACCGCGAATTGCCGCGCATACCGCGGCTTGAAAAGCTGCCGCCACAGCGGGGGGGAGATCATCATGCCGGTCTGCGTGCCCCAGTCGTCGGCGAAGTGAATGCCGTGAAACCCGTGCCGCGCGGCCATCCGCATCAGGTCGCACTCGAAGTCCACGATGCGGTCCATCAGCGACGCGAACCCTTCCGGCTCCAGCAAAAAATCCTGCATCGCGTTCTCGAAGCCGCGCAGCAGGGTGTAAACCGTGAACCCGCTCAAATCGAAACTCGCCAGCCGGTAACGGTCACCGCAGGCCGCAAAGAAATCCGGCGCCTTCGACATGCGCTCATCCTCGCGAAGCGCCGGCACGCGGATCTCCTCCGCGCGTGGCAGCTCGCGATAGAGGGCATCGACGGGATGGCCCATGGTGCCGTCGCCGGCCTTCTCCAGCCGGTAACCCCATTCATTCACTGACCAGTCCCAGGCGTTCACCGAGCCGTTGCCCGGGGCGCCGAGCGCGAGGTGGTAGAGCATCACGTCGCCCTCGGTCTGGTCGCGGTTCCAGAACACGACAGGCACCCGGTCCGGATGCCGGAAACCGATCGCGCGGCGGACGCGCTCTTCTCGGGTCATCGCATGTTTCATGGTGTCGGCGGCCTCGGCTGGGCGAACTTCTTCACGAAATCGCGGACCGAACGGGTGAAGGTGAAGTCGCCCGTCTCCGGCAGGCAGCGGGCCGGTGCCGACACCCAGCTCTCGACAACATATTGGTCGGGTGCGCCATCAACGTACGCGTAATCGTAGCCCTGCTGCATGATGCCCACATACCATGTCGCGTCGTCGGCGAGGCTGAGCTGTTTCATGCGGTCGTAGTCCGCCGCCCAGTAGATGAGGCTGAAGGGCAGCTTCCGCTGTCGGCAGGCGAGCTCAAGCTTCTTCACGTCCGGCCAGTTGCCCGCATAAATCGTGTTGCCGATCGTGAAATGGTTCCAATCCACATCGAGCCTGAAGAAGTCCAAGCCGCGCACGTTCATCTGTTTGAGCCTGGCTTGGAGCGCGTCGATGAAGGCCAACAGCTCCTCCCGTTGCAGAAAAGGATAGGGCTCGATGTCGCCGATGAGCACGTTCGGGAAATGCTCCCGCACAAGCGCGATATAGTTGGCCGTCTCCCCGACCGCGTATGCGTCGTCCTTCTTGAGGTGCTGGCGGCAGCACACCAACGGCTCATCCAGCGCAACGGCGTAAATCTTGCCGCCCAGGCGCTCGACTCGCTCCCATATCGGCTGCTCGGCCGCGAACGTCTTCTCGCCCGTCGGTCCCCACTCTTTGATCGCGCCGACCTCCATGGCGAACTTGAGGCCCCATCCGTTCATCTGCGCGAACCATGTCCGAAGTTCATCGTCCGTGAAGAACTTTTGCGTATGCAAGTCGGAACACGCCAGCACATGAATCAGCGACCGCGTCTCCTTCCACGCCTCCGGCTGCTGGAACAGCTCGCGGAAGCCCCGTCCGTTCTCTTGTCCCGGCGGCATCATCCACACCTCCGGCTTGGCCGCGCTGCCCTGTGCGCAGACGCGTGGCGTTATGAGGATAGCGGATAGAACGAGAAGGCAGGCGAGTGTTTTCATCCGTTATTCCGATAAACAGCCAGGATGTTTTCCGGCGGCACGTCTGGCTGGAACAGATGCGCCGGGCCGAGAATGTAGCCGCCGCCTTTGCCGAGCGCGTCGCAGTAGTGCCGCACCTCCGCTTCGACCTCGGCGGGCGTGGCCTTCGGCAGCAGGTCCTGCATATCAATGCCGCCGTGAAAACTCAGCCGGTCGCCGAACTCGCGCTTGAGACTTTCCGGTTGCATCTCCGGACCTGTCGGCTGAATCGGATCGAGCACGTCCACGCCGCAGGCGATCAGTTCGGGAATGAACGGCCGGATCATGCCGCAGCTATGATACAGCGCCAGCCCGCCCAGACGGTGGATGCAGTCGGTCATCTCCTTCAGATAGGGCGCGATGAACTCGCGGAACATCGCCGTGGAAATGAGCGGTCCGCGCTGTGTGCCGAGGTCGCTGATGACCAGATAGAGGTCAATCCGCCCGTCGCTGATCTCCGCGGCGCGCCGGTAATCTTCCAGATAGAAGTCGGTGAAGGTGCGGCTGAGGAAGTGGACCCACTCCGGCCGCAAGGCCATATCAAGGAACATGTCCTCCCACCCGCGCACCAGCGCCGCCCGCTGCCAGATGTCGGCGAAACCGTAGAGCAGCGCGTGCTGCCCGTAGCGTTCGCACTGGGCTTTGAGTTGCGAGCGGTCCAGACACTCTGGCTCCGGCCACGGAAAGGCCTCCAGTTCCGCGAAGCTTTCCGCGCCGGCCAAGGCGCCTTTGGCGTCCTCGCGCATGGGGCCCCACGGTGTTTGGTTATAGACATAGCGCTCGCCCCAAAAGTTTTGGAACACGCCGTTCCCCACCTCGCGCTCCGGCGGGGTGGGGGCTTCCAGGTGCCGCACGTCCACGCCGAGCGAGTCGAGCAGCCGGTCCTTGTCGCTGTGGCCCACGTGCGCGAACAACCGGTTCAGCGCCGGCGGCTCCGCCCAGAAATCGCGCGGGGTCCGGTCCGGCTGCTCGTGCCGCAACGCGGCCAGCACCCGTTCTCGTGGGCACATGCTCACTTTACAGTGTCCAGCCTTCGCGATACGTACGCTTCACGAAAGCCTGGGCGTCGGCGTCGTTCGTGACCTTCATGTTCGGCCCGTCCCACAGCAGGCGGCGCTCGGGGAAGCGCACGGCGAGATTGCCCAGCAGCACCATTTCCGCGAACGGCCCGGAGTAATCGAAGGTGGAAATGGCGGGCTTGTTGTCCTTGATGGCTTGCAGCCAGTTCTTCTCGTGGCCGCCCTCGCCGCCGGGAATGCGCTCGAGCGTTTTGGGCGGAAGTTTGAACTCCTTCATTTTCGTCTCGGGGATGAGCCGCGGGCTCCGGCCGTAGCAGCCGCACATCAGCTTGCCCTTGTCGCCGATGAACAGCACGCCGCCGTCGGAGTCGCCCATCTGGCGGCCTTCCTCAAGTTCCTCGGGCCGCTCCGGCATGAGTCCTCCGTCCCACCAGGTGAGCGTCATCGGCGGCAGGCCTTCGCGCTCGGGGAATTTGTAGCGCACGATGGAGGAGCGCGGGAAGGTTTCATTCTTCGGCTCGGTCTTCTTCCAGAAATCGCCCCAGTAGGTGGAGATGTTGCCTTCGACGCTGACGGGATACTTCAGCTTCATCCCCCAGTAGACGCAGTCGAGGACGTGGCAGCCGAGGTCGCCCAGAGAGCCCGTGCCGAAGTCGCACCACGCGCGCCAGCTGTTCGGATGGTATGCGGGATGGTAGGGGCGGAACGGCGCGGGGCCGATCCACTTGTCCCAGTCGAAGCCCGCCGGGACGGGCGGCGTCTCGGTGGGGCGTCCGACCTCGATGCCCTGCGGCCAGACCGGGCGGTTGGTCCAGGCGTGGACCTCGCGCACCGTGCCGATCGCGCCGCTCCAGAGCCACTCGCAGACCATGCGCACGCCGTCGCCCGAGCGGCCTTGGTTGCCCATCTGGGTGATCACTTTGTGTTCTCGGGCGGCTGCGGTCATGGTGCGCGCCTCGAACACCGAGTACGCCATCGGCTTCTGCACGTAGACGTGCTTGCCGGCCCGCATGCAGGCCATGGCGATGTAGGCGTGCGAGTGGTCGGGCGTGGCGATGACCACCGCATCGATCTCCTTCTGCTTGTCGAGCATCTCGCGGAAGTCCGTGTAGACCTTCGCGCCGGGATGGTCCTTAAAGGTGTGGGCCGCATAGTTGGTGTCGATGTCGCAGAGCGCGACGATGTTCTCGTCCGCGCAGTTTTTGATGTTGTTGCCGCCCATGCCGCCCACGCCGATGCCGGCGACATTGAGCTTGCGGCTCGGCGGCGTCTGGCCGTTGAGTCCGAGCACGTGGCCAGGCACGACCTGGAACGCGGCCGTCGCAACGGCCGCGCGCTTGAGAAACGTTCTGCGTGTAGAGTCAGATAGTGTCGTCATCATTTGGTTCCTTCCGTATACGCTGGCGCGCCGCCTGAAGGTGGCCGCGTCTTGCTGAATCACTCTTTTACATTCCCCTCAAACCATTTCACGCATGCGCGGACGTCCTTCTCCGTCTGGTCGTCCCACTGCTCGTACTCGCATGTCAGCGTGACAGGCGCGCCTTTGGCCCTCAAAACACTCAGCACGGTGCTCAGCTTGCCCACCCCGGTGCCGTAGGGGACCGGCTTCCCCTCCTTGTTCACGTCCACGAAGTGCAGGGCGAAGATGCGCGACGCCGCCAACTGCCTGATGCCCTCGGCAGGATCGACGCCCGCCGGCACCCAGTGGCCGATATCCGCGCCCGCGCCGACGTACTCGCTGCAGGCCTTGACCTTTTCCGCCATGAACGCCGGATCCCACCACGGGTTGTTCTTGGCGTGGTTGTGGATCATCACGCGGATCTTGTACTCCTGCGCCAGCCGGTCGAGCAGCGGCAACTGCTCCGGCGGCGGCTCGGTGAGCAGCGTCCCGATTCCCAGCGCCCGCAGGAAATCGAACTGTTTGCGCCAGCCCGCCTCGTCCGGCTCGTTCACGACGCCATAGCCTGTCACCTTGAGCCCGCAGCCGTCCAGATAGGCCCGCACGGCTTTGACCGTTTCCGGCGTCATGCCGTCGTGCTTGACCGAGCCCGTGAACGCGCCGCCCAGATTCTGCACGGGCGTCAGCTCAATGGCCTTGAACCCCAGCCGCTTGGCCGTCTCGATGGTTTCGACCATCGTGCGGTCCTTGAACGTATAGGCTTGCAGCGCCAACGTGAACGGCGCTTCCGCCGCGAACCCCGTGACGGCTGTCAGAAAACAGGCGCCAAACCATACGAGTGTTTTTTTCATGTCGTGATCCCTAGTGTGATGACGTGACAGGGAGGGCGAGCGTCCTCGCGAGCCGCAGCGGTTCGACGGAGTCTCGCCCTCCAGACAGCCTTTTTTCTCAGAACTCCCAGCCCGGACGGATGAAAGGCTTGATGAGCGCGTTGGCCTGCTTGTTGTCGGAGAGGCATTTGCCCGCATCCCAGTTGATTTTGCCGGGGATGCGCTGGGCCATGCAGCCGACGAGCATGCTCTCGACCAGCGGCACGGAGTGCGCGGTACACGACGTGGTCTTGCCCTCGCCGCGGCAGGCGTCGAGAAACTCGCGGTGCTGGCTCTGGTCTTTCGCGCGCGGCAGCGTGACGGGCACGGCCAGACACGCCTCGTGCTTGTCGAGCGATTTCATCTTCGCCTCGCCCTTGAGCCCAAGGTAGCTGACCTCGCCGTAGTCGTCGGTGTTCACCAGCACGCCCTTGTCGCCGATGATGAGGCAGCCGGTTGTGGGCACCTGTCCGAGCGTGGCGATCACCTGCGGCATGATCTCTGCGCCGGGCTTGCGATAGCCGTCGTACCAGAAGAGATCGACCGGCGGCTTGCTGCCGCGGGCGGCGTAGGTGAGCCGGACCTTGCTATATTTGGGATAGGTGTCTTCGAAGTGTTCGGAGACCTCCACCGCCTCGCCCGACACGACCTCGCCCAGATCCAACCCGCGGAACGCGAGGTTCATGGTGTGGCAGGCCATGTCGCCGAACGCGCCTGTGCCGAAATCGTAGAACGCGCGCCACGCGATGCGGTGATAGGCGCCCTTCTTGAAGGGACGAGCCGGCGAGATGCCCAGCCAGAGGTCCCACGACATTTCCGGCGGGATCGGGTCCGCGCCCTCGGGACGCAGCAGCGGCTGTTTCCACCCCCAGGTGTTGCCCGGGGAGATTTCAGGGCGGTTGGTCCACACGTGTACCTCGCGCACGTTGCCCAGCATGCCCGAGCGCAGTATCTCCACGCCGCGGCGCAGGCCGTCCTTGGCGCTGCCGTGGTTACCCATCTGCGTCACCACGCCGCACTCCTTGGCCGTCTGCCTGAAATAGCGTGCCTCCCGGATCGTCCGCACCAGCGGCTTCTCGACATACACGTGGCAGCCCAGTTTCATTGACTGGATCGCCGCCCGCGCGTGGGTGTGATCGGGCGTCGAGACAACCACCGCGTCCAGCCCCTTTTCGGTCTCCAGCATCTTGCGGTAATCGGCATAGGTGGCGAAGTCCGCCTTCAGACCCTTGTCCGCGTGCCACTTCTTGGCCTCGCCCAGGAAGGTCGAGTCCACGTCGCACATCGCAGCGATGCGCACGCCGCCGCAGTCGACCATCGTGGGCCAGTTGCCCATGCCGCGCCCGCCCGCGCCGATCACGCCGATGTTCAACTTCTCGCCTGGCTTGCGGAAACGCGCCACGGTGCGTGTGGAGGCGCATCCGCTCAAAGCGACCGCTCCTGCGGCCAACGCCGTGCCCTGCAGGAATGCACGGCGGGAAAAACCATTCTGCTTCATCATCGCTCACTCTCCCCATATTGGTCGACCGATAACCCGTAACAGCGAACCGATACCATTGACGAGAATCAAGATACGTCTCCTTCGCCGTTTTTTCAAGATGACACTTGCGCAACTTATATGGTAATTTTGCGCAAACCATGTCACTCAACCTCTCCAGTATCCCGCAGGTCGCGCTGTTGTTCGAGACCAACGAGCAGGCCCACCGCGACATTTTGCGCGGCGTGTTGCGTTACGAGCGCATCAACGGGCCGTGGAGCCTGCATGTCGCCGAAGGGCGTGCGGGTGAACAGCGGCTGCTGACCATGAAAACGTGGGGCGGGGCAGGGGTCATCGGAGTGATTCAGAACAGCGCCTACGCCAGCGCGGTGCTCGCTGCGGACGTTCCCGCCGTGCTGATCGACCCCATGGACGAGGCGCTCCTGCCGCAAGGGCTCCTCGCGCGCCACAGCGTGCTGGCCTCCGACCTGCAGGCCATCGGGGAACTTGCCGCGAGCACTTTTTTGGAGCGCCAGTTCGCGCACTTCGCGTTTGTGGGCGAGATCCACGACGTCAACTGGTCGCGCGAGCGCGGCGCGGCCTTTGAGGCGTGCGTCAGAAAGGCCGGTTTCACCTGCCACACTTACGGGATGCTCACCGCGCGTGAAAAGCGGGACTGGGGCGTCGAGCGTGACCGCCTCTGCGCCTGGCTCAAGGCCTTGCCCAAGCCCGTCGCCGTGTTTGCCGCCATGGATGTGCGCGGGCGTCAGGTGCTGGACGCCTGCCTGACTGCGGGGCTTGCCGTGCCGCACGAGGTGGCCGTGCTGGCGGTGGACAACGACGAGCTGATCTGCGACTCCACCACACCGCCGCTCTCGAGCATCGCGCTGGACACGGAGCGCATGGGATACGAGGCCGCGCGGCTGCTTGACCAGGCCATGCGCCAGCGGCGTCAAGCCGCGCGCGTGACCCGCACGTTCCCTCCGCTCGCGGTGGTGACGCGCCGTTCGACCGAGGCGGTTCACATCGCCGACACGGTAGTTGCCCGTGCGCTGGAGTTTATCTGGCTCAATGCGCAGAATCCCATCGGCGTGCCCGATGTTGTCAAGCACGCGCGCGTTTCGCGCCGTCTTTTGGAACTGCGCTTCCGCAGGGCGCTGAACAGCACGATCCAAGAAGAGCTGCAGCGCACGCGCCTGAAACGGGTCAAAACGCTGCTGGCCGAGACCAACCTCTCGGTGACCGCCATCGCGAAAGCGTGCGGCTTCACCAGCAAAAGTTATCTCGGCAAGGTTTTCCGCAGTAACTACCGCACCACGATGACCCTCTATCGCGCCGGCTTGTAAAGGCCTTTCCGCCGATCCGCAGGCCCGGAATGCCTTAACGTGCTGACCGCGTTCGGAGGGCGAATTATCCGGTTGCTTGAATTGACGCATGGGGCCGATAAAACGTATAATCACGACCACTTGCCAGCTATCGGGCGTTACGGTTAAAGACGGGCAAGCTTAGACCTATTCAGGAGTCACGCGTGCAGCCAGAGAGTACAGCCAGAATTCATGTCCCGCCGACCGAACGGGTTGTACCTGTCGATCCGCAGGATGCGCCGACCGTCTGTTTGACGCCGGGCGAGTCGCCGTCGTACGAGGAGCCCCGAAACGACAAGCTGTTTGATCAATATACGATCTATAGCAAAATCGGTAACGGCGGCATGGGTGTGGTGTATCTCGCCCGGGACCGTCGGCTGGGGCGGTTCGTCGCGATCAAACGGCTGAACCACCAGGCTCAGTCCATCCCGTCGCTGCGGCAGCGGTTCCTGCACGAGGCGCGGGCGGTCGCGGCGCTGAGCCACGTCCACATCGTCCACATCTACGCGCTGGGCGAGGACGATGACGGCCCGTTCATCGTCATGGAGTATATCGCCGGACCGGACGACACCAGCGTGAAGCGTGAGCCGCAGGCCGGCGGTCTGGTGCAGCCGAATGCGCCGCTGACGCTGGACCAGTACGTGACGAAGCACGGGCAACTGTCGACCGAGGAGGCGGTTGAGCTTCTGGTCAAGATCGGACGTGCCGTGGCGTATGCGCACTCCAGCGGTGTGATTCACCGTGACCTGAAGCCGAGCAACATCCTGCTGGACAAGAGCAACGAGCCCAAGATCGTCGATTTCGGGCTGGCGCGTCTGATGCGCAAGGAGGAGGTCAAGCTTACGGTGCCGGGCGAAAAGCTCCTGTCGCTGGGCTACGGGGCACCGGAGCAGGAGTCCGACGCCAGCCTCTCGGACGAGCGTGCGGACGTGTACGGGCTGGGTGCGCTGCTGTATTTCACGATCACCGGGCAGAACCCGCGTTATTTCCGCGAGCAGGACATCCCGGTCCCGCTGCGCGATGTGGTGGTGAAGGCGTTGGCCACGGACAAAGAACAGCGGTGGACCACCGCTTCGGCCTTCACGGAGGCGCTGCACCAGGTGCAGACCAAGACGCGCGTGGAGACGCCGACGGTGCGGACCACGTGGCGGTGCAAGTGGTGTGACGCGGTCAACCCGCTTTCGATAAAATTCTGCGCCGAGTGCGGCTGGGACGGCGCCGAGGCGTGCCCCGAATGCAGCGCGGACACGTTTGTAGGGGTACAGTACTGCGGCAATTGCGGAGCGGATGCGCGGGCCTACGAGACGATCCTTCTGCTGTTGAAGAAAATGCGCGAGGCGGAGAGTCAGCAGCGGTTCGAACGGGTGATCTCCTTTGCGGGCCGGGTACACGGTTTCGAGCCGGCGGGTCCGTCCGGGCGGCGTTTCATTGCGGAGGTTACGGAACTGCGCGAGGCGGCGGAGAAGAGCATCCGGCGGCGTGACCAGGTGAAAGAGCAGATCCCGATGGAGATCCGGGCGGAGAACTACGAACGCGCCGAAACGTTCATCAGGCAATATCGCGAGTTGGCCGAGGACAAACGCAGTTTCGAGACCGAACTCAAGCAACTGCCCGATCAGATGTTGCGGCGTGACCTGCAGCGGGCGCGGCGCGCGATGAAAAACCGCGAGTGGGAGCCGGCGGCGCGCATCTGCGAGGAGGTCCTGCGGGTGGTCGCGCCCGAACATCCCGAAGTGCTGGAAATCCGGCGCACGATCCGGCATCACGCGGTGTTTGCCGACGTGCGGATCGTTTGCCTGATCGCGCTGGGTTTTTTTCTGACGTATCTGCTCAGTCTGCCGGTTGCGGTTAAGAGTTCCAAGGGCGCCTTCGGAACGTTGACAAAACTGATTTACAGCCCGGCGCTGTGGGTATATGGGCAGCGTATGGCTGGCGCGCCTTTGCAGCGATACGCGAAACTTTGGTTGCACGACACCGAACTGGCCGACGCGTTTCGCGTGTCGTTGCTGGAAGAGAAAAAAGTGGTTGTCGAGCAGGTCGTCAAACCCGACGAGCTGGACCAGAAGCAAAACGATTATGCGCGTCAGATCTCCGAGATCGAGGCGGAGCAGGCGACCTTTACGAAGGCCTGGCCGTCCGAGTATGCGCGCGAGTTGGACCTGCTGATGGAGCGGCGGCGCACGGCGGGCGACTTCGAAGGGTGGGCGGTGGTTCAGGCCGAGCGCAAACGGTTTGACGACTCGCGGCAGATCAACGAACAGGTCAGCGAAGGGTTGTCGGAACTGAACGTGCTCAAAGGCAAGTACCGGCAGATGCTCCTGGATCAGAAGTTGCTTCACAGCCGCAAGCGGGTGACCCTGTGCAAGAAGTACGTGAACGACCTGACCGACATGCAGAAGATCTACATG
>JANYBJ010000174.1 GCA_025360845.1 bacterium
ACCACCTGTGAGGAGGTAGGGAGAATTTAGGAGTTGAACAGCCTAACAGCCTAAACACCTAACAGCCTAAACACCTAACAGCCTTCTCCCTCCCTCCGGCTTTGTGTTTCTTCGTACACTTCGTGTCTTCGTGGTAAAACAACTTGTTTTTTATTGCTGTTGTTGGTTTGTAAGGCACTAACGTCAGCCCTCATGAGTGGTACGGTAGCGCCGTTACATGGAGGGCTTTGTTGGAGGTTTCTCTACTTCAGTGATTATTGGTTCAACGACTGACCCGTCTAAAAGTACGATAGCAGATTTTGATTGCCCACTTGATTTCGAATCCTTGATGCCTTCCAGTCATAATCAGGCAAAGAAACACAATGGTGCTTCGAAACCTCATACAAGAGTTTTTTGTCCTTTTGGTATTGATAAGAAGATGTTGGCATAAAGACGTTTTGGGAAACGGCATGGCGATGATCGGGGGAGTCTTTTGGGTTGCGTATAACAAAATTCACCCAGCCAGCCTTGGGGGTTCTTGGTGTCCTTCGTACCTTGGTGTTTAGATATTTTCTTGATGAAAAACGGCTACGGAAATTATGAAGCCGCTCTAAAACGAAAGAAGGCGGTTGACGCTAGTCAGCCTTCAGCGTACATTTTTACGCATACAGGAGGTTACTCAACATTCGGTTGCTCTGAAAAAGTCGGCTTTAAGCGCCTGACGGCGCCACTACGAACGCTTCGCACCCGTTTGTAGTGTGCCCGTGAGGGCATTCCGTTCGATTAACCGCCGCTCACCGACTTTTTCAGCGGGATCAACATTCTGTTAAGCATGTCATAAACTTGCCCAGCGTTTATTCGCGGCTTTGCCGCGCGGCAGGCCAACTTCTTACCCCTAACTTTTAACTTCTCCCTATCCCCATGTCCGACATCATCATCACAGGCGCACGGCAACACAACCTCAAGAACGTCAACGTGCGCATCCCGCGCGACTCGCTGACCGTCGTCACGGGCCTCAGCGGCTCCGGCAAATCGTCGCTGGCGTTCGACACGCTTTACGCCGAGGGCCAGCGGCGCTATGTCGAGAGCCTGTCGGCCTACGCCCGGCAGTTTTTGGATCAGATGCAGAAGCCCGACGTGGACCACATCGAAGGGCTGTCGCCGGCGATCTCGATCGAGCAGCGCACGTCGGGCGGCAACCCGCGTTCCATCGTGGCGACCGTCACGGAGATCCACGACTACCTGCGCCTGCTCTACGGCAGCATCGGCCAGGCGCACTGCCCTTCCTGCGGCAAGCCGGTGCAGAAGCAGAGCGCGGAGCAGATCGTCGACCGGCTGCTCGCCTTTCCGGCAGGCACGAAGCTGATTCTGCTCGCGCCGCTGGTGCGCGGGCGCAAAGGCCGGCACGAGGAGGTCTTCGAGGCGATCCGGCGGCAGGGCTTCGTGCGGGTGCGCGTGGACGGCCAGATGCTGGCGCTCGACGAGGTGCCGAAACTGGACAAGAACAAGTCGCACACCGTCGAGGCGGTGGTGGACCGGCTGGTGGCAGGCGACGGCGTGCGCGCGCGTCTGGCCGACTCGGTCGAGCTGACGCTGAAGCAGGGCGAGGGCGTGATGCGCGTGCAGAGCATCCTGCCGGACGGCAAGGAGAAGGAGGAGCTGTTCTCGGAAAAGAACGCCTGCGTCGACTGTTCGATCAGCTTCGAAGAGCTGAAGCCGCGGGCGTTTTCTTTCAACAGCCCCTACGGCGCGTGTCCGGTCTGCGCGGGGCTGGGCGCCCGCCTGGTGTTCGATGAAGAGCTGGTGGTTCCAGACAAGGACCTTTCGCTGACCGACGGCGCGATCGTGCCGTGGCGGCGCGGCGGGTTCCGCATGGTGGTCTATTACAAGCACCTGCTCAAGGCCGTGGCCGGCGCGTACGAGATCGACATGGACACGCCGTACAAAGAGCTGCCGGAGACGTTCAAGCAGGTGCTGTTGAACGGCTCGGGCGAAGAGCCGGTGACTTTGAAGTTCTGGATGCGGGGGGCGTGGCGCAAGACCGAGAAGCCTTTCGAAGGCGTACTGCCGAGCCTGGTGCGGCGCTACAGCGAGTCGGAGATCGACGAGGTGCGCGAGAAGCTGCGGCAGTTCATGAGCAGCCAGACCTGTCCCGAGTGCCACGGCGCGCGGCTGCGACCCGAGTCGCGCGCCTGTACGGTGTCCGGCCGTTCGATCGTGGACGTGATGGCCATGACCGTCAAGCAGAGCCTGGCCTTTTTCAACGGGCTCACGCTGACCGCCGCCGAGGATAAGATCGTTGCCGAGGTGCTGAAGGAGATCCGCCGCCGGTTGAAATTCCTCTCCGACGTGGGGCTTGACTACCTGTCGCTGGAGCGCGAGAGCTCGACGCTTTCGGGCGGCGAGATGCAGCGCATCCGGCTGGCGACGCAGATCGGTTCGGGGCTGGTGGGCGTGCTGTACGTGATGGACGAGCCGACCATCGGCCTGCACCCGCGCGACAACGAGCGGCTGATCGGGATGTTGCACCAGTTGCAGCAGCGCGGCAATACCGTGGTGATCGTCGAGCACGACGAAGAGATGATCCGCACGGCCGACTACATCGTGGATCTGGGGCCGGGCGCCGGACGCGAAGGCGGCGAGGTGGTCTATCAGGGCGATTTCAAGGGGCTGATGGCGTGCGGGCGGTCGCAGACGGCGGAGTATCTTTCGGGCCGCAAGCGGATCGAAATGCCGAAGGCGCGCGTGAAGCCGGGCAAGGCCCGCCTCAAGATCACAGGGGCCACCGAGAACAATCTTAAGAACATCGACGTGGAGATCCCGCTGGGCTGCTTCGTGTGCGTGACCGGCGTGTCGGGCTCGGGCAAGTCGACGCTGGTCAGCGATATTTTGAAAAGACATCTGTTCCGCACGTTGTACGCATCGAAAGAGAAGCCCGGCGCGTTCAAGAAAATCACGGGAGTGGAGCTGCTGGACAAGGTGATCGAAATCGACCAGAGCCCGATCGGGCGCACGCCGCGCAGCAATCCGGTCACCTACACCGGCGCGTTCACGCCGATGCGCGAGCTGTTCGCGGCGACGACCACCGCCAAGGTGCGCGGCTACGGGCCGGGGCGCTTCAGCTTCAACGTCAAAGGCGGGCGCTGCGAGGTGTGCAAGGGCGACGGCATGCGCTGTCTGGAAATGCACTTCCTGCCGGACGTGTATGTGACGTGCGAGCAGTGCGGCGGGCAGCGCTACAACAAAGAGACGCTGGAGGTCCGCTACGGCGGCAAGACCATCGCCGAGGTGTTGGACATGACGGTTGAAGACGCGCTGGAGTTCTTCAAGGCCGTGCCGATGGTCGCCAACAAGCTGCGCACGCTTTCGGAGGTGGGGCTCGGCTATGTGCGGCTGGGGCAGTCCTCGACCACGCTGTCGGGCGGCGAGGCCCAGCGCATCAAGCTGGCGGGAGAACTTTCCAAGCGCGCGACCGGCAAGACGCTGTATCTGTTGGACGAGCCGACGACCGGGCTGCATTTCGCCGATGTCCACAAGCTCTTGGACCTGCTTCTGCGGCTGAGGGAGTCGGGCAACACGGTGGTGGTGATCGAGCACAATCTCGACGTGATCAAATGCGCGGACCACATCATCGATTTAGGTCCCGGCGGCGGAGACGAGGGCGGACGACTGGTGGTGGCGGGCACACCCAAGGAGGTCGCCGCCTGCGCGTCCTCCTACACCGGCCATTTCCTGAAACGTCTGTCGGTCTAGAGCATGCTGATTTTTGTCAGCAATTCTAAATTTGGCTTAGGCCGTCCAGAAAGAAGGCCCTTATGGGCACACTACAAACGGATTTTCCTAAGCTTTCTTGCGTTCGTAGTGGCGCCGTGAGGCGCTTCCTTGCCAAATTTAGAATTGCTGGATTTTTGTAACGCGGGCGTGCCGATCTGTGTATAGTATTAGAGAAGATGAAGCAGTTTGTCATTCTCTTGGCGGCGGCGCTGATTGTCGCGCTGCCGTTTATCTTTCGGCGCGAAACCGATGTGAGCGATTGGCGTGCGGGTGATCCCGAGCTGGTCGTGGTCACACCGCATAACGAGGCGTTCCGCCAAGAGTTCGCCAGGGGCTTTTCGCAGTGGCATCAGTCGAAATTTGGGAGCCCGGTGCGGATCGACTGGCGCGTGATCGGCGGCACGACCGAAATCATGCGTTACTTGGCCTCCGAATACGCGGCTTCCGCGAAGCAATTTTTTAAGGCGCAGGCGGTCGCATGGCCGGCAGATGGCGCCGAGGTGATTCTCTCGCGCAAGAAGCCGGAAGCCCCCGAAGCCCAGGCTCTGTGGCAGACGTTCCGGAGGAGCGACGATCCGGTGCAGATCACCAGCCGCATGGATCTCTTTTTCGGCGGCGGCGTGTACGATCATGAGAAGGCCGAGAAGCAGGGGCTCACGGTTCCCGCGTGGGGCGATGCGGGGCCGCCTGCGGGGCTGTTCGAAGACGCGGCGGGGCGTGTCCTGATCCCGCGTGAGATGAATGGCGAGGTCTGGCGCGGCCAGGCGTATTACGGCAGCGTGCTCAGCGCGTTCGGCATCTGCTACAACGGCGACCGGCTTGCCGACCTTGGCATCGCGCGTCCCCCGAGCTCGTGGGAAGACCTGACCGATCCACGCTACTTCGGGCAGCTCGGGCTGACCGATCCCACCAAGAGCGGCAGCGTGGCCAAGGCGTTCGAGATGATCGTCCAGACGGAGTGCGCCAAGGCGGTTGCGGCGGCCGGGTTTACCCCCGGGCAGATCCGGACCTTCGAGGCGGCCTTTGCCGCTGCGGGAAAAGGCGCGGGTGAAATTCCGCCCGGGGTGCCCGAGGCGTATCAGGAGGCGATCGGGCGCGGTTGGCTGGAGGGCGTCCGGCTGCTGCGCCGCATCGGCGCGAACGCGCGGTATTTCACCGACTCGTCCGGCCGGGTGCCGATGGACGTGAGCACGGGCGCCGCCGCGGCGGGAATCGCCATCGATTTCTTCGGCAGGCTGCAGGCGGAGATGTCCACGCCGCCGGGCGGGCGTCCGGCGATGGCCTACGTGACGCCGGTGGGCGGGTCGAGTGTGACCGCCGACCCGGTGAGCCTGCTGCGCGGCGCGCCGCACCGCGAGCTGGCCGTGCGCTTCATCGAGTACCTTCTCGGCGAAGAGGGGCAGCGGCTCTGGAACTACCGCGTGGGCACGCCCGGAGGTCCACTGCGGTTCGCCTTGCGGCGTCTGCCGATCCGGCGCGACTTCTATCCGTCTGCCGACCCGGTGCTTCAGGCTGCGTTCGAGAAGCGTCGGCCGTATCTCACCGACCCTCTGTGGCGGCCCGAGGTGGACGCCTATCGGCTGGGGCAGTCGTTTCTCTACGAGCCGCGCTGGACAGGCGCGCATTTCGGCATCCAGCGCGATCTGATCCGCGCCATGTGTATGGATTCGGGGGATGAACTGAAGCGCGCGTGGCAGGCGATCATGGAGCATGGCGGTCCCGAGAAGAACCCCGAGGCGATGCGGCTGCTGGAGGCCCTGCCCGACAGGCCGGTTCCGTTGACATGGGCCAGCGCGATCACCGTCTACGCGAAGGTGCCGCGCCTCGACGCGCTGCGGGAATGGACGGCGTTTTTCAGGGAGCAGTATCGTCGCGCCGAGGCTGCGGCGAATGCGCGGGGCCGGACGTCGGCGAGGCAAACCGTATTGAGAGGTGGAGGGCGAGTCTCTGACGAGCCGCAAGAACGTGCGGTGCGGCTCGCGGGGACGCTCGCCCTCCAGGGAAAGAAAGAAGGAGCGGACTGAAATGTTTAGGAGAATGGCGGCGGCGTTGCTGGTCGCGGGTGCTGCGCTTGGGCAGACGACCTCGTCTGTGCCCGAACGCGTGACGGTGCCTGCGGAGAAGAGCTACACGGGGAAGGCGTTCGAGTATACGCGCACGTTCCGCGAGCAGAATCACAAGCATGTGGTTTATGACGTCCGCTATCCCTCGCCGGTGGTATCGCCGCACGAGGCGAACAACACGGTGCCGGCCGAGCTATACGTGCCGAAGGGGGTGACGCAGGACCGCGCGTTTCCGTCGGTGGTGTGCCTGCACATCATTCACGACAACTTCGATCTGGAGCGTCTGCTGTGTACGCGGCTGGCGCAGAGCGGGGTGATCGCGCTTTTCTTCAAGCAGCCGTACTACGGCGAGCGCGGCGGCACGGTGGGCAAGCAGATGCTGGCGACGGGGTCCAACATTTTCATGGGCGGACTTGAGCAGGGGCTGGAGGACGCGCGCCGCGCGGTGGACATTTTGCAGGCCATGCCGGAGGCGAGTCCGCAGCACGTCGGCATCACCGGCATCAGCATGGGCGCGATCCAGTCCGCCAGCGTGTGCGGCCGCGAGCCGCGCATCAGCAAGGCCTTTCTGACCTTGGGGGGCTGCGACATCAAGAAAATCATCCTGACGGCGCACGAGACGCGGCGCATGAAGGCGTTCATACAAGGGCTGCCGCAGGAGGAGCAGGACCGCATCTGGGCCTGCATCGACCGGCTCGACCCGCTCAATGCCAAGGACGCGCTGCGGAAGTTGGCCGACGGCGGCAACTTGCGGATGATCTGCGCGGCGGAGGATGAGGTTGTGCCTCCCGATTGCGGGCGGCGGCTGGCCGAAGCGGCCGGGTTTGCCGACCATGTGACGTGGCTGCCGGGCATGGGCCACTATACCGCGATGGCGGGTTTCCCCCAGATCATGACGGACATCGTCGCCTTCTTCGGCGCGGACGTGCCGGGCACATGGCATCCGCCGCAAGGGAACGGCGAGAAGACCCCGACGGAATTGCTGGGGCTCTTTCTTTCAGGCATCGCCACCATGGCGGGCGGGCAGCCTGCCACGAATACCGCGCACATGGTGGGCGTGGATGCCGAAGTCGTTGTAGACGGGCAGCCGCAGCATGTCGCGTTCGACTATGTGCGGGGCACCCAGAGCCGCTTCAAGCTGACGGGCGAGTTCCCGGTGGTCGGCAAGGCTGGCCTGGGGCAGGGCGAGTATCCGTGGCTGATCGGTGGCGGCAAGACGGTCTTTTGCGGCACCGTGGAGGGGAGCGAGGGGCGCACGGCTGCGCCGCTGATCGCGCCGTCGCGGCTGATGCGCTTCCGCGTGGGGGCGGGTGCGTTGGCGGGCGCCTCGCTCTCCCTCGAGGCGCTCAAAGAGTACTACACGCTGGGTGAGACTCCGGGGACGAACGGCGAGCGCGTGGTCGCCGCGCAGATCAATTACAAGGACGCGAAGGGGACGTTGAATCTGGCTTTTGCGAAAGACGCGACGCCGCTGAGTGCCGCATGGGCGTTCGGCAAGGTCACCGGCAAGGTCCGCTTCACGCACTGGCGGCTGAATGCGGTGGCGGATGATTCGGTGTTCGATGCGCCGCCGGGGCTGCCGCAGAAGGCGGTGCGGCAGGCGGATGTGTTGCAGATGTTCGCGTCAGTGTTTGAATTTGCGGTGGAGGCGACAGAATGAAGCGCATGATGTGTGGGTTTGTTTTTACGGGCGTGGCCGTGTTCGGCTGCCTGACGCTGGTTGCGCAAGAGCTGCAGCTTGTGGCGAAAGATCCCGAAGGCCACGGGTTGCTGTGCAAGGCCGGCGAAAAGCGTGTGCTGGTGGTGAGCGGCACGCCCGAGCAGATGGGCGGGGCCCACGGCAGGCTGCTGGCCGATCTGGTGCCGCAGGTGACGCCGCGCACCATGGCGCTGGTCGGCGCGGGGCTGGCCGTTCAGAAAGGCGAGTGGTTCTACGACCGCATCGACGAGATTTACCGCAGGGCCTCGCCGCACACGCCGGAGCGTTTCATCCGCGAGTGCAAGGCCATGGCGGCGGGCGCGAAGATCTCCGAGCGCGACGCGATCTGCGGCAACTTCTTCCCCGAGCTGTTCCACTGCAGCGGCGTGGCGGTGCGCAACACGGCCAGCGCGGACGGGCGCGTGGTGCATGCGCGGGTGCTGGACTACATGCGCGACATCAACCTGCAGAAATATACGGTTTTGCAGGTCTTCATTCCCGAGGGCGGCATCCCCTGGATGTCGGTGGGCTACGCCGGTTTTCTCGGCACGGTCACGGCGATGAACGCGCGCGGTCTGGCGATCGGCGAGATGGGCGGGCGCGGCGAGCAGAATTGGGACGGGATGCCCATGACCTTCCTGATGCGCGAGATCGCGGAGAAGGCCGAGACGGTCGAGCAGGCGCTGGAGATCATGCGCAAGACGCCGCGCACCTGCGAGTACTACTACGTGATCAGCGACGCCAAACGGAACATGGCCGGGGTGTGCGCCACGCCGGAAAAGGTGGAGGTGATGCAGCCGGGGCAGCAGGACCCGCGTCTGCCGACCGTGCCGCAGGACACGGTGTTGATCTCGGGAGGCGGACGAGCGGAGGCTTTGTCGGAGCGCGTGCGGGCGCAGTTCGGCAAGATCACGCCCGAGGTGATGATCGAGATCATCAAGCGCCCGGTGGCGATGAAGTCCAACCTGCACAACGCGGTCTTCATGCCGGAGACGCTCGACCTGTGGTTCGCCGACGCGGGCAAGAACACCCCGGCCTGCGACGAGCCCTACACCAAGGTGAACCTGAAGGTGCTGCTTGACTACTATAAGGCCACGATGCCGTGAGCGGCAGTTTAGGCTGTAGATGGGGCGGGCCGTGCTGTATACTGTACCACATTTAACAGACACGGGAGGTAACGGATGATACCGGATCTACAGGCGAGCATGATGTGTGACGACGTGCGGCAGGAGCGGAACGGCAAGTTCATGCTGATCGGCATTTTCGACGGGCTGGTGCAGGCGGTGAATCAGCCCGCGTGCCCGCGCATCTGCCTGATGAACCGCTGGTGCGCCGGCGAAGGCACCTTCACGCAGAAGTCGCGCATCATCGCGCCGGACGGCTTCACCGTGGTGGGCGAAGGGCAGCCCGTGCCGATCACGCTGTCGAACGACCAGCAGATCGCGACGACCGTCGAGGTTTTCATCAACCTCACCTTTCATCAGGCGGGTACTCACTGGGTGGAAATTCTTCTGGATCAGCAGATCCGGATGCGCTACCCCTTACACGTTCGCAAAGTGACGCCGCAACCTCCGCCCGAAAATCAGCAAAAACACCAATGAATAGCGGGGTTTGAAACAATTATAGAGGCCTGCCGTCTGGACGCTGTCGTATCGTCTTCATGGTTAAGTCGCCAAGTACAGGCTTGCCGTTATCCCCCGCCCGGCGCTACACTGTCAGCATTATGACCGTAGCCGAATTCATCGCCAAGTGGCGCAAGGTGGAGTTGAAGGAACGCTCTGCCGCACAGGAGCATTTTATCGACCTGTGCAATGTCTTCGAGCACCCCACGCCAGCGGCGGGCGATCCCATCGGCGCGACCTACTGTTTCGAGAAGGGCATCTCCAAGCATGGCGGCGGCGAGGGTTTTGCGGACGTCTGGAAAAAGGGGTTTTTCGGCTGGGAGTACAAGGGCAAACACAAGGATCTCAACGCCGCCTACAACCAGCTCCTGCTCTACCGTGACGCGCTGGCCAACCCGCCGCTGCTCGTGCTCTGCGACCTTGACCGCATCATCGTCCGCACCAACTTCACCGGAACCGTTTCCGCCACGCACGAGATTCTGCTGGAACGGCTCGGCGACACCCGCAACATCGAGATCATGCGGGCCGTGCTGCACAATCCGGAAGCGCTCCGCCCCGGCCAGACCAGCGAGGCTGTCACCCGCGATGCCGCCGAACAGGTCGCCGGTATCGCGGAGTCCATGCGCAAGCGTGGCCTCGATGCCGCCGTCGTCGCCCACTTCCTTGACCGGCTTGTCTTCTGTCTTTTCGCGGAAGACACCGGCCTCTTGCCGGACAAAGTCTTCAGCCAGATTGTCAGCCAAGCCAAGGGAGACCCCGCCCGCTTCGGAAAGATGCTGGGGCAGCTTTTCGACACCATGGCCACGGGCGGCGATTTTGGCCCAGTGCCTGTCCGCCATTTCAACGGCAACCTGTTCGATGACCGGACCGTCTTGGCCATGACCGCAGACGAGTTGCGACGCATCGCCGCCGCCGCCGACCTCGATTGGAGCGCCGTCGACCCGTCCATTTTCGGCACGCTCTTCGAACGCGGCCTCGACCCCGCCAAGCGGGCGCAGCTCGGGGCGCACTTCACCAGCCGCGAGGACATCGAGCTCGTGGTCGACGCCGTGGTCATGGCCCCGCTGCGCCGCGAGTGGGCCGAGACCCGCCAGACGGTCGTCAATTTGATGGCTACCGGCAAGAAAAGTGGCATGGGCGTCCC
>JANYBJ010000175.1 GCA_025360845.1 bacterium
GTATTCATGAGGAACCGTCCGAATATGAGGCCGGCAACCGGCGGTTAGCGGATTAGGATTACGATTAGGATTAGGATTACGATTACGATCAAAAAGGGTATCCACCAACAGAACTGCCATGCGCCCCTCGCCCAGCGGTCGAGCCCTACCTGACTATGCAAGAATCAGCCAAAGGGGCAGCGTCAGAGGTAGGGTCGGCCCGCCGGGCCGACCGTTCCTGTGTATCAAAAGGCCATATAGAAACGCCCTGACAGTAATGGGCGCTTCTTGCGGGCTGGCTTGCTTTTTGATATAAAATGAAAAGACGCGCTCATTTGAACGGACAGGGCGCAACACGAGGTTCATTTGAAGATAAAACATTGCTGCATCACCCTTTTTTCCAGTCTGGCCGCGGTCACCGCGTTTGCGGAGTCCGATAACCGCCCGACCAACGAACAGGCGGTCGTGGAGGAGAATCTCACGGCCGTGCAGGTCTTGGGCGCGTGTTCGAAGATCATCCCGACAGAGCCGCTGGTTCTCAAGGGCACGCTCACCGTCCGCAAACTGCGAGGCATCGTGCTGGCGGAACAGCCGTTCAAGCTGATGATGGACTGGGGCGCGAAGCCCCCCACCGCCGAGTGTCTGCTGCTGGACCCGCAGGGCACGTCGCTGGTGGAGCGTGCGGTGATGACGCGTCCGGAGGGTCGGCCGGCGCAGATCAGGCTGTACAGCGGGCCTGAGCAGACGCCCGAGGAGTCGCCCTCCTACTCCGGGCGCATCCGCGGCACGGACATGACGTGGATGGATCTGACGCTCGACTTCCTGTGGTGGAAGGAGGTGCGTTTCGACGACACCCCGCGCGGCGACAGCCACAACGGGCGCGACTGCGACATACTGGTGACGGTCCCTCCCGCGCCGATCCCCGGCTGCTCGGCTGTGCGCGTGTGGGTGGACCGGCAGTTGCGCTGCGTGATGCAGGCCGAACAGCTTGATCCGCAAGGCAACCCCGTGCGCAAAATGTGGGTGCAGCGGGTCAAGAAGATGGATGACCGCTGGATGATCCGCGACATGGAGATCGAGACCCTGAACAGCGGGCATCGGACACAGCTGTTTGTAGAAGACATAGCCGCGCCATGAGCCCTTTTGTTTTAGCGCTTAACGGGTTGTTGCTGCTGGTTCTCATCTCGCTCTCGGCTTTTTTTTCGGGCAGCGAGACGATTCTTTTTTCGTTGTCTCCCATTCAGGTGCAGCGCATCCGCAACCGGAGCGCGGTCGCGGGCGCCCGCCTCGAAACGCTGCTGAGCGATCCGGCCCTGATCCTCTCCACCCTGCTGGTCGGCAACACGCTCGTCAACTTCGCGATCGCCAGCGTGGGCTATGCGGTGATCGACGGGCTCGTCCCCGGCTGGAGCGAGGTTATCGCGATCCCGCTCATGACGATGATCCTGTTGCTGTTCGGCGAGGTGACCCCGAAACGCGTGGCGATCAGCCATGCCGAGCGGCTCGCGCCGTTGTTCAGCCGCCTGCTGCTGTTCTGGCTGTGGTTGCTGCGGCCGTTCAACATGGTGCTCACCTCCGGCTCGCGCGTCTTCAAAAAATCGCTGCGCCGCGAGCGCCGGGCGCTTTCCAACGACGAGTTGCGCACCGTGGTCGAAGTGGGCGAGGAGCAGGGCGTGCTCGATGCGGAGGAGGCGTCGATGGTGGAAGGCATCATGCGTCTTTCCGAGCTGAAAGCCAGCGACGAGATGACCCCGCGTGTCGACATGGTGGGGCTGGACCTCGACACGCCGGTGGAGAGACAGGTCGAGGTTGCGCGCAAGGCGCACTTCCGGCACCTGCCCGTTTACGTGCGGACGCCCGACGCGATCGAAGGCTTTGCGGATGCCGCCCAGTTTCTGCTGGATCCCGCGCACGACGCCCGCAAGGCCACCGAGCCCGCGCTGTTCGTGCCGGAGAACGTCTCCCTCGATGACCTGCTGGTCTCCTTCCAGCGCAGCGGCAAGCACATCGCCTGCGTCCTCGACGAGTACGGCGGCACGGCGGGGCTGATCACCCGCGGCGACATTCTGGAACTCATCACCGCGCCGGTGGCGACCAAGGGGGGGGACGAACGCCCGGAGATCCGGCGGCTGAACGGCGACGTGTGGCTGATCGATGGCACGGTCAGCCTCGACGAGATCAACCGCCAGCTTGACCTCTCTCTGGAGGCCGACAATGCCGACCGCATCGCCGGGTGGATCACCTTCCACGCGGGCCGGTTGCCGCAGGCGGGCCAGACCGTTGAGGCGCAGGGCTGCCGGGCGACGGTGCGGCGGCTTCGGAAGCGGCGCATCGACGCCATCCAGCTCGAGGTCCTTGATCGTCCTGAAGCGGATTCGGGGGATCTGCCGGAGGGCGACGAAGCGGGCTATGAGAGTGCAGAGGAGGGGTTGCTATGAGCGTCCAGCTCTATCTGCTTGCCATCCTCTTGTGTTTTCTCTCCCTCGCGTTCTTTGCCGGAACAGAGTCGGGCGTATTGTGCGTTAACCATGCCCGGCTGATGCATCTGCTCCGGATGGGATCGAAGGCCGCCAAGATTCTGAACGTGTACGTGTCGGACATGCAGCGGTTTCTGGCGACGATCCTGATCGGCACCAACCTTTCGAGTGTGATCCTGTCCACGCTTTCGGCCGCTCTCGCGCAGAAATGTTTCCCGGGACTTCACTTCGTGCAGACGGCGTGGGCGACGGTCATGGCCTTCATGATCCTTTTCTTCAGTGAGTATCTGCCCAAGCTTTTTTTCACGACGCGTCCGCTGCGCCGTACGCTGCTGGTGGCCCGGTTCTTCTACGTGGTCGAGAAGCTGCTTACGCCGCTGACCGTGCTGATCCTCTATCTGACGAAGTGGATGGTGCCGAAAAACCGCAGCGCGTCGGACCAGCGGTTTCTCATGACGCGCGAGTACATTCAGAATGTGGTCAGCGACCCCAAAGACGGCTCGCGCATCACGGCCTTTGAGCGTCTGATGATCAACCGCGTGCTGGCCTTGCAGTCGAACACCGCCGCACAGGTGATGACGCCGCTGGCCCGCGTGTCGAAGGCGACCGAGCAGGTCCCGCTCAGAACCTGCTATCAGCTGGTGCGCGACTCCGGCCATGTGCGGCTGCCCATCTTCAGCGAAGACGGCACGCGCTGCGTGGGCGTGCTGAATGCGCTGTCGGTGCTGGCCTCGGCGCCGGACCCCGACCAGACCCGGGCCCGCGACTGCATGCAGGCCCCCTTTTTCGTGAACGCGGACGTGCGTGCGGATGACGTGTTGCCGCTGATGCGGAAGTACCGCCAGCCCATGGTGCTTGTGCGCGCGGCACGCGACGGCGCGGCGCTGGGAATCATTACGGAAGAGAACATCCTGTTCGCCCTCACCGGCAGCCTGCAAAGCGCGTGAAGCTATGCGAAACGGCTCGTGAGGACACTCGCCCTCCAGGGCCTGTTCGTAGCTTTTGGAGGGCGAGACTCTGTCGAGCCGCTACCCTATCCGACCTTCGTCGGCAAGGTCAGGCGGAAGGCGATCCACCCGTCGCGCGTCTCGTCCGCATCCAAAATGAGTTCGCCGCCGTGTGCCCGGCTGATCTCGCGCGCCAGACTCAGCCCAAGGCCGCTGCCCTCCACCTGGCGGTTCCGCGAAGGGTCGCCCCGGTAGAAACGCTCGAAGAGCCGCCCGCGGTCGATCTGCAGTTGGCTGTCCGTCGTGTTGGCAAGGGTGAAGGTTGCGGTCGCCCCCTCCTGCCGCAGGCGACATTCGACGGCTCCGCCCTCGCGGTTGTATTTCGTCGCGTTGCTGAACAGGTTCTGCACGACTTGCCGGATCAGGTCCGGGTCGGCCTTGACGCAGACGTGCGGCGCGAGTTCGTCGCGTACCGTCAACCCCGGCGCCAACAGCGGAACATCCTCGCACAGCGCAGCGATTTCGGACGAGAGGTCGACGCGTTCGGGCGAGAGCCTCAGCCGTCCGGCATCGCTCTGGGCCAGCAGCAGCAGTTTGCGGACAATGCTTTTCAGACGCTGCGTTTCTTCGAGCAGGTCCGCGTAGGTGCGCTGCTCGTCCGAGTCGGCGGGCGCGCTGCGCAAGGCCTGATTCAGTTGGCCCTGAAGAATGGTCAGCGGCGTCTTCAGCTCATGGGCGGCATCGGCGCTGAAACGGGCGGCCTGCTGAAAACTGACTTCAAGCCGGTTCAGCATTCCGTTGATCACGTCGATCAGCGCCTGAAACTCCTGATCGGCGCCGCTGGCCTGCACGCGCTGATCGAGCCCCTTCGCGGTGATGCCGCCGGCGACCTGCGTGAGAACCTTCACCGGACGCAACGCCTGCCCCGCCAGCAGCCAGCCGGCCGCGGCGAGCAACAGCAGGGCGAGGGGGCTTGCCACGGCGAACAGGTTCCAGTGCCGCTTGAGATCGGCCTGAAAATCGGTCAGATCGGCCCCGATAATCACCGTTATCCCCTCCGTGCCTGACAGGATGATCCGCCACGGACAGCCCGAAATCAGTGCCGTGACATAACGCGGCCGCTTCAGATGCGGACGTGGCGGCGGCGGCTCATCGATTCCCGGCCGGAACAGCCGGGGCGGCGGCGGCAACGGCGGCGGCCGCTGTGCGAGGGCGCTCTGCTTGAGATAGCCGGGCACGCCGAGTTTGCCGTCGTCGAGGGTCGCGGGCCAGCGGGGCGAGCAGTAAACCGGCAGACCGTCCCGGTCAAGAACCTTCACCAGAAACTGCGGCGGGCGCTCCTCGCCCGACGGGTTGGCCAGCGACTCCTCGAAGTAGGCCCAGTGCTCGGGGGGGACAGGCCGTTGCAGTTGTGATCCCGCCAAGGCGCCGAGGTGGCGGTCGACGCGCTCGAGCCCGGCCCGCCGGAGCATCGCCATGAAAAGCAGCGCGAAGGCGAGCAGGATCGCTCCCGATGTGCAGACCGAGAACAGCGCCATCTTCAGTTTGAACGAACGCAACATGCCCTTACTCCGATTTACGTACCCGGTAGCCCACCCCGCGCACCGTCTCGATCAGCGGCGCGGCCGACTCGTCGTCGATCTTCTTGCGCAGCCGCCGGATATTCACGTCCACCAGGTTGGTCTCGGGGTCGAAGTCGTACCCCCACACGTGCTCCAGCAGTTGGGTGCGCGTAAAGACCCTGCCGGGTGTGCGCATGAGCCGTTCAAGCAGGCTGAACTCGCGGGCGGTCAGCTCAATCTCGCTCTCTCCCCGCCGGACTTGCCGCTGCATCAGATCCACCGTCAAGTCGCCGACCCGCAGCAAGCCGGCAGGCTCGTCCTTGGCCCGCCGGGCGATGGCGTGGATGCGGGCGACGAGTTCCTCCACATAGAAAGGCTTGGTCAGATAGTCGTCCGCACCGAGGTTCAGCCCGTCGATGCGCTCGTTCAGCTCGGTCCGCGCCGTCACCAGGATAACCGGCACCGTGTTCTTGCGCTCGCGCAGGCCGCGCAGGATGCTGAGCCCGTCGCGCCCCGGCAGCATGATGTCCAGCACGATCGTGTCATAAGGCCGGGTCGTGGCCAGCGTGAAAGCGTCGTCGCCGTTACTGCAGACCTCCACCGTGAAGCCGTGCTCCTCCAGCCCCTGGCGGATGAACCCCGCGATTTTCCGCTCGTCTTCGACCACAAGAATTCTCATGCGGAAATCTTAACGCTACCGCCACAGTAAATGCCAGCCCGCAATGATGACAATATCGTCATAATAAAAGCGTCCGGTTGTCATGTTCATGTTGTTTACTCTTACACGTAACGGACCTACAATGTGATCGGTGAAGAGCTTAAACAAAAGGAGACCAGGTATGAAGACGAGTCAAGTGCTGGGAGCGATGATGGGTGCCGCGCTGTTGAGCGGCACGGCGTTCGCCGAGCCGAACGGACCGCAGGGTCCGGGGCCCCGCGGCGACGGCCCGGGGGTGCGTCCCCCGTGCGAGGGACAGGGCTGCGCAGGCCTGCAGTTGGGCGGCCCCGGTCAGGAAGGCAGACCGGGCATGATGCGGGGACGGCGTCCCGAAGGTATGGGCAATCCAGGCATGATGCGCGGCGGTCCCGGACCTGAAGGCGGTCAAGGGATGCCCCCCAGTCCGGAGATGCTGAAACAGGCCGGGGCGAAGGAGGAGCAACTCCAGGCGCTCTCCACCTTCCAGTTTGAACAGCAGATGAAACGTATCGACCTGAAGGCTGCCGCCGAGAAGGCCGAACTGGCGCTGGGCCAGCAGATGAAGGGCGCGACGGTCGACGAGAAGGCGGCCCTCAAAGCGGCCGACGCGTTGACCCAGGCGCAGGCAGAACTCTTCAAGCTGGAGATCGCCTCGCAGATCAAAACGCGGCAGATCCTCGGCGAAGAGGTGCTGAAGAAGATGCACGAGATGGCCTCCGTCCGCGGTCCTGACCGCCCGGGCCGCGGGCCCGGTGCCGCTGGGCCACGCCCTGACACGCCACCGCCGCCGGCACCCGAGAAGGCGCCGGTTCCAGAACAGAAATAACTGACGGATACGGGCGGTTCTGGCACAACAGAGCCGCCCGCTCTTTCTAACGGGGAAAGCTGCATGAAGAACGCACGCATCACCGCCGCCGCCGCGCTCACCTTCGCGGCCTGCGCGAGCGGACAGACACCGCCTTATTCGATTGTCGATACGGGTCTGGACCGCTGCTTCAGCAATGACCGCGAGATCGCCTATCCGCAAGCGGGCGAGGCCTTCGACGGACAGGACGCGCAATATCAGGGCGCTGCTCCCGCCTACAAAGACAACGGCGACGGTACGGTCTCGGATATCAACACCGGGCTGATGTGGCAGAAGACGCCCGACCTCAAGAGCAAGTCGACCTTTGCGCAGACTGTGGCAGGAGCGAAGACTTTTCAGCTTGCGGGTCACGCCGACTGGCGGCTGCCGACCATCAAAGAGCTTTATTCGCTGATCGACTTCAGGGGCTACAGCGCGCGCGCCGCCGCGCAGTCCAAGCACTATCTCGACACAAACGTTTTCGCGTTCGCCTGGGGCAACGAGCAAAAGGGCGAACGCCTGATCGACGCGCAGTACTGGTCGGCCACCGAGTACGTCGGCAAAACCATGAGCGGCAACCCGACGGTCTTCGGCGTGAACTTCGCCGACGGCCGCATCAAGGGGTATCCTAAAGTTTCACCGCGCGGGGAGATGTTTGAGTTCGTGCGTTACGTGCGCGGCAACCCCAAATACGGCGTGAACGACTTTGCCGACAAAGGTGACGGCACGGTCTCGGACCGCGCCACAGGACTGGTGTGGCAGAAGGCCGACAGCGGCAAAGGCATGGACTGGCAGGCGGCGCTCGCCTATGCCGAAGGCCTGACGCTGGCTGGGCACGACGACTGGCGGCTGCCCAGCGCCAAAGAGCTGCAGAGCATCGTCGACTACTCCCGCGCGCCCGACGCCACGGATGCCGCGCGACGCGGACCGGCGATCGATCCCGTTTTCAAGATGAGCGATGCCGAGGCGTGGTACTGGACGGGCACCACGCATCTGGAGAACCACGCATGCGGCTTTGCCGTCTACCTCTGCTTCGGCAAGGCGATGGGAAGCATGCGCGGCGAGAAGATGAACGTCCACGGCGCAGGCGCGCAGCGCAGCGACCCCAAGACCGGCAATCCCGCGGACTGGGCCAGCGGCAACGGTCCGCAGGGCGACGAGGTCCGCATCTTGAATTACGTCCGGTGCGTGCGCGGCGGCGAAGCCACGCGGCGGACATCAGGCCCGGCGCTCGACGGCACCTTCACCGCGGGCCGCTCACGTCCGATGGCGGGTGGAGGCCAAGAGCCGCGCCCCGGCTTTGTCGCGCATCTGGACAAGGACGGCGACGGCAAGGTGTCGCGTCAGGAGTTCGACGGCCCGCCGCCCGAATTCGACAGGCTGGACCGCAACCGCGACGGTTTTCTCAGCGAGGACGAAGCTCCTAAAGGCCCTCCGCCGGGCGGAACCCCGCAAAGGAAACGGCAGCCTTAGAACCTTGCGAACCAACAAGCGCAATAAAAACAAGTTGTTTTACCACGAAGACACGAAGTGTACGAAGAAACACAAAGCCAGAGGGCGGCATCCCGATGAGATTTCTTGGTATCCTTTGTGGTCTTGGTGTCTTTGTGGTAGAAATTCTGGGTTGGGGGCTCTGCCCACATTATAACCTTCCGCAGAGACATGCGGCATAGGCCGGCGGACGCCTCGGGGAGGCGTCCCTACCGAAACACCTCGCGGACCGCGGCGAGCGCCTCGTCCGTCACCGTGCATTCATGGACCAGCATGTGTCCGTCGGGAAAGAGGCTGATGCGGCGCGCGCCGGCCGTGACGATCCGGAGCAGGCCTTTGCGCTCAACGGCTGCGCCATTCTGCGCGGCGGCGGCGAGCGCACGCTCGACATTGAAGGCCCCCTCCCAGAAGCGGCTGTCGATGCGGACCATCCGCTGACTGCACACCGCCGTCGCGAGCGCCGTCCCGTCGGGGGCTTCCGCGTCGAGAAATTCAAACCGCCGTTGGCCGCAGCAGAGGCATTCGGGGTTGCGGTGCGCGGTCGTGGTCCGCACGCTGGCGTCCCAGACGTTCAGGCGGATCAGGGTCCCCGGCACGGCCGTGCGGTTCAGGATGCGCACGAGCTGCGTGATTTGGAGCGAGACGGCCAGCGCCACCGTTGTGGGCAGAATGCCGTCGGCGGCGCAGGTGGCCGCATCGCTCTCGGACGGCGGATCGGGATAAAGGCAGCGCAGGCAAGGCCCTTCGCGCGGCAGGATCGGCAGGATCAGGCCGGTCGTGCCCGCCACGCCGGTGTAGATCCACGGCAGGCTGTTGCGCACACAGTAATCGTTGATCAGGAAGCGTGTGGCGATGTTGTCCGTGGCGTCCAGAATCAGATCGGCTTTTTCGGCGAACGCCGCGATGTTGTCGCGGGTGATCCGCTCGGCCGTGGTGCGAAGCGCCACCTCGCTGTTGAGCGCTGCGAGGCGGTTCGCGGCCGCCGTCACTTTGGGCGTTCCCTCCTCGGCGTCGCGCTCGGTGAAGAGAAGCTGCCGGTGGAGGTTGTTGAGGCTGACGAGATCGCCGTCCGCGATGCGCAGGCGTCCGGCCCCCATGCGGGTCAGCAGCTCCGCCTGCAACGCGCCGAGCGCGCCGCAGCCGACAATCGCGACGGTGGCGGCGGAGAGCGTCTTCTGACTCTCCTCGCCGAACTCCGGAACCAAAATCTGTTTACCGTAACGCATGGGTCGATTAGTATAACAGGCACAAAGGGGATGCCAAGTGATGGTTTTGTGATTTTATGAAGACGCTGATTGGCATTATCACGCAGAACATCGACATGCTGCACCGGAACGATTACGATTAAGACTTGGCACCACCGAGCGTGCAGGAAATACGAGCGAGAAAATCAATTTGTCCGTTTGTCCCGATATGTACCCATCTCGCTCCGTGTTGAATTAGTGTAGCCGATTTCGGTAGGGACGCCTCCCCGAGGCGTCCGCCGGTCTATCCGCTATGTTGCTGTCCAAACATTAATTGTCGAATGTTGAGACGTGACCCCGAAGCCTTGCGCGCCCTCGTAAACCGGCTTCTTGGTGTTCGTGCGCTTGAAGCGCTCGGTGCGGTTCCGCTCGGCGCGGCCGAACCATTCCCGGCGGTCGGCTAGGTCGATGTCCACCAGTTTTTTGAGGGTGGCGAAACGCGCGGTGTCGGTGGCAAGCAGTTCTCCGTCCATGGTAAAGCCTCCTGCTTACTGGGACGGAGTTTGGCACCTTGGGGGAAGTTCGTTATTGCGGGAGTGCATGAGTTCATTAGTTTGAGGAAGTTGCTCAGGGGTGAAACGGGCTTGAAGCGGGGTAAGCGCGTGTGTTACCGTACAAGCAATGTTGGAGTATGGCACAGCGGATTTGAACGCGTTTGGAGGCGTATCAGTGAGGCTTAGCAACCCCGCTATGCGGCAAGAAGCCGTTATAAGTTTTTGATTTCCAACGAGGGCTTTGAGGTTTTGCATCTGCCGGGATGCTAAGCCCGTTGCTATTCCTGATGGAGAATAAACTGTTGTGCATAGGGAAAGACGAATGGCGCTTGAAACAGAAAATCAATAGTGTGTTTTTGTTCCTTTTATGCGGAGTTCCGGGCCTTATATTTGTTGTGGCTTCGTCTATCATGTTCTTGATAATTACTAATTTGGACGATGTCCCCATCAGACTGACAGCTCTTGCAGCGACAACCTTAGCATTGGGGGTATGTCTAGCCCTATTGGGCGTGAGTAAAATGCGCGAATGGCTTTACAGTTTAGTCTTGCTTGCTTTTCCAGCCTCTCTTGTTGCTTGGGGATTACTCGCCAGGCAATTGGTCGACACTGCTGGACCGATTGGATTCATTGTGGGCCTCGTCCTTTTTGCCGTACTTCTTCCTCTCTTGGCTCTCAATCTTGTGACCAAGTATTATCGGATGCACCAACGCGACACTCGAAGAGACCGAGAATTAGAAACGGCACAACAAGGCGGCCCATCGAACCCCCATTCGCCTCCGGCTCAGGGGGCCGATGGTCGCTGACGTTGGGGAAAAGGAAACACGAAAATGACACAAAAAGAAAGACTTCGAAAGATCTTCCGGGCACTTTTTCTTATAGTCATGTTTGTGTCAGCCTTTAACACAGCAGCGGATCTCTTCTGGGCGTGGAATAACAGCCGTAGTGTGAACGATTATCTTCTTCCCGGCATTGACGCAGGCATTGATTCGGTTGTAAAAAATCGAAAAGGTGAGATGGTTCCAGACGATACGAGAGTCCAACTGAGTGTGACATTCCATCAAGGCTTGATTCTTCTTAAGGACATACCCTGTCTACGAGACGATTGCGGACGAGCAAATCGGAACTTTTGGATCTTCCTTATGTCATTACTAGTACTGAAGTTGATCAATTCAAAAGCCACCAACCAGTCAGCCCACACAACGGCGTGACCGCCGTGTGTGGCTGACGACGTTCGCCCAGATCCAAAGACAAATTAAGATCGGCTTGGTCCGGCAGGATAGGCGGGTGTCTTTCGATCAGTTTTTGCGTGCCGGGACCGGACCCGGATCGAAGACAAAACCGACTTGACGGTTGTGTTGCACTTGTGACACAATTGCGACATGAAAACCGCCGTTGTTCACGCGAGAATCGAGCCTCAAATCAAGCATCAGGCTGAAGGGGTCTTGCACGATCTAGGAATCAGCCCGACGGATGCGATCC
>JANYBJ010000192.1 GCA_025360845.1 bacterium
CGGTCTGCCGGGGGACGTGGGGCACCTCGGTGGCCTTGATGACCCAGTCGTAGAGCTCTCGCGCGCTCTCGAACTCCATCGTGCAGAGCGAGTGCGTGATGCCCTCGAAGGAGTCACTGAGGCAGTGCGCGTAGTCGTAGAGCGGGTAGATGCACCACGCGTCCCCGGTCCGGTAGTGGTGCGCGTGCTTGATGCGGTAGAGCGGCGGATCGCGCATCTTCATGTTCGGCGAGGACATGTCGATCTTCGCGCGAAGACACAGCGTGCCGTCCACGAACTCGCCGGCCTTCATGCGGCGGAACAGCGCGAGGTTCTCTTTCGGCGGCCGGTTGCGGGTGGGACTCTCCTTGCCCGGCAGAGTCGGGATGCCGCGATACTCTTTCCACTGCTCCTGCGTGAGGTCGCAGACATACGCATGCCCGCTGGCGATCAGATTCTCCGCGATCAGACACATCTTGTCAAAGAGGTCCGCCGCGCTGTGGAACCCGTCGCCCCAATCGAAACCGAGCCACCGGATATCCTGCTTGATGCTCTCGGCGTACTCGTCGGACTCCTTCGACGGGTTGGTGTCGTCCATCCGCAGATTGCACTGACCGCCGAACTCTTTGGCCATGCCGAAATCGATGCAGATGGCCTTGGCGTGTCCGATGTGGATATACCCGTTGGGCTCGGGCGGAAAACGCGTCACCACCTGCCCGCCCGTCTTTCCGGCCGCCACATCCTCGGCGATCCACTGTTTCAGAAAATGCCGGCTGGTATCCGATTCGCCTGTCTTAGTCTCGTCACTCATCATTCACCTTTCGGGCGGGCCACACAGGCCCTCCCCTACATGTACGGGCGACCGGCGGGTCGCCCTTACGGCCGCCATACGCGCACATTCACCTTCTTGCGGCCCCACGCTTGGGCATCCCCGTGCGACGGATACCAAAGATCCAGTCTGCTCCCCGTGATCGCGCCGCCGCGGTCTTCCACGCGCCCATACCCGTACCCCGGCACATACACAACCGTGCCGAAGGGCAAAACCGAGGTGTCCGCCGCGATCGTGCCGTGCTTCGCCCGCGTGCCGCTGGCGGTCATCCCGACCGCTTTGGGACGGCCTTTGTTCGGGCCGCTGCTGATCACCGGAGACCCCAGCCCGAGCCAGCCACGCTCCCAACTGCAGCAGAGGCCACAGTTGCAATAGCCCGTGACCTCCATGGCTATCACGGTCGTTGTCCGGCCCTTGGGCGGATGGACCCGTTCGGAAAGACAACCGGACCACCAGACCAACACCGGCAGGCACAATCCGGCAAGAACGGCTGGCAGCCGCCCGCGCCAACCTGCGCCGCGTCTTTCTGTCGAACCGTGATGCCTTAAAGGTTTGGACATTAGAAAAGTAGGATACCAGAACGCCTCTCCCCCCGCAATGCCCGCGTCAGGCGAGATCGGTCAGTCGGGCGACTTTGTCAGAGCCTCGGTCATGCGTTTCATCAGCGCCGTGAAGAATGCCTCCTGATGAGGCCCGGCCCAGGACATGAAACCGGTTTCATACTGCTTCAACACACTCGGCTCGTTGTAGTACCTGTCCGGAGAAATGTACCCGATGTAGGCGGCGCAGAAGCTGGTGGCCCAGAGGTCGTAGCCCCTGACGGCGGCCCGGTCCGCCCAGTCCCGGCTGATTTCCCCGCTGAAATCCCCAGGGAGGCCCACGATCAGGAGGTCGCCTACGCGCACGGCCTGCATCCAGGCCTCGTGTGGCACCCCCATCAATCCGGGCAAAACCGGCGACACCCGCAACCTGCGGGTCACACGCATCTGGTACGGCGGCAGGGCCAGCGGAATACCCACGGTGGCGATGTCCACGCCGGTCTGCCACTTCAGGTTGGCGGGCTTCACGTTGTCAAGAAAGAGCTTTGCCAGTCCCTCACCCATGGCCTGGGCGCGGCCGATGTCGCTGGGCCCCTCCGGCGCCTGGGGACCAGAGCTGCCCAGGGAACCGCCCAGAAAGGCGGCCGTGGTATTCGGCAGGGCCTTCTCGATGACCGACTGCAGGCAGCCGGGATACTCCGCCGTCAGTTGCAGGAAGCGCGGTCCCACGGTGGTCGGATGCGCCGAATAGCGTATCAGGACATACCGCTCGCCGTCCTCCTTCTCAACGACCAGGTAACACAGGCGCGTATCGATCGGCGCCTTGCGCGCCCGGTTGCGAATGTACTGTTCCGCATCGACGCTCCCGTGCGCCATTCTGGCCGGACCAAGGTTGCGGTAGGCTTCCACAATCGCCTGGGTGAAGGCTTCCGTCAGAAAGACGGGCACATCGGGATTGTAGGTGCCGCCGGTGAAGAATGCGGCCAATCCCGGCCCCCAGGCGCCGGGGCCGTCATGGGTGTGGCTTGCGCCGAACAGAATGTTGTTTGCGGAGAGGGGCGTCTGTTTGGCGACTTCCTTCCGGACTGCCTCGGCCACATTGGGCGGTATCAGCAACAGGTCCGCCCCGACAAGCACGGCGATATCGCGGCCGTCGCTCAGCGCGAGCGCCTTCACCTTAAGGTCATCGTGGGCACCTGTGGAAAGGCCCGCGGGCTTGTCACCCCAAAGGTATTCCCTGATGTTCTGCCTGGCACCGTAGCCGGCCATGGGCAGGCCGGGAGCCGGGTTGATCAGACGTGTCCCCCAGCCGGCCAGCAGCCGGCCGGGACTGTCCGTCAGTTGGCTCAGCTTGGCGTTCCGGTCAACCGCCGCGATATCCTGGTTGAAATAGGCGGCCCCCTCGAAGCCCGCTTGCGAGACCGGCCACGGGCCGATGCAGGCCACGAACAATCCCACGGCGGCCCCGAATACGGCGCCGAGGCACAACACGATCTTTTTGGGTGCCCGCATAGCTAAACAGGCAACCCCGTCCGTCCGACCAACCGGAGCGTCTGGCCCGCAAAGTCGACGACATCGCCGGCGCGCAACTTCTTGCGCTTGCGGGTTTCGACTTCGCCATTGACCCGCACGCGCCCCTCGGCGATGACGAACCTCGCCTCCCCGCCGCTCTGGGCCAGATTCTCGAACTTCAGCAGATCGCACAGATCGACGATCTCCGTTTTCATGTTCACATCCCGCATGCGCAGCTCTCCATTGTTTGTCATGGCCGTTCCTAAAAACCGAAGTCGAGCTGACCTGAAACGACCACCTTGCGGCCATCGGTCAGGCCTGGGTCGGAGGTGTCGTACACGCAGAACTTGATGGCCGGGAAGCGTTTCGACAGCTCGTCCTGAATGTACCGTTCGACTGCGGCCACGTTGCCGAGGTCGTCGTCCGAGAACCCGACGCTGATCGGCCGCCGCACCGAGTCCGCGCCGGCACGCGAGAGTATCTTGATGAGGTGTTCGACAAAGTCGCAGACCGCGAACTGCTTGGCGTTCTCGGGGGAGACCTCTCCGCCCGACGCCTTCGTCATCCGCTGTTTGAAGGCGGGGTTGGTCACCGCATGATACCGGTTGAGCGAAAGATAGTAGTCGATCTCCTCGTCATCCGTGCCGAAGGCTGTCAGATGGTCGAAGCAGACGCGGTAGCCGCGCAGGTTTGCCAGCATCTCCCGTTTCTCCGCCGGCGTCAGGACCAGATCGACGAACAGCCGGACGGCCTTTCTGATCGACTCGGGCTCGTGCCCGCGCGCCGTCACAATTGCAAAAAGCCGACCTTCCACCAACGTTTCGCGCAGGGTGTTGAAACTCGGCCCCGGCAGTGTCTCGCCTCGCAAGACTTTATCAAGCGACTCGCGCGTGTCGCGCAAGAAGCGGCTTTCGTCCTCGTCCGCGTAATCTTGAAATTCGACAAAGGCGTTATCCCACACGCCGCCCGGCGCACGGTAGTTCTCTTTTTCGGTGCGGACCACCGCAAAGACCGCCGTCGAGACCTGATGCGGCTGCCAGGTGCCGTCGGGCATCCGCTTCTCCAGATGGATATGCGTCGGCATATGCAGGATGTTGTCGTCCCAGTCGAAAATGTAATACTTGAAATCCCGGTCGGCGACGCGAAGATTGACGTTTTGGGCATGACGGCTCATTGGAAATTAAGGTATGATGCTTGCCGTCGATTGTCAACCTGTAAGGGCACGGCAGTCCGTGCCCCACCTCCCATGAACCGAACCGTCCTCATCACCGGCGCCGCCGTCCGTCTCGGACGAGTCATGGCCGACACCCTCGCCCGCGCGGGCTGGGATGTGATCGTCCATGCCAACCGCTCCGCAGCACAGGCGGACACGCTCTGCACGCACCTGGCCACGCACGGCGGCAAAGCCTGGCGTGTGACCGGAGACCTGCTCGCCGCTGGCGTGCCCGAGGCCGTGTTTGATGCCGCACTCGCCTGTGCGGGACGCGTGGACGCGCTGGTCAACAACGCTTCGCAGTTCGCCCTGCAGCCGCTCGCGTCGGCCACTCCTGAGAATTTCGAACGCCTCTGGCGCATCAACACCCTCGCTCCGGTCCGCCTCACGCAGCGGCTCGCCGCGCACCTCGCCGCCCGTCACGCCACCGGCAGTGCAGTCAACCTGCTCGACCAGCGCATCGCCCACCCGAACGCCGGAGCCGTCCCCTACCTGCTCTCGAAAAAGGCGCTCGAAGCCTTCACGCTCTCCGCCGCGCTCGAATTTGCTCCGGCCCTGCGCGTCAACGCCGTCGCGCCCGGCGCCGTGCTCTTGCCTTCCGCAGCGAGCAACAAGGAACCCGCCGGCACGATTCCGCTGCTGACCCGTCCGTCTGCCGAACAGGTGGCCGCCGCGGTCCGCTATTTGCTCGAGGCCGAAGCCGTCACCGGACAGATTCTGTACGTGGACGGAGGCCAGCACCTGCTTTCATAAAACGCTTCACCCGACTCAAGGAACCCTAGTCATGAAATCGCTAAAAGCCCTCCTGCTCTGCTCCGCCGCCTTGGCCTTGTCCGGCTGCGCCACCTTCAACCGCGACACAGGCGTCACCTCGATCCCCTGCACATACCGCTTTAAAACGCTCTCCCGTCCGGAGGACCAGGCCCGCGTCGAAGCCGCCATCCACACGGTCGCCATTAGCCCCGTCGTCAAGGCCGGCACGGTTTCCTATCCGGAATACCGTTTCCGCGTGGCCCGCATGGCCGATCTCGACAAACTCCACCCCAAGCTGCTCTACAGCAACCCCGGTACGCCGCTCGCATCCAACCTGCACCAGACGCTGAACGTCCAGTCGGCCGGCGTGGACATGACCTTTGACTCCACCGATGTCTCGGGCTCCATGACCGCGACGATCACGTTCAACGTCAAACCCGGCTCGCGGCTTTACTACAAGCACCCCGGCGGCGTGGAGACCGACATCACCGCCAAAGTCGGCAAGACGGGGAAGGTGACCTTCCCCACCACCATTACAGAAGGCCAGAAATTCATTTACGCCCGCGCCATGAAGGACCGGGTCACCCGCTTCATCCGAATCAACATCTTCACCAACGAGGTCAAAGACATCAACCAGCGCGAGTACTGAGCGGCTCTCATTTATTTTAAACGAGTGCTTGCGCTTTTGCGATGAATCCGCCATTATACAGACCACTTTTTACCACTTAAGGAAAGACTCGGAGGATTTTTCATGGGCTCAGGCCGTACATTAAGAAAGCATTCCCACACTCGTCCGATCAAGAGCCAAAGCGAGAAGCGTCGCCGCTCGAAAGTACAGCGTGCCCGTTTGGTGAAGCTCGGCATGGACGAAACGGTTGTTATGAAAATGCAGCCGGTGGATGTCCGCAAACTCGTGCAAAAGCCGGTGAAGGTGAAAAAGATCGTGGCTGCCAAGGCCGCCGCGCCAGCCGACAAGCCGAAAAAGACCGTCAAAGCCAAGGTCCCAAAAGCCGAAGCTCCCGCTGCCGCACCGAAGAAGGCGGTCAAGGCCAAGGTCCCGAAAGCGGCGAAGAAAGCGGAATAACGCCGTCTGCGTTTAAGCGAAGATGACGCGCCCCGATCACACGGCTGGCGCGTTTCCTTTTTTCATCCCAGCGGAGTCGCCACACGGCGGTACACCGCGCCGACCGCCGCAGCCATCGCCTCCAGCGTATGCGCCGCAGCCGTCAATCGGCCCGCCTCCGCCAGGTGCCGCCGCTTGTCCGGATCGCGCAACAGGCACAACACTCCGTCGCCGAGTTCCTCGGCGTTATCCGCCTCGACCAACACGCCGTTGACGCCATCCCGGATCAGTTCCGGCACGCCCCCCACCGCAGCCGCCACGACCGGCACACCGGACTGGAACGCCTCCAGCACGACATAGGGGCACCCCTCCCAACGCGACGGAACCACCACCACATCGGCCTCGCGCATGAGCGTCACCGTCTCATTCTGCCGATACGCTCCCATGAACCGCACATGCGCTGCAAGCTGGAGCGACGCCACCCGTTTGCGTGCCTTTTCCGCCCACTCGCCATCCCCATAGAACAGGAAGACCACGTGCGGGACGTGCGACACCACGTCGGACGCTGCGTCGAGCAGAAGGTCCGGCCCTTTCTGGCGCGTCAGACGCCCGAAGAAACCGATCTTCAGTTCGCCGGTCGTACGCACCGTTACCGGACCGGCCTCACACGCCGCCACGCCGTTGCGGATGAGCGTTACCCGCTCGGCCGCATACCCCAGCCGCAACGCCTCACGCACCTCTTCGTCCGAAACCGCAATCAGCGCCGCCGTCCTGCCGCGCACGCTTCGCTCGAGCAGCCGGTAGAACCGTGTGGAGCATCGTCCGCACACCATCAAAAAAGGAAACACGTGCGGCGTATAGACGACCGGAACCCGGCACCACAGGCCCGCCAGCCGGGCAAGGAACCCCGCCTTGGCGCTGTGCGCATGGATCACGTCCGGACGAATTCGCCGCACCAGACACGTGAGGCGGATCAGGCCGAGCAGGTCGGCGAGCGGCGCGATCCCGCGCCGCATCGTCACCTCATGCACCGGCACACCCCGCGCCTCGTAACCCGCGAGATCATCGAGAAAGGCGGGGTCCCGTTCACGCGACACGGCCAGGCAGACGCGGAACAAAGCCGGATCGAGCGCGCCGACGAGTTCACGCAGATGCCGCCGCGTGCCACCTTCTGTCGCCTCCAAAACCTGTAGGACCGTGATCACCCGGGCACCCGCTGCCATGACCGCGATTCCAGCTCGCGGCGGCGCTCATCCCAATCGGGCAGACACTGCGCAAGCTGAAAATAGAAGGCCGGAGAGTGATCGAGGCGCACCAAGTGGCACAGCTCGTGAACAATGACGTAATCCATCAGACGGCGCGGCGCATGGATCAACTCGACGCTCAAGGTGATATGCCCATCTCTCGAGCAGCTCCCCCAGCGCGTTTTCATGGCCCGCACGGTGAGCCACAACCCTTTCGGCTGCGCGTCCGACCTCATCTCCAACGGACATTTCGCGTGCCGGATCCGGCTTCCGAACCGCTCCAGCGCCTCGGCCAGGTATTTGGCAAGCACCTTCTGTGCCTGCGAACGGAACCACTCGTCTACCAGCTCTTTCACGAGGGCGGTGTCCGACTTGTTGCCCAGCGCGACCCGCAACACCCCCTCTTCGCGCCTCACCGATTTCCAAACCGAATGGGTCACGTCCAAAAGATGCGGTTTGCCAAGATAAAAGAGCGTCTCACCCGTCACATACTTGAGCGGCGAAAGGCGAGTCTTCTTAGCCTGTTTCGCCATGGCCTTCAGAATCCACTCCGCCTGCTGCGCCACGAAGTCGTGCGCGGCCTTAGATGACACGCGCGGCGGAATACAGACCTCGACCGTATCTGAACTGGGCACAAGGATTTTGATATAACGGCATCGCCCGCAACGAATCACATACCCGATGGTTCGCCCCTCATACTCGAATGACGCCGTTTCGCTTTTATCGGTACCGTTCATGGTTACTCGCTCATCTTGTAAACCCAACCCTTACAATTGGAATAGAGTACTCATGAAAAGCACCCGCGCATAGGCGAAAATTCACAGATATCGCGCTTTTTTTCATGACGCTCATTTCTGCTCGATTTTTATCGATTCTGCTCGATTTTGCAACTGACAGCCCAAGCCCGATTGTGATATATTTTATCGACTTTGCTTTTTCATCCTGATTTGTTTCAGCAACAGATTCAGAGGAACACGAACCGTTCAATCGTTTGGAGATACTATGGCTCAGGCAGTTATTTTCCCGAAACTTGGTCAGACCATGGAAGAAGGTGCCATTGTTAAATGGCTCAAAAAAGAGGGTGATCCGGTCGTAAAGGGCGACATTCTTTTTGAGATCGAGACCGACAAGGCAAATCTGGAGGTCGAAAGCTTCTTCGAGGGCGTCCTGTTGAAGATCTACATCCGCGAAGGCATTACCGTCCCGGTCAACACCGTCGTCGGCTATGTCGGCGCCGCGGGCGAGAAAGCGCCTGACCAGCCCCCGAAGGCGGCCGCAACGCCTGCTCCGGCACCGGCCGCGGCACCGGCGCCAGCCGCCGCTCCCGCAAAGACCGCCGTGCAGGCCGCCGTTCCCGCAGCAGCCCCCGCGCCGCGCCCGGCGCCCCAACCTGTGGCAGCCCCGGTCCCTGCGTCCCGGCTGGTGATCTCGCCCCGCGCCAAGGCCCTCGCCAAGGACGCCTGCATCAACCCTTCGCGCATCGCCGGTTCCGGCCCCAACGGCCGCATCGTCGAAAAGGACGTGCAGGCCTACCTCACCTCTTCCGGCTATGACGCGCTGCGCATCACGCCTGCCGCCAAACGGCTGGCCTCAGAAAAGGAAATCGACATCCTCACCGTCCGCGGCTCCGGCGACGCCGGACGCATCATGGTCGAGGACATCGAGCGCAGCCTGAAGCGTAAGCCCGTGGCCCTCTCCCGCATGCGCCAGGTCATCGCCCGCCGCCTCGTCGAGAGCAAGCAGACCATTCCCCATTTCTACGTCACGGTCAAGGCGGACATCACCGACCTGATGGCCTACAGGGCCGACCTCAAAGCCAAAGGCCTCAACTACAGCGTCAACGACTTCATTCTCGAATCCGTCATCCTTTCGCTCGAAGAGTTCCCGATCGTCAACTCGGTCACCGACGGGCTGACCGTCTCGTGGCGCGGCGACGTGGATCTCGGCATGGCGGTCAGCGTGGAAAACGGCCTCTTGGTGCCGGTCATCCGCGCCGCACAGTCCCTCACGCTCAGAGAGCTGAACGCGCAGGCCAAGGCGCTGGCCGAAAAGGCCCGCACCGGCAAACTCACGCCGGACGAGATGGTCGGCAGCTCCTTCACCGTTTCCAACATGGGCATGTTGGGAGTGGATCAGTTCACCGCCATCATCAATCCCGGCGAGGCCGGCATTCTCGCGGTCTCCAGCGGACGGCAGATGCCCGCCGTAGTCAACGGCGAGGTCAAGATCCGCACGATCATGGTTATGACCCTGTCGGCCGACCACCGCATCGTGGACGGTTCGACCGGCGCGCTGTTCATCAACGCCATCAAGTCCAAGCTCGAAAACATCGAACTCTGGAAATCCCTGGTGTAAGGGCGAGCGGCCGCTCGCCCCTACTGAACCGTGAACCTCTCCAACCTCTTAACCGGATTTATTCATGTACGACTTTGACGTGATCGTGATCGGCGCAGGCCCGGGCGGTTATCCCGCCGCCATCCGTGCCGCGCAACTCGGCAAGAAAACCGCCATCATCGAGAAGGAAGCCTTCGGCGGCACCTGCCTCAACTGGGGCTGCATCCCCACCAAGACGCTCATCGCCTCGGCGGAGCGTTACCACCACGCCGCCCACTCGGAAGCCTACGGCATCACCGCCAAAGGCGTCGCCTTCGACTACGCCAAGATGGCCGCCCGCAAGGCCGACATCGTCTCCAAGCTCAGCGGCGGCGTGCAGATGCTGCTCAAGTCGAACGGCGTCGAGATGGTCAAGGGCGCGGCCCGTTTCGAAGGCCCCAACCGCCTCTCGGTCACCCAGCCCGACGGCACCACCCGCTGGCTCAGCGCCGCCTCGATCATCATTGCGGCGGGCAGCGACCCGGCCATGCCTGGCTTCCTGCCTAAAGACAGGCGCGTCATGGACAGCCGCGCCTTCCTCGACCTCACCGCTTTGCCCAAGAGCCTGCTGATCCTCGGTGGCGGTGTCATCGGCTGCGAGTTCGCCTGCATGGCCGCCGCGCTCGGCACCCAGGTCACCGTCGTCGAAATGCTTGAGGACATCGTGATGGTGCTCGACCGCGACGTGCGGCGCGTGCTGCGCAAGCGCATGGAGTCGCTCGGCATCACGATCCTCACCGGCGCTCCGCTGACGGACATTGCGGTCAAAAAGGACAAGGTCTCCGGCACCTACAAGGACCAGACCGTCGAGGGTGACCTCCTGCTTGTGGCCGTCGGACGCAAGCCCAACACCGCCGCGCTGGACCTCGCCCGCGCCGGCGTGAAGGCCGATGAGCGCGGCACCATTCCCGTCGACGCGCAAGGCCGCACCAACGTCGCCTCCGTCTTCGCGGTCGGCGACCTCGTCACCGGCTCCATCCAGCTCGCGCACGCGGCCACCCAGCAGGGCGTCGCCGCGGCCGAAGCCGCCGCCGGCCACAAGTCGAAGGTCGAGAAAATCTGCCCCTCGTGCATCTTCACTTCACCCGAGATCGGGCTGGCCGGCCTCACCGAGGCCAAGGCCCAGCAGCTCGGCATCGCGGTCAAGACCGCGGTCTTCCCCTTCTCCGTGCTCGGCAAAGCCATGGCCGCAGGCGAGACCGACGGGTTCGTCAAGTGGGTCTGCGATCCGGTCACCGGCCAGGTGCTCGGCGCGCAAGCCGTTGGCTGCCACGCCACAGAATTGATCTCCGAGGCCACGGTCGCGATCCGCAACGAGCTGACGATCGACGAGATCGGCAACGCCATTCACTGTCATCCGACCCTGTCGGAGGCGTGGATGGAGGCGGCGCACGCGTTCCACGGCGCGTGCATCCACCTGCCGAAGAGATAATATAATATACCCGACAAAACGCTCAACGTTCACCTCCTTCACCACTCAGCAATTCTCAATATGGCTGGCGGGCATAGGCGACGGCCGACTAAACTCGGTACTGCAAACGAACGGCCGCACGTTTAGGCGTGTTTGCAGCACCGCCTTCAGGCGGTTTCAGTCATAGTGAGAATTGCCGTTCACCACTGAGCGGACGTTGACCGGCATACGTAAGTATGCTAAAGTATGAATACGTATTGATAACGCGAAAGGAGGGTTGTCGGATGGCGAACACCGCCCTTGTACAAGCGAAAATCGACCCAAAACTGAAGAAAGAGGCCGAGAAATGTTTCAGTCTCTTCGGACTGGACTCGGCGACGGCGATCCGTGTGTTTTTCTCCAAAGTCGTCCAGACGAACCGCATACCGTTCACAGTCGGGTTCGACCCCTGCACGGAAACGCACCCCCCCTACGAAACAACACCTGAAGAGGATGCGTACGATGCCCGCGTCGCCGAACGGGCGTATGCGGACTACAAGTCGAGCGGGCAAAAAAGCCGCCCCTTTGCCGAGCTTCTGAAGGAAACAGGACTCCAATGACGTTCGCGCTGGAAACGACCGCTCGTTTCGACAGGCAGTTCAAGAAACTGGCGCCCTCCGCACGTGCCCAGATCGCCGCATATTTGAAGAACACTGTGGACGGCACCGCTGATCCACGTTCCAGTGGAAAGGCCTTGACCGGAACGCTCTCAGGACTGTGGCGGTATCGCGTCGGTGACTACCGGATCATTTGCGACATTCAAGCCTCTCGGTTGGTCGTGATCGCGCTTGAGGTCGGACATCGACGGAACGTCTACAAGAAACGTTAAGGCGCGCGGCGCGCGATACCCGCACATTACAATCTCCGCGCATTCCCGCTTGCAAATTGCACACAGCCTGCCTAAACTCAAAAGCATCGATGAACGTTGAGAGTTAAGGAGTTTTCATTCATGGCTATCATCCGCACCCCGTCCGACCAGAAATCGGCAATCGCGTTCTCCGAGCGTCAGCAAGGAATCATCGCGTCGGGCATCACCGTGTTCTGCGCCACACTCGTGATCGCCTTTGTGGCCATGCTCCTCTGGGGGTTCTTCGCACTGCTCTCCGCGGTCTCGGTCGTGCTCACCCCGTTGCTCGCGGCGATGATCCTCACCTTGCTCTTCAAGCCCTACTACCTGTGGCTCCACGCGCATCTGAAGCGCTCGAACCTGCTGGCGATACCGACGCTCTTCCTTTCGATCGCGCTCCCCATCGGGGCGCTGTTTTTCTTCTTCGGCTCGCTCTTCGTCGGTCAGCTCATCGCACTCTTCGATTACCTGCCCACGCTCGTTGTAAAAATCTCCGCCGCCCTGACCGCTTCCAACCCCAACCTTCAAGCCTTCCTCACGAAATTCGGTCTGGTGGAAAAACTGCCGTTTCTCAATGACCCCGACGCCTTCATCGCCACGCTCATCAACAAGATCTCTTTTGGCGACATGGGCGGCATGGCGCTCACCTACGGCCTGGATGCGATCAAGTACTTCGTCTCGTTGATCGGCTGGCTGGTGGTGCCGGTCTACCTGATCTACTTCCTCACCGCAAAACCTTTTTCCGGAAAAAACGCCGAGAACTTCCTGCCTTTTCTCAAGCCCGACACACGTAAGGACGTCTCTTATCTGATCGACGAGTTCTTCGCGATCATCGTGTCTTTTTTCCGCGGCCAAGTGATCATCGCCTTCATCCAAGGGGTTCTCTTCGGGACCGGCTTCTCGCTCGTGGGACTGCCTTACGGCATGCTCATCGGCCTCACCTTGGGGTGTTTTAACCTGGTGCCCTACCTCGGCAACATCATCGGCCTGACCGTGACCCTGCCAATGGCCTTCTTTGGCGAGGGCGGCAGCGGCCTGCGCCTCGGATTGGTGCTGGGCGTCTTCTGCGTGGTGCAGTTCGTCGACGGGTACTTCATCACCCCGCGCATCCAGGGCAAGAAGACCGGCCTCAGCGATGCCGCGATCATCTTCTCGCTGCTCTTCTGGGGCGTGGTTTTCAAGGGCCTTCTCGGTGTTCTCCTCGCCATCCCCTTGAGCGCTTTCATCGTGGTTCTCTGGCGCCTGCTCAAGAACAAGTACATCAAAGAGCTGATCTGATAATCGAATTGCTGCCGTCCCCAGCGGTTGACACACCTGCCCCTTTTGTAGCATGATTCATGTCATGGAAATGCTACTTCAGACCGATTTTAACGGGCGTGTGCCCGTATCGGACGAAAAGCGATTTCATTTCATTATAAGCAGGCAGGATTGAGTTTCCATGAATTTTATTGACAAAATTCTCGGAAAAGCAGAACCCAAGCCCGAACGGACTGCAACGCTCAAGCGAGAGAATGACAACATCTATGTGATACGCATTGGCGGCCTGCTCAACAAGGCGACCGTCAGCAACATCGAGGCGGTGGCCCGCCGCGACATCGACAGCGGCGCACGGGATCTGAAAATGCTGCTTATTCTGCAAGATGACTTCCTGGGCTGGCAGAGGACCGGCAATTGGGATGACGTTGATTTCTTCTCGCAGTACGGGGATCACATTGTGAAGATCGCCGTCGTCGGAGACGCTCAGTGGGAAACGCACGTGCTCGTTTTTCTGGGTGCCGGCAGCCGCAAGGGGGAGGTCCGTCTCTTTCGTTCGGGAAACGAAGCGGAGGCGCGTAGCTGGTTGATTGCGCCATAAGGGACTCGGGGCACTCACTTGCCACGCGCATTCACGGCCCGCAGCAAATGGAAGATTCCGATCTGGCAGAAGGCCGTGGATTCAGGGTACATGTCCTGTTTGAGCAAATCCTCTGTGCCGTCGCCGTCCGTGTCATCGACCCAGTTGTACACGCCGCCGAGCTCATTGAACAAGCGGACATGCCACGGGTTGGCTCCGCAAAGATAGCGCACCATGGCCAGCGCGCGGTCGCGGTAACGCGCTTCCCCCGTCACGGCATACAGCCGGGCCAGCGCATGTATCCAGTGTCCCGTCTGATACAGATAGATGGCCTTTCGGTCGGCGCACCCGGGCGACAGCTCGTGCCAGTTGAAGGTCATGCGGTCAGATTTGATGCGTAGCCCGAAATGCACGGGCGGCTCCTTCGCATCGCCCGCGCCGCACGCCATCCAGGCGTCGGCCACCCTCATCGCGGTTTCCCGCCAGCGCACCGCGTCCGGACACTCCGGCAGACGCTCGGCCCCGTCCGCCAACGCCGCAATCGCGACCGAATCGACATTGGGATAGACCGACCACTGGTTGTCCGGGCTCACCAAATCGGCCAGCGCATTGAGAGCTTGCACACAGACCCGACGCAGCGGCACGGGCTGCCCGTCTTGAGGGCTTGGCACAAGTAATTCCGGGGCCGCCGCGCAAGCGGCAACCAGCCCCAACGCCAGATAGGCATGTTCGCCGGCGTCGCGCCAATACACGTTTCCGGGCACGGTCTTTTTCGCATAGCCCAGCGGCTGAGCGTCAAGCAGGCAGAACTTCACCCCCAAAGCCAGCGACTCCTTGAGCCGTGCCGCCAACGGTCCGGCTGGCTCGCGGCGGAGCGCCTCGCCCACCCCCCACATGCAGCGCCCGTTCAACACTCCGCCCATCACATAATCGTTGAACGCCGGGTTGTAGAACCACCCCTTGCCTTCCGTGATGAATTCACCGTTCTCAAACATGCCGTACCGGAAAGCGCCGGCCGTGTAGGTCTCGCGCTTGCCGTGATGATCCGTCAGCGCAAAATTGTCCGCCCCCCGATGCTGCATCGCCAAAAGGTTCTGCGTCCCCTCCCGACAGATGGTCGCCACGTTGTCGTCCAGCGCGACCAGGTCCGGCGACTGCCTCATCAGGAAAGCGATCAGCGAGTCGGCGAAATCATTGCTGAACGCGTACGGCAGGTAGTTTGACGCCGCGCTGTTTTGCGGGTTGCCGTCGAGCGGGTGACAGTTGCTCGAGTTGAACCACGTGTCCCAAACCGACTGGAAGAAGGTCGGCGCAACCCGCGCGCCCAGCGGCGCGGACCAATCCCGGTCGCGGTAGCCGAACTCGTAAAGCGTCAGATTGCTCTTGAACCAGGCCAGATCCACAGGCCGGTCCAGATCGAAACCGGCGCGTGCGACGCCGCAGTACCGCGCGGCCTGACTGCGCATGTACAGATTGACCGTCGCACGCACCCCCGGCCATTTGGTCGAGTCGCGGTCAACCTTTCCGCCCGCATCCCGCAGATCGCTCATGAACGCCGTCGGAAGATCGGGGATGCGCCCCGAACGCGAGTCCGTCACCAGCAACAAAACCTCCGCCTGCGCATGGCCCGCCCGGAACACGTCGAACCCCGAATCGGCCGTGGCATCGACAAACAGCGCACAGGGGCAGAGGACGGGGGCGCCGGAAAAAGCCGCTGGATATTCCGCCCCGAACCGTCCAGCACGCACGGACACGTGCGTTTGACTGGACCCTCCCAGACTGGTGGTCACCCGCACAAGAACCGACGTCACCCCTGCCCCCGACACTTGCCCTGAGACACGGACCTGACCGCCTTTATCCAAATCCGCGATGGGTGTCGGCGTGATGGATGCGTCGAGCGATACCTGGCCTTCCAGCGCTGCGGCACCTGCGGCCGCGATCAACGCGGCAGCGAGGACAGTCCGCATGCGACACGGCTTCTCTACCATTTGCCTCTCCAAGGATACTCGTGTTCGTCATGGCGCCGTAAGGCGTATTCCCGCCCTATAGCGCCCTCAGCCGCTGCGCAACTTTGCAACCCGAGGCAGGATTCCAGATCAGCACCAGCGCGGACGCACGTGCCGCCGGAGACGGTTCGAATACGTTGAGGGGTCGTATCGGGACATCGAGACATTTCATGTTCCCCTCGCGCCTATTTCAGCCGAAACTTTCCGAAGGATCGACTTCAGCTTCCGGTCACCGGGAAGGCGCTTTCTCATGCGCTGGACCGCCTTGGAAGCGGCGGCCGACTCCATGCCCGCAAGGGCGGCC
>JANYBJ010000205.1 GCA_025360845.1 bacterium
GGAACGCGAGGTGATAGAGGTTCTCCGTCGCCTCGCTGGCTCCAGGCAATAGCGACCAGGCCAGAAGCACGGCCAGCAAGCTGGTAATGAGGCGAGCTTTTCGCACAGGGGCAGTGTAATGGACCACCGGGCGCTTTGCAACCGCGGGCCGACATCCCGAATCCACCGCCTATGTAGAGAGCCGTGGTTCGGTGGGGCCACAGCAAGGCGAAAATGCCGCGGAACCGTGGCGGTCTAGGCTTCGGAGCGGCGTAACGCAGGCGGCAAAGCCGTTCAGCGACTCGCGCCGCTGTTTTTTCGGCACACCTTCCCCTTGCCGCGCCCGCGGTGCCCATTGGAGGTAAATTGTCGGAGCTTCTGAGCTTCTTCTACCCTCCTCGGCTTTCCGCCAGCGCGAGAATCCGCTGACGGGCGGCCCGCAGTAGCGCCATCGCCGGGTGCCCGGCACTGAGCCGGACCCGCAGCTGGCGAGCATGTTCCACCACTCGGCCTGGCAGGTGAATCAGGCCGAAGCGTAAGGCTTTCATCCGCTTGCTCTCCCAACCGGATCCCAGAACCAGCTTCTTCATTGCCGCGTTGAGGTTCAGGGCCAGGATCATGATCGACCACCAGGCGGCGTTCTCCCCGAAGTCGCCCGAGGGCAGTTTGCCTCCCGCCAGGTCGTCCTTCATCACCGCATGCGCTTCCTCGCTCTTGCCGCAGCGCTCCCGCAGCCAGGCGATCACCGCATCCCCGTCCCAATCCAGAGTCGTCACCACGCCAAACACCTTGTACAACTCCTCCTGCATCGGCACGGTCGAAACCGGCAGCACACTTTGATCTTCGCAGCCCGGCAGCACCCGCTGCCGCAACGGCTCGCGGATCGCCAGGTACCGGAACTCTGGAGCGTTGCGACTGTGCCCGATCGCACCGGGCACGAAGCACACCTCGGCCCACTCCTGCCCGGCGCCCGGCTTGCCCAAGGGCTTCCAGGCCGCCTCTTCCACTGCCGCCACCGACCGCTTGAACTCCGTCGTCACATCCGCGCTGACCGCGAAGTCGATCTTGCCGAATCGCTCGTTGTCGCCGCGTGCGCAGTACTTCAGTAGCTCGTGCTGATAGCCCGCGCTATCCGAGCGCATGCGCACCGTTTTCACGCCGCTGGGCAGCCGGGCCAGCGTTTCCTTGAGCACCCGCAGTTGCTCGTAACCCGCCGGCACATTGCCATCGCGAAACTCGCTATGCGCCACCAAGCCCTGCTCCGCCCACCACACATTGAGCGGCTGATAGGCCCGAAACGATTGATAGCAGTACAGCGACTCCGACTTCGACGTCTCGATCAGCGTCGCATCCATGTCCAGGGTCGCCACCGACTCCGCACGACGCGATTGGACGAACTGCAGAAAATCCCCCTGCACCCGACCCAAGCTCTCCAGCGCTGAGTTGCGCGATGGGATGAACGCTTTGCCCTCAACCCGAAGCGACTCTTGCTTCTCGTCGTGAAACGCCGCCAAGTACCGAAACACCGTCGAGGGAGACGGTACCGAGCGCTGCCGCTCGCTACGCCACCGGCGATCCTCACTGCGCCTCTCCCGACGAGACTTGCCGTGCTGCTCCACCCGACGCAGGACCCGGCTAAAGCCTTCGTCCTGAGCCAAGACCCGTAGATCCTCCACGCAGTCTCCGCCCGCTAAGTTCAAGCAAATCAACGACATCACGATCTGACGGTCGGTCCAACCCTGGCCGCCGCTGCGGACATCCAGATGACGCTCCAAGGAGCGTGACAGCGCACTCGCCTCCGCCAGGTCCAGGTACAGCAACAGACCGGACAGCCCCGTCATCCCGCTACGGCCCGCCTCCGACTCGTACTGGAAACCCAAAACGCCCTGTGCCATCATCTTCAGCACCTCGTTGGTGAAGGATCGTGTTCAGCGACTTGATCCTATCTCCCTGATTCGTCAGGACCAACGGGGTTTCTCATTTTTCTTGCCGGTGAATCGGGGGACATCGGCTTGGACTGGCCGCGACCGGCGTCTCGGGATCGACATGCTGGTGCCCTCATGTTGAGGGTTCGCGGCCACACGACTGCCCACCACGCTCGTGGCGGCCGTCCCGAGGCCGCGGCGGATAAAATCACGGGATCCTTTTCAGTCTGGATAGGCATCGAGCGTCACCCGGATCTGGGTGGGAAGGGTGCCCCGTGAGATTTCCTCGACTTCGAGCGAGTGAACATCTCCGGGTAGAGATCGGTCGAAGCCAAGCGCGAAGCGTGTCCGATGATGCAGGTGAAAATCGGCTCTACGAACCCGGCCGATTACCCAGCGGCTGTAGGCTGGCCAAGTAAGCCTTGTCTCGAACTCCCAGGAGCATTCCACCGACTCAGCAGCCCGGACGGGGCCACTAGCCTCGCGCACCTGTTCTCCGGCTGGGAGGGTGCGTGCTTCGAGTGCCTGCATTTCCCGGTCGGCATCAAAAGAGGTGGG
>JANYBJ010000233.1 GCA_025360845.1 bacterium
CGTAGGGGCGACCGGCGGGTCGCCCCATGTGGTGCAAACGATGAAAGCGCTCATCCAAAGAGTTTCGGAGGCCTCGGTCGAGGTGGCCGGCGAACGCGTGGCGGAAATCGGGCGGGGGTTTCTGGTCTTGCTCGGCATCACCCACAGCGACGGTCCTGCGGATGTCGAAAAGCTGGCCCGCAAGATCCCGGCCCTGCGGATTTTCGAGGACGGGAACGGCCTGATGAACAAGTCGGTCACGGACATCGGCGGTTCGGTCATCGTGGTCTCGCAGTTCACGCTCTATGCAGACACCCAGAAGGGCAACCGCCCGAGCTTCATTGAGGCGGCCCGTCCCGAACACGCAGAACCGCTCTACGCGTCACTCGTCTCGCACCTCAGGCAGACCCTCGGTGAAACCCGCGTCGGCACCGGCGTCTTCGGCGCGGAGATGAAGGTCCGTCTGCTCAACGACGGCCCCGTGACGGTCGAGCTAAGGACGGATTGCTGACTTGATTTGCCGCTGGGGGGCGCTGTGACGCTAGGCTTGCTGTTTACCCCACTCTCGCGATATACTATCAGATTGCTGTGGTGTGGCGATTTTTCGGACCTCTGGGGTAATTTATGAAAACGGGCGGCGTATTCCTCTCGGCGATTCTTGGCTTGTCCTGTCTGGCGGCTTCCGCGCAACAGGGCTTCTACCGTGAATTTTATTCCGGAATCGACGGAAGCGCGGTTGCGAACCTCACCTCCGCCCCTGCCTTTCCCAACTCCCCGACGTCCGAAGAGGTCATCAACTCCCAGTTGGAAACCCCGTCCAACATCGCCGACGCTTACGGCCAACGCGTGCGTGCCGTGCTCACTCCGACCGTCACCGGCAACTACACCTTCTGGATCGCCTCCGACGACGGCGGCGAACTCTGGCTCGGCACGGACGCCACGCCGGCCACACGCCGCCTGATCGCGAACGTAACCGGCTGGACCAATTCACGTGAATGGACACGCGAGGCCAATCAGAAATCGGCCCTCATCGCGCTGACCGCCGGCACGCGGTATTATATCGAAGCGCTTCACAAGGAGGGCAGCGGCGGCGACAACCTCGCGGTCGCCTGGCAGGTGCCCGGCACGGCGACGATTGACGTGATCCCCGCCGCCGTGATTCAGCCCTATCTCGAACTGCCGGCCATCAAGACCCAACCCGCTTCCGTCGCGATCTATGAACAGGAGGTCGGCCTGCGGACTGTCTCGTTCACGGTCGCTCCGGTGCGCAAGGGCGGCGTCGCCTACCAGTGGCAGAAGGACGGCCTCGATATCCCGGGAGCCACCCAGCAGGCCTACACCTTGCTCGCCGGTCTCGCCAACAGCAACCGCCTCTTCCGCTGCCGCCTCACCAACCTCGCCGGCTCGGTCACCAGCGGGACGGCGCGCTACACGATCATGCCCGACACCGTCGCTCCCGCGCTCGCCAGTTGGAGCGTCTATCACAACACGCGCTCGCTGACCCTGACGTTCTCCGAGCCGCTGGCCGCCGGCGCCACCAACGCCGCCGCGTACACGATCACCGGCATCCCCGTCCTGAGCGCCCGCCTCTTGGACGATGCCTCGGCTGTGGTCCTGACGCTCGGCGCGCCTCTCGTGCCCAACACGACCTACACGCTCTCGCTCAGCGTTTCCGACCGCGCCACGCCCGCCAACACGCTGACGCTTTCGGGCTACACGTTCACGCCGCAGCCGCTGGCCGCCACGCCGCTCGCCCTGTTGCGCCCCGACGCCGAGACGCCGGGCCCCTCCTCGCGCCGGTCGCCGGTCGCGGTCACCGAGATCCACTACGCGCCCGCCCCGCGCGGTGACGGCCGCGACATCCGCTTTATCGAACTCTACAATTCCAATCCCTTTTCTCAGCCGCTGGGCGGGTATCGGTTCTCCGGCGCGGTCACCTACACGTTCCCCTCCAACGCCGTCCTGCCCGCCAAAGGCTATCTCGTGATCGCTCCCAAACCCGCCGACCTCGCCGCCGTTTATGGCGTCACCAACGCCATCGGCGGTTTCGACGGCGCGAATTTCCGCGCCTCCTCCCCACTGACGCTGTCCGACGAGATCGGCGCCTGGCTCACCACGATCACGTTAGAGAATCAGGCCCCCTGGCCCGTGGCCGCCGACGGCTCGGGCCACTCGCTCGTCCTCGCCCGCCCCTCGTACGGCGAGCGCGAGGCCGACGGCTGGGCCGCCAGCGCCCGCCTCGGCGGCTCTCCCGGCGCGGCGGAGCCCGCCCGCAGCACGACTTATGACGCCGTGCTGCTCAACGAGGTCCTGCCGCACACGGGCGCCACGCCCGGTTTCGTGGAACTCTACAACTGCTCCTCCTCGTCCGTCAGTCTCGCGGCCTGCGTGCTGAAACACGGCAGCCCCGCCTCGTCCGGGTACGTTTTCCCCGCAGGCGCCGTCTTGCCGGCCCGCGGGTTCCTCGCGCTGGACGAGACCGCGCTCGGCTTTCTGATCAACGGCAACGGGGACACGCTCTGGCTCTGCGCCCCCGACAGCATGGGGTTAAGCGGCGTCGTGCTCGACGTGCTCCGGTTCGGCAATCAGGAGGTCGGCGTCGCCTATGGCCGCTCCCCCGACGGCGCGGCCCTCTGGAGCCGCCTGGAGGCGCCGACGCCCGCTACGGCCAACACGCCCCGCCGCCCGGCCGAGGTCGTGCTCAACGAGATCATGTACCACCCCATCTCCGAAGACAACAACGACGAGTACATCGAACTGTTTAACCCCGGCACGAACGCCGTGGACCTCGCCGGCTGGAAACTCGGCGGCGGCGTCGCCTACACCTTTGCGGAAACGATCGCCGCCAAGGGCTTCCTCATCGTGCCGCACTCGCGAAACAAACTGGCCCAGCTCTATCCCGACCGGGAGGCTGCGATGACCCTCGGCGGCTACAGCGGCTCGCTCGCCGATTCGCGCGACACCGTGACGCTCTCCAAGCCCGCCACCATCATGAACACCGACGATCCCGTCAACCCGGTGCTCGAGCAGAAGCAGGCCGTCATCGAGAACGTCACCTACCGCAACGGCGGTGAATGGGGCAACCTCACCGACGGCGGCGGCAGCTCGCTGGAACGGGTCGACCCGCGTGCCGACCCGCGCCTCGCCCGGAGCTGGGCCGCCAGCGACGAGTCGCAGAAGAGCGCCTGGACCACCCTCGAGTTCACCGGCACGATCAACCAGGGCTTCACCAGCGGCAACGGCACGCCCAACGAAATGCACATCGGCCTGATGGACGGCGGCGAGTGCCTCATCGACTCCGCCGAGGTGTCGGCCGAGGGAGGCGCCAACCTGGTGAACAACCCCTCGTTCGAGGCCGACACGCAAGACTGGCGCTTCATGGGCACGCACGACCGCTCGTCGCTCGAGGCCGACGCCTCCGCGCCCGACGGCGCCCGCGTGCTGCATCTCCGCGCGTCCGACCGCGTCCACACCGGCATGAACGTCATACGCGGCGCGATGAACACCGCGTTGCCCACCAGCGGGCGTGGCACCGTCCGTGTCCGCGCACGCTGGCTCTCCGGCGCGCCGGAACTGCTGATCCGCACGCGCGGCAACTGGCTGGAGGCGAGCGGCTCCATCCTCACCACCCGCGCCCTCGGCACGCCGGGCCTGCCCAACAGCCGCGCCCAGGCCAATGGCGCGCCCGCGATCTCCGACGTCATCCACCAGCCTCTGCTGCCGCGCAACGGCGAGAAGGTCACGGTCTACGCCCGCATCAGCGACCCCGACGGCATCACGAAAGCCACGCTCGTTTACCGCGTCGATGGCGTGGCGGCCACCAACTCCGTTCCGATGGTCCCCTGCACCGGCGGGTTCTTCGCCGGCGAGATCCCTGCGGGGCAGCCGGCCAATTCACTGGTCGCCTTCTATGTCGAGGCGTCTGACGGCGGCGCTCAGACCGCGCGCGCGCGCTTCCCCGCCAACGCGCCGGCCCGCGAAGGCCTCGTGCGCTTCAACGAGCCGCTCGACAGCCGCTCCTTCGGCATCTACCGCTTCTGGATGACCCAGGAGAACCTCGCCTACTGGGGCACGCGCGAGAAGGCCAGCAACTCGCCCGTCGACGCCACCTTCCTGTACGGCAACACCCGCGTCCTCTACTCCGCCGCCATGATGTACTCGGGCAGCCCCTTTCACAGCGGGTACTCCGCGCCGATCAATGTCGGAGGCAGCATCGACTACGAGGCCGTCTTCCAGAACGACGACACCGTGCTCGACGACGACGGCATGGTGCTCGCCACCGTCGGCAACCTCGGCAACGACGACACCGGCGTCAGCGAGCAGTTCTGCTACTCCCTCGTGCAGGCGGTGGCCCTGCCGCACATGTACCGCCGCTACGTCCACGTCTATGCCAACGGCACCGAGCAGGGCGACCGGAAGATCTACGAGGACACCGAGAAGCCCAACGCGGGGACGCTCAAGCACTGGTTCCCCGAGGACTCGAACAACGACTTCTTCAAGGTCGACGACTGGTTCGAATACACCCTCGACATCTCCTCGTTCGACTTCATCACCGCCCGCCTCGAGAAATACCTCACCGACGCGCCCGACGGGAGCGGCCAGATTCTCAAACTCGGACGCTACCGCTGGAACTGGCTCAAGCGCGGCTATGACAACTTCCACGCCAACGACTACACCAACTTTTTCGACCTCGTCGAAACCCTCAACACCGCCGACGCCGCCACCTATACGCGCCGCATTCAGGACACGATCAATCTGAAGGGCTTCGTCGGCACGATCGCCGCCAACCAGTTCATCGGCAACTGGGACTCCTACGGTTACAGCCGCGGCAAAAACATGTACCTCTACCGGAGCGACGCCGGCTGGCAGCTCATCGCGTGGGATCTCGACATGAACTTCATCATCGGCGGCGCTTCGCTGACGCAGGCGATCGACCCCTCCACAAACATCTCGACGGAGGACCCCGCGATGCAGACGTTCCTGCGGCACCCGCTTGTGGCGCGCCTCTATTGGCGGGCCATGGAGAAGCTCATCGCCGCCTCCGCCGACTCCGCGCTGCGGACCCTCACCCGCGCCAAGTTCAACGCCCTGCGCGCCGACACCACCAACTTCGGCGACAGCTACGACAGCTTCTTGTCCGCCGTCGACACCCGCCGCGCCAGCGTGGTCTCCCAGCTTGCCGCGGCCAATCCCGCCGCCTTCACGGTGACCTCGCCCGCGACCGCCGTCTCCACGGCCTCCGGCAACACCGTGACCCTCTCCGGCATCGCGCCCTTCGCGGTCACCTCCCTTCGCGTCAACGGGGCAGACACACCGCTCACCTGGCTCACGGCCACGACCTGGACCGCCCAAGTCGTGCTCAATAACGGCACCAACACCTTCCAGCTCCAAGCCTATAACGCGGACGGCGTCGCGCTGCCCGGCGGCAGCGTCGCGCGTACCATCGCCTACACCGGCACGCCGCTCGACTCCATGGAGGTGTTCCTCGGCTTCTCGGAAATCATGTATGCGCCGGTCACGAACAACGCCTCCTACATCGAGGTCGCGAACCGCTCCGCCTCGACGATCATGAACCTCTCGCGCCTGTATGTCGACGGCGCGGTCGGCTTCACCTTCCCCTACGGCACGACCCTGCGCCCCGGCCAGCAGCTTGTGCTCGCCGAGGATGCCGTCGCCTTCGCCGCCGCTTACGGCACCGGCACAGCCGCCCGCGTGGTCGGCACCTACACCGGCACACTTCCGCCTGCGGGCGGCATGCTGCGGCTCAGGCGTCCCGCCACCGGCTATGAACCCGACGATCCGGTTATCGACACCGTCTGCTATGAGACGGCCGACCCGTGGCCCTCCGCCGTGCCGCCCGGAACCTCGCTCCAGCTTATCAATCCCGCAATCGACAACAACCGCGTCGCCAACTGGTCGGCTGAAAACACGCTCTCGAACGCCTGCTCGCCCGGCGCGCGCAACCGTCTGAACACCACCCTCTCCTCCCTGCCCGGCGTCTGGCTCAACGAAATCCAGACGCGCAACGTCACCGGGCCCGTCGACGCCGCGGGTGAACACGAACCGTGGGTCGAGCTTTACAACAGCCAGACCACCTCCGTCTCGCTCGCAGGCTGGACCCTCGCCACGGCCGCGGCCGACCCCGGCTGGACCTTCCCGACCAACACCGTGCTCGCCCCCAACGCCTTCCTGCGCGTCTGGCTCGACGGCGAGCCCGGCGAGTCCGCGACCAACAACCTGCACGCGTCCTTCCTCTTCAATTACACCGACGGCCTTCTCCTCCTGAAGGCCCCCGTCGACAGCCGGAGCGTCGTGGTGGACTACCTGCGCGTGGCCGGCGCCAAAGACAACGCGGTCTGGGGCGCCTATCCCGACGGGACCTCCAACCCGCGCCGCTGGCTCAACCCCGCCACGCCGGCAGCCTCCAACCGCATCGACCGGTTTGCGGGACGTGTCGTCATCAACGAGTTCATGGCCCAGAACGACCTCTACGTCAACCCCCTGACCGGCAAGCTGGACGACTGGTTCGAACTCTTCAACGACGGAACCAACACCGTGAACCTCGGCGGCTACGTGGTCACCGACACCCTCACCAGCGAGGTTCCGCCCACGCCCGACCTGCGCACCTCCAAGTCCCTGACCCTCACGAACGGCATCACCCTCGCGCCCGGCCAGGCACTGCGCATCTGGACCGGCGCGTCGAAATCCACCACGCTCCCGTTCGACCCCGCCAACCTCCAGGCTCCCTTCGGCCTGGGTAAAGACGGCGACCAGATCTGCCTCTTCGACCCCTCCCTGAAGCTCGTCGACCGCGTCCAGTTCACGACCGAGCAGGTCGGGACCCGGAGCATGGGCCGCTGGCTCAACGGCGCGGACGGGACGCTCACGACCTTCGCGCTGCCCACCCCGGGCCAGCCCAACCGCAACCCGCTCTTTCCCAGCGCCATCCTGGCGCAGCCCGCCGCCTACACCATCCGCGAGGAAAGCCCCTTCTGTTTCACGAACACCTTCGTGACCACCCGCCCCGCGAATTTCGTCTTCGGCCTCTTCCCCGCCGATGGCGGCGCCCTGCCGGCAGGCCTGGTCTTCAACACCTCGTCCGGCATTCTCACCTGGACGCCGACCGACGCGCAGGGGCCGGGCCTCTACCCCTTCCGGGTGCGCGGGTACATCGCCCAGGGCCACGACCAAGCGAAAGTCTTGAGCAGGCCAGAATAGGTTTGATTTGGTTTGAAAGGTCTTGATGAACAGGGGTTTATAAAAAACCGCCGGGAAGATATAGCGAAATAGTGAAAAGGGTCACACGTTAAGTCTTGAAATGGG
>JANYBJ010000237.1 GCA_025360845.1 bacterium
CGGACGTCCACGCTTCCGAATCCTCCGCCACCCAGCCGATCCGCGTGGCCACCACTCCGGTCTTGACACCCGGCATGACGAAAATCAAATAAGCCAGCAGCACGGCCAGCACCACGTTGCCGAAGGGCCCGGCCAACGCGACGACGATGCGTTTCCATGCGGCGATTTCGGGCAAGTGGCGCTCCTCGGCCTCAGCGGCGTGCTGTTCACCCTGAACCTTTTCCATACCGGAGGGGTCCAACTGCGGCAACGCCACATAGCCGCCGAACGGAACGCAGCCGATCTTGTATTCGACCCCGTTGACCGTCCGCTTCCAGATCGCGGGTCCGAAGCCGATCGCAAACGCGTCGACCTGCAACCCCAGCCACCGGGCCGCCAGGAAGTGGCCGAACTCATGAATGAAAATCGCGAGACTGAACAGCAACGCAACGCCTAAGCCAGCCAATACTGATAAAAGAATTTCCATCGTACTCCACCTGTTCCCGCACACGCCTCGCTGTCCGTTTGCGGGCGTGCGCAGCTCCAAACTCTAAGCCATCACAACCTTGCGGCGGTTTGCTCACGCGCCCACGCGTCCGCCTCGAACACGGCATCGAAATCCGCACAAGGGCGCACCTGATGCGCCTCCATCACACGCTCGATCATCCGCCAAATCCCGGCGAAGGAAAGCCGTCCCGCCAAAAAGGCCTCCACGGCCACCTCGTCCGCGGCGTTGACGACGGCCGGCAGAGTGCCGCCCGTCTCCGCCGCCTCGCGGACCAGACGCAGACACGGGAAGCGCGTCTCGTCCGGATCAAAAAAGGTCAGGCTCTTCTGCGCCGCCAGGTCCAGCACGGGCATCGGCACCGCCAGCCGGTCCGGCCACGTCAGCGCATACTGGATCGGGAACCGCATGTCCGGAACCGAGAGCTGCGCCAAGGTCGAGCCGTCCACAAAAGTCACCATCGAATGCACAATGCTCTCCGGGTGGACCACCACGCCGATCTTCGCGACCGGGATGTTGAACAGCCAGCGCGCCTCCAAAATCTCCAGGCCCTTGTTCATCATCGTGGCGGAGTCGATCGTCACCTTGCGCCCCATGCACCAGCGCGGATGGGCCAGCGCCTCACCCGGCGTCACCCGCTCGAAATCCACTTCGGGACGCAGCGCAAAAGGCCCGCCCGAGGCGGTCAGCACCAGCCGCGCGACACGCGTCTCCGCCGAACCGTCCGGGGCCTGCGCCCCGCGCACGCAGGCGCTCTGCAGCACAGGCGATTGGAGGCATTGGAAAATCGCGCTGTGCTCGCTGTCCACCGGCAGAAGGTTCACGCCAACCGCCGCCCGCCGCCTCATCACCAGCTCGCCTGCGGAGACCAGCACCTCTTTGGTCGCCAACGCCACATCGTGTCCGGCCTCCAGCGCCGCCAGAACCGGACGCAAACCGGACAGTCCGACCAGCGCGCAGACCACCGTGTCGGCCTCGGCCAGCGCCGCCAACGCGGCCACCCCGGCGGCACCCGGCAGAACCGCGATGCCGTGCGGCCGCGCAAGCGTCTCGGCCTCGCGGGCGGACTCGACGTCTTCGACGGCGATCACCCGCACACCGAACTGCAAGGCCTGATCGAGCACGCGGGTGATTTTTGTCCGGGTCGAAAGGCCGACGACACGGACAGCCTCCGGCAATGCCGCGGCCACCTTCAGCGTGCTCTCGCCGATCGAGCCCGTGCTGCCTAAAATGACGATCGACTTCATGATGACGTCACCGCCTGCCCGACAAACCAAGCCAAATAGAAATAAAGCACCGCAGGGGTAAAGGTCAGGCTGTCGAACATGTCGAGGATGCCGCCCATGCCCGGCAACAGTCCGGCGGAGTCCTTGATGTTCACCGCGCGCTTGAACATCGACTCCACCAGATCGCCCAAAACCCCCACCAGTGCCAGCACCAGCCCCAACGCCAGCGCATGGATCAGCCCGAGGCTTTTCAGCGGCCCGCCCGGTATCCACGCGCAGTGCTGCGCGCTCTGGATCATCGCCACGCTGGCCAGCATGGAGGCGATCAAGCCGCCGGCAAAGCCCTCCCACGATTTCTTCGGCGAAATCCGGGGGCACATCTTATGTTTGCCAGCCAGCACCCCGACGGCGAACGCGCCGACGTCGCCGATCTTGACCACCAGAGCGATGTATGAGGCCAAGTACACACCGACACGAGCCGAAGGAATTTCGAAACAACTCACTGCGCCCCACTGCGCCAGCCGGATGAAGAAACTCAGCATGAAGGGCAGATAGAAGAAACCGAGCAGCGTGATCCCCGCATGTTCGATCGGCTTCTGAATGCGCGAGTCGAAAAGCACACGCAGCAAGACCCCGAAGACCAGCACCACCAGCAGCATGCATTCGGTCTGGTGACCCAACGGCAACGAGCGTGCCGCATACGGCGGATACGCGTAGCACGCCGTCATCCATACAACACCCATGACCATGCCGCATTTCCGGCTGACCGAAAAGCCGTTGCGCTTCATCATCACGTAAAACTCGTTCTGGCAGGCGCTGGACATCAGCAGCAACACGCCGAACAGCATCCACCCGGGCATGTAGCACAGTCCGAAAACCCAAGCCAGTGCGACCAACACTCCAGCAATGATTCGGCGTATGATCACAAAGGTGCCTCCTGCCCATCGGATGATTTGACGCCGCCATAGCGGCGGTCGCGCTTCGCATACGCGGTCAGCGCCTCTGTGAAAGCCTCTTCACGAAAGTCGGGCCATAAAACCGGTGTGACAAAAAACTCGCTGTACGCGCATTGCCACAGCAGGAAGTTGCTGATGCGCAACTCGCCGCTCGTCCGGATGATCAGATCGGGATCAGGCACGTCCGGCGCGTAGAGCTGCGCGGAGATGGTTGCCTCGTCGATGGCCTCCGGCAGAAGCGTCCCCGCCCTCACCTCCTCCGCGATGTGCCGCATCGCGCGCACCAGCTCGCTGCGGCCGCTGTAGCTCAGCGCGATGATCAGCTGCCGCCCGAAGCCCGCCGTCTCCTTTTCAACGTCCTCCAGCGGCCGCCGGACCTCCGCCGGCAGGTCTTCGCGGCGCCCGATCACACGAAGCCGGACCTGCCGTTCGACCAGATCCGCCCCGTATTTCTTGACGAAGGTGCCCAACAGAGCCATCAGCCCGTCGATCTCGTCTTGCGGCCGCGACCAGTTTTCGGTGCTGAAAGCATAGAGCGTGAGATAGCGGACCCCCGCGTCCCGGCAATAGTTGAGCACGCAGCGGACCGTCTCGGAACCGGCCTCGTGCCCGGCCAGACGCGGTTCGCCGCGCTGCTTCGCCCAACGGCCATTGCCATCCATGATGATGGCGATATGCCGCGGCACTCTGTGTTCGCTCACTTCCATGTGTCATCTGCAAGGGCACGACATGCCTGACCCCTAAAGTCCCATCCGCAGCGTCGTCTCGCGCGCCGGGCCGACGGACAGGATGCCCAGCCGCCCGCCGATCAACGTCACCAGCCGTTCCACATACGCGCGGGCCTTGAGCGGCAGCTCCTCGTAGCGCGTGATGTGGCTGGTCGGCGACAGCCACCCCGGCATCTCTTCATAAACCGGTTTGCAACGCTCCAGCAGGCTCAGGTCAGCCGGGAACGTCTCGTGCCGCAGGCCCGTGTCATCCACGTAGGCGGTGCAAATCTTAATGACCGGCTGATCATCCAACACATCGAGTTTGGTCATGGCCCAGAAATCCACCCCGTTGACCATCGCGGAGTAACGCCCGACCACCGCGTCGAACCAGCCGCAGCGCCGCGGCCGACCCGTGGTCGCGCCGAACTCGCCGCCCTTCTGCCGCAAGTGCTCGCCCGTGGCGTCGCACAGCTCGGTCGGGAACGGCCCCGACCCCACGCGCGTCGTGTAACACTTGATCACGCCGACCACACGGTCGATCCGGCGCGGTGAAAGTCCCGAACCGGTACACGCGCCGCCCGAAGTCGGGTTCGACGACGTCACAAACGGATAGGTCCCGAAATCGATGTCCAGCATGGTGCCCTGCGCACCTTCCAACAGGATGCTCTTACCCGCGCGGTCCGCCTCGTTGATGAACGCGACCGTGTCGGAAATATACGGCGCGAGCGTCTTGGCGGCCTGACTGTAACTCGTCAGCAACGCCTGCGCGTCCAGGGTCGTAGCGCCCCACGCGGCCAGCGTGACGTTGGTCGCTTCAACAGCCTCTTTCACCGTGGCCAGGAAATTCGGGCTGAGCATGTCGCCCACGCGCAAGCCGCTGCGGCCCATTTTCGCCCCATAGGCAGGGCCGATGCCTCGACCCGTGGTGCCGATCTTCTTCTCCTGCGAGCGGCTCGCCTCATCCGCGGCGTCCAAGGCGCGGTGCCACTGCATCACCATATGCGTGCGGTTGCTGATGAAGAGCCGGCCGGCCGGCTCGAACCCCTGTTCGCGCAACATATCGATCTCCTTGAGAAGATCGAAGGGGTCCATCACCACGCCGTTGCCGATCACACACTGCTTGCCGGGGTGCAGAATGCCAGAGGGAATCAGGTGCAGAACATATTTTTTTCCGCCCGTGATCACGGTATGTCCGGCATTGCTGCCCCCCTGATACCGCACAATCACATCCGCCTGTGCGGTGAGGACGTCGATCACTTTCCCCTTGCCCTCGTCACCCCACTGCGCACCCACCAGAATCGTATTCGGCATAAAAGCTCCCGCTATGGACTTACCCGCGCCAGACCCTCTGGCACAACGGGGAGAGAGTATACCTGATTGTCTGGCGCGTGAGCAATCCTTCACATCGGGGAACTCGCGGGCGCATGAGGTGCAGGCCGTGGAATCTTACCTAACGTGGGCAAGCCCACAACCCTCACCCCGGCCCTCTCCCAGAGGGCGAGGGTGCAAACAACTTGTTTTTTATTGTGCTTGTTGGTTCGTAAGGCACCTAATACGCCCTCAAGCGCCTGACCGCGGTCGCGATGTCCTTGACCCGCCGGTCGCCGGCCTCACGCTCGATCGCGATCGCGCCCTCATAGCCGATCTCTTCCAGCAGGCTCAGGAAGGCAAAGGCGTTGACCTGCCCCTCGCCCCAAACCGCCTCGCTGCCCCACGTGCCGGGAACCGCCGTGCGGATCGCGTCTTTGATGTGGAGGTGGCGGATCCAAGGCGCCAGGCGGCGCAGGGCCGGCAACGGCTCGTCCTTGTTGTACAGGATCAGGTTGGCGGGATCGAAATTGAGCAGCACGTTCGGGTGGTTGAGCGTCTCGACGAAGCGCTGCAAGTCCTCCGCCGTCTCCTGGCCCGTCTCCATCAGCAACGACACGCCCGCCTCTCCGGCGCAGTCGCCGAGAAAACGCACGCGGTCATAGAACTTTTGGGCATACGCAGGGTTCGTGTGATCCAGAAAGCCCACATGCATCATGATGTATTCCGACCCTAACTCCGCCGTGATCTTCGCCGCCTTCGCGAACGCCTGCCCGCTTGCGGGCCAGTGCTGGTCGGGCGCGATCCCGCCCGTCACCTTGATCGCGTCGAGCGTGCTGTAATCCTCGTAGTCGAAATTCATCATGCCCGCGGTCACCGTCCACCCCTGCCGCCTCACCGCGTCGAGATAGGCGCCGCCCTCCGGCCCCAGCGCCGGCGCGATCGCCAGATTGATATGCTCCAGGCCCAGCGCCGTCATCACGGCCCCGATCTCGTCGATGCCTTTCCTGAACGACCAACTGCAGACGCTGATTGGCCACTTGCCGCACTTTTGCATAACGCATCCCCTTTCGAATTCCGAATTTGTGTTTCGCTTATCCGATCTTCACGGTCTTACCCGATTTCGCGGATTTTTTCTCGGCGTCCACGATCCGCACCGAATCGCGCGACTGCTCCGGCGTGGTCACGCACGGGACCTTCTTGCCGCAAAGCAGGTCCATAAACCATTGGATCTCGTACTCGTAGCCATCGCCCGCCGCCAGTTTCGGCACAAGCGGCTCGCCTTTCACCGGATAGACGCACAGCGGCTTTTCGCGCTTGCCGTCCAGGATCACCACCGCCTTCTCGAAGGTCACGATGTAGCTCGCCTCAAACCCCATGGTCGGGGTCATGACCCAACTGCCTTCCGCAGTCACCGCCGCGCCGCCCACATCGTAAAGCGTGGAGATGTACTGCATCGATCCGTCGTTTGAAAAGGCCGCCGAACTGGTCACCGCCTTGGGCACCCCGAACAGATAGTTGACGATGTCGGTGTCGTGGATATGCAGGTCCAGCGCCACGCCGCCGCTCTTGCTCTCGTCCGAAAACCAGCTCTTGCCCTTGCCCCAGCCGGGAGGCGCGCTGAACCGGCGGAACGAGGCCGCGATGACCTTGCCGTACTTCCCGCTCTCCACCAGCTTTTTGAGAAAGCCGTAACACGGCCAGAAGCGAAGACACTGGGCGATCATCAGGCGGGCGCCGTTCGGCGCCTTTTGCGCGGCTTTGACCATCGTCGCGCACGCCGCGGCGTCGAGCGCCATGGGCTTCTCGCACAGCACGCTCACACCGGCCTGCAGCGCCTTCACCGTCAGCGGCACATGCAGCGGCGTCGGCAACGTCAGCGAGATCACGTCCGGCTTGGCCTCGGCGAGCATCCGGTCGAAATCATCGTAGATCACCGCGTCGCCGAAATCGGTCGAGGCGTCCGCGCCGGCCAGATTGCCGCCCTGAATCGGGGCCTTGAATTGCGACACGTCTTTGTCGCACAGCGCCACGACCTTGGCCCCTTTGACTTTCTTCCAGTTGCCGTAGTGCATGCGGCCCATGAAACCGAACCCCACAATCGCGACGCGCTTCATACTCTTTCCGTGCTTAGCCATTTCAAAACTCCCTTTTTCAAAATACGGCACTATCAAACTATGCCGTAAGAATCCTATATCCTTACGCGGTTGTCAACCCCGCACCGGCAGATCGTGCGGCTCGCGAGGACGCCCGCCCTCCATGTTTCCGGTCGCTTTCGCACATTCATGGAAGGCGAGACTCCGTCGAGCCGGGTTTTTCAGCGGTCTGCTAGTGCATCTCGACCGCCACCTCGCCGATCCCGCTGCGGAGATAGTGGAAATGGACGTTGGGATGGTCCGCCAAGAGCGACATCGGCACGCTGCTGTCGGGAATCCGCTTGGAGATCATCAGGGCCGAGAGCCGCATGCCGAACGGGTTGTCGTGGTGTCCCGGATGCCAGATCGAAACCTTCTCCGCCCTCCACGTTTCCGCCGGGCCGACCGTCGCCGCCCGGACCGGCACCATCGCCACATTGCCGCCGCCCGAGGTGCGCGCATTCTGGATGATCGTCACCGGATGAAGATCGACAATCCGCGCGGCCTGTTTGCGGTAGCCCTCCGGTGACGGCGGCGCGTCCATAAATGCGCCCTCGCGTTTCGGAGGGTCATTGAACGCCCAGTGCTTGATTTCGCCCTGCCCGCCCTGCATGAGCAGGCACTTCACCTGCTCGTAGGTTTTGGAGTATGCGGTCAGATCGCCCACCGGGAAATGCAGGTTCGCCTCCGGCATTTTCAACTCCGGGCGAATGCGGTCAAAACACTGCTCTTTGTCGCACTTCGCAAACGAGAGCGGATGGGTCGGCGCAACGGTCACCCCGTTCTCGACCCACTCGTCCATGCCCCAAAAGTGCGCGTCGCGCAGATTCAGCCCGATCGCATTGACGATCCGCGCCACCAGCGGCAGCTGCTCGGTCGGGCCGATCGGCCCGCATACACCCACCGGGTTGTCCGGCGTCGCCTGCCGCCACGCGGCGATGTATTCCAGGGCCTCGGCCGCGTAAAACTCCTCGACCGTATCGTAGAGGCTGACGTTGAAGCCGGGCCTCGACAACTGCTCCAGATCCCTTGCCGTGAGTTTCGCCGCATCACTCAGAATCGCGCTGTCCAGCGTCGTATAATCCCACCATCCCGGCGCCAACTTGCTGATCGCCCTCGCCATAATCCGCCTCCTTTTTTCAACACGTTTTCAGCACATCCGCGAGCCGTGTCTCCAGCGGACGGAAGTCCGGCCCGCAGTAACCCATGTGATTATGCCGCCGCCACCCCTCGGCGTAAGTACACCCGCCATAGCGGCGGCCAACCATCCGGCACACCTCCGCCATGCTCTCCACATACGAACCCATGCCTTGGGTGGCGTCGAGCCACTCTTTCTGACTGACGTGTTGCTCCAACAGCGCTCGTTTGGCATCCATCACACCTTCCACATCGATCACAAACTCAGGCGCCACCGGGTCACGCTGCATATCCATCAGCGCATGGGGAAGCGAGTGATAAACCGCCACCGGCTTGTTGAAAGCGGGCACGGGCGGATCGGTCACATAGCACGGCAGACACCGGTTGAAAACAGCCGAAGACGTCAGACGCGCGGCATATTCATGATCCTCCATATAGTCGTACCGCGACAGCGTCAGCACGAGATCCGGCCTGATCGCACGGACCACGGCGGTCACCTTGGCCAACGAGGGCGCGTCATAGAAGAGGCCGGCATCATCGAACAGCGAGGGATGCCAGACCGCACCCGCCATCCGCGCCGACGCCTTCGCCTCCTCCGCACGGACCCGCGCGGTCTCCTCCTTGGAGTAAACCTGCGACCCGTAACAGCCGTTCGCGAGATTGCACACGTGAATTTCCACGCCCGCCTTTTTCAGCAACAGCAGCGTGCCGCACATCATGAACTCGATATCATCCGGATGCGCCGCCATCGCCAGAGCGGTCATTTTCTCGCCCATACTTCACCTTCCGTTTTGAGGTCGTCAGCAAAAAGATCGATGCCCGCGAAACCCAGCAGGAAGTCGGCCAGCTCCCCCGGGTTAATCCCCAGTTTGACCGAAAAAATCAATCCCGCCGTACACTCGACCTGGGAGTAGAACCCATCATTCCGCGGGTCGTCGTCGATGGTCGCGAACACTCCCATGCCTTGGCTGCTCACCCGCTTGTGACGGAGCTCCGCGAACCCTCCCGGATCGAAGATCTCATATCCGGAGTAGAGCGTGCCGTACTCGCGCACATAAGACGGAAAGGGCTGATCGACCACATGCCCCGCCTCGGAGACGTACGTCCAGAAATCATCCCGCATCGGCGAAACGAAAAACTCCCCGCAGCGCAACCCCGTGTAATCGCTCTGCACGAGCAGCGGCGCCTGCAGCGGCCCGACCCGCGCCTTGACGCCAAGCCCGAGCCCAAACGCACACGTCAGCACGTCCTTGGCGTCGCGCCCGCGGTTGCCCCAATACGTCGAGGCGCAGCCGGACGACAGCAGGCACGCGGCCGCCAACGGCGCCAAGGCACATAGTTTCAGCCATCCCATTCCCGCTTCCATTTCCTAGCTCCGCGTCACGATCACCTGGTCAGGCGCGACCCAAACCTCCGCCCGCTCGCCCGCGCGGTCGCAGCCCGCCAGCGGATTCAGCTCACACGCCTTGAAAACCATCGCTCCGCCCTCCGGCTGCCGCAGTTCGATCAGGTGCTGGGCAACCTCCCCCAAATAGACGCTTTCCCGATAAAGTCCCCGCAGCACATTTGGGGTGCCCGCGGCTGGCCGGTCGAAACGCACCGCCTCGGGCCGCAGACACAGCGTCACCTGTTCGCCCGCCGTGAAGTCTCCGGACGCGCGCGTGCCGACCAACGGGCCGAAAGCCGTTCCGACTCTCACGCCTTCCGCCCCCGTCCCTTCCACACGGCCATCGATGAAATTGCCCTCGCCGATGAAGCCCGCCACAAACCGGTTGACCGGCGTGCGATAGACCTCCTCGGGCGTGCCGATCTGCTCGATCTTCCCCTCGTACATAACCGCCAGGCGGTCAGCGACCGAAAGCGCCTCTTTCTGATCGTGCGTCACATAGATCGCCGTCAGGCCCGCCTGCTTGCAGATGCGGCGGATCTCGACGCGCATTTCCAAGCGCAACTTGGCGTCCAGATTCGAAAGCGGCTCGTCCAGCAACAGACAGTGGGGCTCGATCACCAGCGCCCGCGCCAACGCCACACGCTGCTGCTGTCCTCCCGAAAGCTGGTTCGGGCGCGTCTTGGCCCGGTCCGCGAGATGGACGCGCTCCAGCGCCTCCATCACCCGCCGCTTGATCTCCGCACGCGGCACCTTGCGCATCTCCAAGCCGAACGCGACATTCTCCGCCAGCGTCATATGCGGCCAGAGCGCATAGCTTTGAAACATCATGCCGGTGCCGCGCTTGTACGGCGGCAGGTCCGTCACGTCGCGGCCTCCCATCAGGATGCGGCCGGACTCCGGCGCGTGGAAGCCGGCCACGCAGCGTAACAGGGTGGTCTTGCCGCAGCCGCTCGGCCCCAGCAGGAAAAACAGTTCGCCAGGCCGGATGGCGACGCTCACCCTTTTCAGGGCGTGAAACGTCCCGAATGTTTTGTCAACGCTTTCAATGTCGATCGCTACGGCCATCGCGCTCCCCGACCCTTATAATTCCTCACACACTCTGCTTTTTTATACTACCTGTAATCCCCCGTCGGATGCAAGACTGTAAAGCGGCTGAAAATATATTTTTTGCCGCTGGCCACATTTCGACTTGCGTTTGTTATAACCGAAGACTAGCAGTCTATCGGATTTGACCTCGCGCGGCTCCACAGGCTGACCGGCCACAAACTGTCGATTGCGGTCGTGCGCTTACGTTCTGGCCGCACCGCCATCTGAAAATGCCTGCGATTGCCGGCTTTAGTGGTGTTCATGCGGGAAACATGACCGATTTGATGATGCCGAACTCGGTGGACGTGCTGTTCGTCTGATCGGGAAGTGCTTTACATTCATTCTTTGCTGCCCCTCACGGCCGCCACCTCAAGCAGTCCGATCAGCGACCACTCCTCGCGCAATGCGTTCAGTTCCTCCTCCTGCCACACATTGAAATGCCCTTCGTAATGACCGTAGATGTCTAGCCACAGCACGAGACGGTGGAACGCATCCTCCGAGATCTCATTCTTTTGCTTCAGCTTGCGCAGGTGCGGCAACAGCGCGCTTTGTGCGGCGATACTCGTGCCGGGAACCGATTCGCCGGCCCCGTACTGCCGTCTTACCAGATCGCGCACCGGGGTCTTTCCCGCATCGGCGATGATTTTCCAAGAGGTGCGCGGGTCATCAGAAAAAGCGAACGGCTTGCCTTGCGTCCCCGTGTGGCAGCGCACGCAGGTCTTCACCAACACCGGCTGAACCAGCCGGTCAAAACGGAAAGGCCAGCTCCCCTCCGCCTCGGGCGTGAGCCGCGAAGCCGCGCGACGCGACGCCAGCGACTGCTGCGGAATGGGCGCGACGCCAGCGTTCTGAACCTTGGTCTCGTGGCAGCCCGCACAGGACCATGTTTGGCCCGCCTGCAGCGAGACCGCGCTGCGCATGGTCTGCACCACCACGCCTTCCTCGTCAAGCGCCTGCAAGAAAAGCGTCACGTTTGAAGGAACCTCGAAATTGGCTGAGCCATCCGCCTCAACCGGCACCGTACCCAGCACGCACTTGCCGGGGTCGTCGTTCGTCAGGCCGATTACCGGCGTGTTCATGTTCGGCTGCGTTTTAGGCGGCACCGCGACGACACGCAGCCGCTTCACCACAGCTCCCTTCGGCATCGGCCTGCGGCTGTTGTAGACATTGGTCAGCAGGAAACACCCTTTCTTCGGAGCGGCGGGCTCCAGCAGGCTGGCGATTACCGGCGGCTTTTCCTGAGGAACCAGTGGAATCGGGTGCTGCACCTGAAAACGCTCATCCGCGCAAAGCAGTTCGAGGTTACCGAAGGCGTCATAGAGATAGACGCCCATCCCCGCGCCAGCACCCTCTCCGGTCTGCGGGAACCAGGCCGACAACCCGCGGTGGCTCCAGGCCGTCAGATAAAACGTCTCCGAGAGCGGCCAAGGCGATGCGTAATAGTGGCGCAGCCAAACGCCGGCGTCGCCGGTGGTGTCATACTCGGGGTACGGAACTTCGGGAGTAAGCAGGTTCATGGAATCCGCGCCGTCTTCACCTTGTGTGACGTCCAGCAGCACCAGCGCGCCACCTACCGTGGCATGGTGCGCTCCTGCCGTGAAAACGAACTTGCGGGAGCCGGGCACCGGACGGGCCTCGAACATCGTATGCGGCCGTTGCGTGTAGTTCCCGAACAGATGCCTCGGCTGCGTGCCGTCAGGGTTAACCCGCCAAAGTCCCATGTACGGCATGTTGTTTCTGTCGATATAATCCCAGCGCGCGTAAATGATCGAGCCGTCATGCGCCACCGCCGGCGTCCACTCGAACATCTCGAAGGGCGAGATCGTGCGCATGTCAGAGCCGTCCGTCCGGACCGTGTGCAGCGTATAAACCGGAACAGGCCTCGCGGCGTCGCCGCCGCACCTCACGTAGCACTCCGGCAACTCGGGGTTCGACACGGTCTTGCGCACGTCCTCATCGGAGTAGCGCGTCTGCCAGCCGCGCCTCGTCGACAGAAACACAAGACGCCCGTCCGGCATGTAGCGCGCGTCAAAGTCATTGTATTTCCCATAGGTGACCTGCCGCAACCCCGTGCCGTCGGCGTTCATCTCGTAGAGGTGATAAAAGGAGTCTTCGGGCAACGCGCTCTTGTTCACCTTGTCTGGTTTCATCGCCAGCTCCGGGTAATAACGGCAGTAGGCGAAAACGATCCGCTTGGCATCCCACGACAACATCGGGCGCTGAAAACATCCCTCCTTAAAGCTGCCGGTCAGGCAAGTCTCCTTAGGCTTTCCGGACTTGACATCCTCCAGCACATAGATGCCGCCGCCGGGGCGCGCCCACCAGCCGTAATACTGGTCGGACATATGGCAGTAACCCGGAGCGAGTTGCTTGGTGACCAATAACTTGTCGAAGTTGAGCAACGGATTACGGAGAGCAAGCCTCCGCACGCACTGCCGTACCGAAAAGTAAAGTTCTTGCTGCGCCGCCACGGATGTCCCGTTCGTAATGGCGCCGTCAGGCGCTTCTCGCGCGTCCTCGAGTTTCCGCTTCAGCGCGGCCGCTTCAGACTCGAACGCCGCGACCTCCAGCCCCGACGCACCCAACGCCGCAGCCAACTTCTCGCCGCGCTCCAAAACCTCCCGTGCCACGTCAACCAGACACTTCACCTTCTGCGTCGACGAATGATCCGCCGACCACTCGGAAAGGCTCGACTGCGTGGCCGGTTTACGCAACGCGAGATTCTCCTGCGAACCCACGGCGTAGACCTGCACCTCGTTGAGATGAAGGTATTGCTTCGCCGCCAGTTGCACACGGACATACCGCGCCACACAACCGCCGCAAGGCACGGTCAACGCCGAGTTCCCGTAACCGAACGCGGAGCCGTCATGCCGATAGAGGCTCTTCCATGTTTGACCGTCCGCCGACACACACAGGCTTAGCGTCGCCGTACGTTCCTGCACGCTGGCCGACCGGTTGTGGACAATCACGCGGTCTAGCGGAACCGGCACCAGCAGATCGACCTGCCACCAGGGGTTATCCTCCAGACCGGTGTGAAACCCCCAGGGCTCGTCGACGACACCGTCCACCGCACCCGCCGCATCCGCCTCGGGGGTGGTCGCCGTCCTCTTCGTTCGCAAGTTCGGCTCTTCGGAAAAACGCCGCTCAGCCTGCCGCAACCAGTCGCGCCGCAAAATCTCATCGGCGGTCTCCGCCTTGACCATCAGCCCCGCGACCGCAAACACCAGCATCACTTCCCTGTAGCGCATGATATCTCCCTAGTTCTGGTCCATCCTCGACTGTACAAGAGCCCTGTGTTGTTATAAACGTCGGCACACATCCCCAGTTTCAAAATCTTGTGATTCTAGCGCTTAGACCGCACATTGTCGAGCCTGCGCGAAACCGTGACCTTCCTCGGCGTCGGCGTGCCGACCGTGGCTTCCGGTGAGCTCTATAAGCTGAATCGTGAGGCGACGCCCTCGACTCTTCTTCCGCCGTCAGCGTTCGGGGTTCCGGCGTTTTGGCTTCAACGGGATCGGGCGGCAAGTAGATCTCTCCGCCAACCGCCGTCACAGCCGACAGGAGCAGGATCGTCAACAGGACACCTTCCGGATTCCGCTTTTCCATTTAGACTTCCTCACTAGCATCCCATAGGATTTGATTTGTGGCATATCTTCCCCTTTCCCCGGTGTTTTTGCTGGGGTTTTTGCGAGGTAATCGTTCTGTTTCAAAGTCGCGTTTGTTTGCGCGATTGCCTGATGTGCGCTAAATCAGGCTCTTTTCAGGGGCGGCTGTCCCACAGGCCGATTCGAGAATTCGAAAAAGCCCTGAAAATACGGCTTCCCGCCGATGATTACAGGCCGCGCGGGGGGGCTTGCTGTCCCATAGAACCCGAGGACTTCGAGGATGTTGCGCCGCACCCAAAGGCCG
>JANYBJ010000256.1 GCA_025360845.1 bacterium
GCGCCGCCACCAGAATCACGTCGACCAGCGTGAAGACCATGGCCATGACCAGCGGCGCTGTTGAACACCCTTTTTGTGTCGCGCGGGGTCGCCGTGGACAGGGCCCGGAGCGAGTTCGTGGTCTGGTGGCGAGCGGCGCGGTTCGAGCGGCGCGAGCGGCGTATTCCCTTTGGCGCGGTCATGGATATCCGCAGCGAGCGTTCGGGGCAGTCGGGGAACACGACGTATTACCGGGTTGTGATGGCCGCCGAGCAAGGCCGCCCCGTGACGGTCGGAGCCGGCCTGAAGATGTGGAACGAGGCCGAGGACATCGCCAAACTGCTGTCGGCCAGCGCGAAGCCGGCCTTTGTACTGGGGGACTTTCGTGTCTAGGAACGTCGGGCTGAAGATTACGGGGCCGGGGCTGTCGCCGAAAAAAAGCGCGCATTTCCTGACCCTGTTCGGAGCGGTCTTCCTAAGTGTTGGGGTTGTCTGAGGCTTTCTGTCGCTGCGCACGGTGGTGCGGGCGCAGGCCATGCTGGCGTGGAACGAGACGCCGGCAACGGTATTGACCTGTGATCTCGACAGCTCGAGCGATTCGGACGGCGGCACGACCTGTCGGGTGAAGGCGACGTACCAGTACGAGGCGCACGGGGCGCAGTACACCGGCGACCGCGTGTCCCTCCATTCCGGTTCGGACAACATCGGGAGTTTCCACCACAGAACCTACGCGCGGCTCAACGACTGCATGAATCGGAATCAGCCGACGGTGTGCTGGGTGAATCCGCAGAACTCCGCCGACGCCATTCTGGTCCGCAAGCCGCATCCCGAGATGATCATTTTCTTTCAGTTGTTCACGCTGGCGTTTGGCGGGGCGGGGTTGGCCGTGGTGCTGGCGGGTGTTTACGTCGGGGGCGAACTGCGGCGCGTCGAGGCCGGCGACGGCCTGATCCGGATGCGCGGGACCTCGCCCCATCGGGCTTGGATGGCCGTCGCTCTGCTGTGGAACGGGTACATCGGCTACAAGGCGGTGTTCGACGTGCCGGTGAAGAAGACCGCGTAAAACCCCGCCGACGCCTGCTCTGCGTCCTCTGCGCCTCCGTGCGAGATGGCGCATTCCAACGAAGGGGTGTTTCGGGAAGTCCCCGGGGTTACTTCATGGCCCGGATCTCTTGCTGCAGCTCGTCGGAAATGGGAACTCCCGCCGTGACAAGGGTGTCGAGCAGACGCTTGACCTCTTCGATATTGTTCTGCTTGACGCGCACGCGCAGCAGCGTGAGCTGAAGTGCCGTCACTTTGGGGCACTTTTGGTTGGCCAGTGCCGCGAGCGGCGCGGCTTCCTCCACGCGCTGGGCGTCGAGCAGGATGCAGGCGAGCGTGTCGAGCGCGGGCGGGAAGTCCGGCTCGATCGCGAGGGCTTGCCGGGCGAAGGTCTCGGCCTCGGCCAGCCGTTTCTGCCGGCGGAGGTTTTCGGCAAGGTCGTTGCAGGCCGGCGAGGACGGTCGGGTGCCGATGCTCCGCCTCAGGAAATCTTCGGATTCCGGAAGCGCGCCACGCGTCAAGTTGATGGTGCCCAGGAGGTAATTGGCGAGCGCGTGATCGGGGTTAACGAGGAGTTGGTTCTTGGCGTCCGCCTCCATGAAATCCGGATTGCCGATCGCCAGATCCAGTTCGAACACGGTGTTCAACACGTCCGGCAGGTTGGCGTTCAGCGACAAGGCGCGGAGCAGTTCGCGCCGGGCTTCTTTATAGGCTTTCGGCCCTTTCTTTTTCAGGATAAACCCGCGCACCGTGCGGACCAGAAAGTGCTCCGGGTTTTTCAGCGCTTTCTGAATGGCGGGCAGCACTTTGAATTCGACGTCCTGTACGGCGTTCTGCTTGAGCATGACATCGGCCAGCAAAATCCAGTAGCGCACGTCGTCCGGGCTGTCTTGGGTGGCTTTCAGCAGCAGTTGCTGGGCCTGGGACTCGTTGTTCTTGAACAGGGCGAGCTGGATGGTCGGGTGAAGGAGCGTGGCCTCGTCGGCACCCGCGCGGGCGGCTTTGTCGAGCCACGTCTGCGCCGCCTCCAGTTTCCGGTCGTTGAGCGCCAGCGTGGCCATGATCGTCAGGGCTGCGACGTTCGCGGCATCTTTTTCCAGCACGGCCTGACAGCACTCTTCCGCTTTCGCGAACGCGCCTGCCTGAAGATAAAACGAGGCGTTGTCGATGAGCGCCTGCGAGCCGGCCTCTGCGGACAAGGCCGTGGCCTTGTTGATTTTATCGGCCGCGACTGCGGAGGAGCCCATGTTGGACCATAAGGAACTCTGCTGCCGGTAGAAATCCGGCTGACGGATCGTCCCGTAGGTTTGCAGGATGCCAGCCAACGTCAAGTTCTTGAGGGAGAGATTGGAGGCGTGCGACTTGACTCTCTTGAGCAGCCGGTCCACCTCTTCGGGATGCAATTTCTTGCTGCTGGCCAGCGCATACGCGTTGATGTCGGAGCTGATGTTCAGGGGATCGATCTGTCCTGCCCGCAGGTACGACTGATAGGCGGCTTCGTCCTGCTCCAGTTCCTCTAAAAAGACCCCCAATTCATTGGCGGTGTAGCTGGCCTTCAGGCGCAGGAACCGGCGCAGCGCCATCGCTTGGCCGGGCTCCCCTTCCTTCGGGGCGAGAAGCTGGGCGACCCGGTCGGCGAAGCGCCGGTTCTGCTCGGTGATCTGCGCGAAGTCGGGAACGGTGTCATGGGGGATGCCGCCGAACGCCAGGCCCTCGGGAACGGCGTGGTACCCGCAGGCGGTCCAGATCTCCGGCGTCGCGAAAACCATGGCGCGGGCTGCGGCTTGAGGATCGGTTTTGAACCACTCCATGATGAAACGGACCGGTCCGATCGACAGGGCGTTCTGGAGGCGGATGCGGTTCTGTCCCTCGAAAACCGGGTCTGTGGCGATCAGGTTGTCCAGCTTGCGGAATTCGTCCGGCAGGAGCCGCTGCCGCAACGTGACCAGCGTCAGCGGGTGCTTGAGCAGGTGCGCCTGGAGCAGCAGGTGGTTGTCCAAGCCCCCGTTCGAGATCAGCCACGTACGCTGCCCCATGTCCATGACCATGTCTTGCGCGATCACGTCGGCGAAGGAGCTTGAGCGCGTGTCGGCATCGCGGAAACTGCGCCACGGGGTCAGTACCCCGGTCACGAGCAAGATGACCAAAAGGCACCAGGAGGAGATCTTCTCGAGTTGCGCACGCCGTTTGAGCCGGTAAAAGGCCTCGTCCTCCTCCTCCGGCGTCTGAACCGGAAACAGGATCATTTTATAACAGGCGGCGATGACGACGCCAGCCGCGGCGGCGATGACCGCATAGCTGAAAACCGGCAGATGCTCGGCGCGCTGGTAAAAGAACCAGGGAGAAAACGGAAGGTTCAGCAAACTCGGTATCGCCGTGACGGTCAAGGCAAGCAGGATTTGCGCCCTGCCGAAGCCCCCTTGAAAAATGAGCGAACAGCCGAACAGGAGGAGTGCCGCCGGCATGGCGGTCTGTAAGACGATGAGGACCCAGCCCGTGTGCGGAAAGAAGAAAAGAGCCTCGCGGTAATGGTGCCCCACGAAATTGGAAAGGAAGGAGACCGCATGGGCCATGAGACCGTTCGAAGGCAGAGCGGGACTGTTCTGGAAAAACATGAACCACGCGCAGACGACTCCGGCGATCCCTGCCAGCAGAAGGCCCAGGACGTTGTGTACTTTCTTCTTGGCGAAGCTGTCGTTGGCGAACATGAACACGAGGAAACAGGGCAGGAGCGGGAGAAAGGCTGCGGTTTCAAAGAGGCCCAGGATCAACAGGAAGAAGGCGAGGGCGAGAAGGTGCGGTCGGTAGGGCAGCCACTCGGCGGTGACGAAGGTGAGCAGCAGATCGAGCGACGCCAGCGCGAGCAGGAGGTCGAAGGCGGCGGGGTGCGCCCGGGTCGAGCCTGTCCAGAGCGGGACGGTGAACAGCAGGAGGAAGGAGGCGATCAGACCGCCGGCGACCGCGACCCGGAACATGCGGAGGTTGACGCGGGTGACGTCCTTCGGCAGGCTGGGTTCGGCATCGGTCCCTTCAAGTCCGCCGTAGTAGTAGGCGGAGCGGGTTTCGCAGGCGAAGAAGAGGATCAGCCGTGCGACCAGATGGTAGAGCAGGGTCACGCAGAGTGCGCCGCAGAACGCGGAGAAGATGTTCAGCCTGACCGGCAGGGAGAGGACAGGAATGGCGGCAAGGGTCCGCAGAAACCACGCGTAAACCGCATGGTCCGCGCCGGACGGCGTCGTCAGACCGGCGGCTGCCGCTGTGAGGGCTGCCGGGTAGCCGGGATACGCGCTGTGCGCCAGCGTCGCCAGATAAGTCGCCAGCGCGACAAGCCCGGGAAGTGGCAGGAAGCGGTTGAGTTTTCTAGACAGCTCGAACGTCGATGTGTGGATGTTCATTCAGCGACCCCCTTCGAGTCGGTTCTCTCGCGCGTCGTGTGGTATGGGCCTCTTGCTTCAAGAGGATTAGGATTAAGATTACGATTAAGAATAAGCGGGCTCGGGGCCATTCATAATCTTAATCCTAATCGTAATCTTGATTTCCCCCGTGTTTCATTGGAGTCTCGCCTATGCCACGACGGATTCCGCAAGTGCCCTGCAGGTTAAAAAAAAGGCCGTTGACAGAATTGTCAGCGGCCTTGTCATCAAAGGTGAAAAGTGAACCGGTTAGACCGTCTTCTTAAACCGGCGGCGCAACCCGATGGCCATAGCGCCCAGCATCAGAAGGCTCGCCGAGGCGGGTTCAGGCACATAGTCGTAAGTGACAGTCCAATGAGAAGTTCCTGTGAAATCAGTCATAACATATGAATCACCAACTTCGGTATCCAAACCTACAGTTGATCCTGAAGCTTTATACAAAAACCCCAAATTGAACGTTCCTGGACCTGTATAGGCACTCAATCCATCTGCCGCAAGGTACGTTGTGCTGAAAGAACTGGCAGAGCCCTGAGTTAACGTAGCGGATACAGTCTTCCCAACAGCCACAGAAATGAGTGGCGAACTCGCTGTAGCAAAAAGGGTTACCGGAGACTGTGTAGTCTTCCCATCATTAAATGATAGTGAAGCTTCAGCTGTCGTTATAACCCATTTGTTAGCACCGTCGTGCCCTGCAGGGTTATATAGTGAATCGGTTTGCGATATTGAAGCATCACGCCAAGTTATAGTAACACTGTTTAAGGTAGCACCAGCAACATCAAATTGACTAACAGCTACGGGACTATAACTTATTGAACTCTGCCCTTTAACATTAAAGGTAGCATCACCCGCGAACACAGATGTATAAGCCTGCGCGAACATCGCCCCCGACCCGACCAACATCGCTATCAACAAACTCTTGGAATTCATGACCGTTCCCTTTCGTTTGAAACAATTCAATTCACACCTTGATGACAAACCCTATTTTTGTCAGTGGGAATATTTAACCAACAAACGGGCTTAACGTCAAGTGAAGATGTGTTGGAAAAATGGATGAATTTTAAATAGGCATCATTCCTAATATGGAATAAGACTAATTCCTAATAACATAACGCGATATGCTTTTCGGACGAAACGGCGGTCGCCCCAAAAGTGCTTAAAAGGCTTATAATTCGGGTGTTTTATGGAGAGCCGGACTTTGTCCCAGTCGTTATTGACAGCCCCCCCCCCGTCCTCCGTCCTTTGACCTTTGACCTCTGACCTCTGATCTCTGATCTCTGATCTCTGACCTCTGATCTCTGACCTCTGCTCTTCGACATGTCGCCTTGCGTTCTTTCCGAAAAGTGTTCCATTCTGTCCCGTTTTGTCCCATCCGCCGGGCTCTCACATAACCACGAATAGCAAGTAGCCAATAAAACGCCGTCTTAAATTCGCCTGATCAGCATGATTCGTGGTCAAAGAGGTTGCAGTTAAACCGATTGCGCTTGCAGGACCATCTGATGTAAATCCTGAAAACCGTGTTCATCCTGTTCAGAACCTTCAAGAGGATTAAGATTACGATCAAGATTACGATTACGAGGGGGCCTGACGTTTCATAATCGTAATCCTAATCTTAATCTTTTCACACCCTACCCTGCCGGTTCGATAAATGATGCGAAATACGGGGCAATAACTTGCGTATATGTGCGTTTAATAAACCCTGTGGTGTGGTTACATGTGGCCAAAGGAATAGGGTATGAACGCTAAAAAATCGGGTTTGATGGTGGCCGGGGTGCTGGTGTGCGTCTTGGCCGGTGCGGGAATCGAGCATGTGCGGCAGGTGTTGACCACGGTGCCGGAGGAGCCTGATCCCGTGGAAGCGACGGCGTATAAGCCAACGGAGCCGAACACGCCCCGGACGATTGTGGTGAAGGACGAGGCGGCGGCGCGGGCGGCCGAGGCGCTGAAGCGGCGCGTGGCCGAACTGGAGCGGGCGCTGGCCGAGCGCGAAGCAGAGGCCGTGCAGGAGCCGCCGAAACCGCAGGAGGCGCCGGCCGACCGCCAGCGCCGGCAATCGTTCGCGGACCGTATGGAGCAGATGAAGACCGAGAACCCCGAGCAGTACGCCGAGATGCAGAAGCGCCGCGAGGAGTTCCGCCAGAGCATGGAGCAGCGGGCTCAGGATCGCGCCGATTTTCTTGCGGCTGTGGACACCAAGAACATGAACGACGCGCAAAAAGAGAACCATGCGAAGCTGGTGGAGACCGTGGCGCGCGTCAACGAGCTGATGGCGCAGATGAGCCAGCCCGGCGCCGAGCGCACGCCCGAGATGCGCCAGCAGATCGGTGAGGCCATGGGCTCTCTGAACGAGCTGTACGGCCAGGAGCGCCAGTACCTGCTTGAAGCGACGGCGCAAGCGGCCGGGTACCAAGGCTCGCAGACAGCCGCCTTCACCGAGCACATAAACGTCATCATCCAAAACACCACGGTGCCCAATATGCACGGCGGCGGCCGCGGCGGCGGCGGGCCACCGATCGTGGCTCCTGCAGCGGTTGCGCCCCCCGCGAAATAGGTTCGGTGCGAATAGGGTGTCGGTCACTTCAGCGTTCGACGTTCAGTGTTCGGCGTTCGCGTTCCCTCATCGTGTTTTCCAGTTCCGCGGGCGGCTGTCTTGTCCGTGATTCAAGCGGATCAAGATTAAGATTAAGATTAGGATTACGAGGGAGAGGGACAATTCGTAATCTTGTTCATAATCATAATCTTTATCGTACTCGTAATCCTTCCCCAGTTTCCCCTCGCCTTCAAAAAAATACGGCTTGTTTCCTTCATCGGGCTGTGGGAATATATCTATTACGGCATTGTGATTGCCCCATGATGGTCATGGGACTATCTCGTTTCATTAATGCCGGTGTAGTGTGGCCGCAGGTGCGGCCGCGAAATAAGGAGACGTGTCAGTATGAAGATGCAAGGTGTGGCAGGCGTAATCACGTTGGTGTGCATGGGCTTGGTCGGCATGGCCAGCGCGGCTGAAGCGGCCGGCAAGACGACCTTGGACAATCTGCAGGCGGCGTTCAACGGCGAGTCGAACGCGAAGGCCAAGTATGAGTCTTTCGCGGTCAAGGCCGACGCGGAGGGCTACAAGTCGGTGGCTTCGCTGTTCCGCGCGGCAGCCGCATCGGAAACCATCCACGCCAGGAGACATGCGGCGGTCATCAAGAAACTGGGCGCCGAACCCAAGGCAACCGTCGGGAAGCCTGAAGTGAAGTCCACCAAGGAGAACCTCGAAGCGGCGCTGGCCGGAGAAACCTACGAGAAGGAGACGATGTATCCCGCGTTCATCAAGCTGGCTGAAACCGAGAAGAACAAAGACGCGGTGATGTCCTTCAAAGGCGCCTTGGCGGCGGAAGTTGAACATGCCAAGCTTTATAAGCAGGCGCTGGCCGAACTGGATGCGTGGAAAGCGGCGTTGCAAGGAGTTTCTGGTTTGCCAGGTCTGCGGCTACACCCAGTTTGTAGATCCGGCGCTGCTGAAGTGCCCGGTCTGCTCGTCACCGAAGGAAAAGTTCACAACGGTTAAGTGAAGCGGATTACGATTACGATTAAAAGGGGCGCGACAATGCATGATCGTAATCCTAATCTCGTCCATAACGTCAACGGTAGGGACGCCTCCCCGAGGCGTCCGCGGACGGTTCGGGGAACCGTCCCTACC
>JANYBJ010000257.1 GCA_025360845.1 bacterium
GGTAGGGACGGCTCCCCGAGCCGTCCGCGGAGTTAAGCTAATAAGGAGCCGCTGATTCAATGAAACCGAAAACCTACATTCTGATCACGGCCACGCTGTTGACGGTCGTGGCGCTTCTGCATGCGGCCAGGGTCGTGTTTCATTGGCCGGTCCAGATCGGCACATGGGACATCCCGATGTGGCTGTCGCTCGTCGGCATGCTCTTCGCCGGCACCCTTGCGTCCATCGGCTTTTCGCTGGCCCGGAAATGAGTGCGACTCGACTTGAAAGGTTGCGGGGAACGGCTCTTTTTTGACATAATCGATCACATCCTATGTTCCGGGGTGGAACACGGGATATCACTGAAGGGTTATTCGTATGATGCATTTTTCTCGTCGCAGTTTTATCAAAGCCGGCGCGGCCGGACTGACGTTGGCGGCAGCGGCTCCGCTGTTCGCCGCGGCCGCAACCCGCAAGATCAAGGTGGGCGTGCAGCTCTATTCCGTGCGCGACCTGTGCGGGAAGGATCTGGTCGGCACCCTCAAGGCCATCAAGGAAATGGGCTATGCCGGCGTCGAGTTCGCGGGCTACCATGGCAAGAACGCCAAAGAGCTGAAGCAGATGCTGGGCGATAACGGCCTGGTCGCGTGCGGCACCCACACCGGGCTGGACAGCATCCTGCCGGCCAACATCGCCGGGACGATCGCGTTCAACCAGGAGATCGGCAACAAGTACCTGATGGTGCCGGGAATGAAGGCCGACACGGAGCAAGACTGGCTCGACCGCGCGAAGGAGTTCTCCGCCGCGGCAATCACGGCCAAGGCGGCGGGCATGTACGTCGGCTACCACAACCACCAGCACGAGTTCAAAGACAAGTTCAACGGCAAGTGCAAGTGGGAGATCTTCTTCAGCAACGCCTCGCCGGACGTCTGCTCGCAGATGGACGTCGGGCACGTGGTCTCGGCCGGCGAGGATCCGGTCGCCTGGATGAAGAAATTCCCGAAACGCTCGCGGACCATTCACGCCAAGGAGACCTATCCGGGCCCCGGCATTCTGGGCCAGCCCGAAGCCGGCAAGCCGGGCGTGAAGTGGGACGACGTGTTCGCGACCGCCGAGGCCGACGTGACCGAGTGGTACATCGTCGAGAGCGAAGCGGATCCCAACACGCTGGAGAAGATCCGCGGCTGCTTCGAGTTCCTCAAGGCGAAAGGCCGCGCGTAAGCCTTCTGCCTGAGCGAGCGGATTCCCGTACAATAGCCACAGGACCCTGCGTCGCTGTGGCTATTGTTATTCCGATAGCGGCTTTTACCCTTATGTCAGCCGAGCCCGGCCCTTCGCGCGAAGCTCAGGATGAAAGCCCGGCCGGATCCCCGCCCGCCCTTCGCGGTGACGCCGAATCCGGTTACGGCCTCTGATCGGTCGTCTGTAAAAACGCTTTGGCGCAAACGCGCAAGGTAGCGGTTGGAACGCCGCCGCACTTTACACTGCGACAGCAGACAGCAACTCGTCTGCCAGGCCCACAGCCCACGTCCGCAAGGTTCGAAATCCGCGATCCGCAAACGGAACGTCTGCTCTCCGGTCCACTGTAGAAGCAGATTGGACAGGTCGTAGAATTTCACCTTTTGTTGCACGAGCTGGCTCAACAACGCCTCCGTGGCGCGGTAGATGCGGAGCTGCAAGACAGGATCGGCGACAAGGAAAAGCTCTTTGTGAAGCCGCTTGGCAGGTGTGCCGTCCGGATTGGCGATGAGACTCTCGACGATGCCCCAGCCTCGGGTTCCTGAATAGGCCAGTTCGACGTGTTCCGGGAAAACCGACAGCAGCTCGGGCGTGAGCCGTTTGCGCAGCTTGCAGTGATATCGCCACGCTTGAGCGTTCACGTTGCCCGCGAGGAAGAACCGCGACGAAAAAATCTCCCAGAGCACGCTCGGCTTTGTCCGCGCCGGCAGTCGGTCCAGGTCGTGGTAGAACTTGACGCACAGCGTCCCCTCAGGCATCCGGTAGCAACTGCGCCGACTCCCCTTTCCGACGACAGGATATGAAAAAGGACCTAACTCCCTAAAAGCATTCATACAAAAAATGCAGCAGAACCGGCAACGGGGCTCAAGCGATAATTACAGTTTTGTAATGTTCATCAAACACGGGCGGCCCTATCCGCTTCCGGATAGGGCCGCCTGTCGCGATACTTGGAACCCGCGCTTAGATCAGGCCGCGCCGGACCATCACTTCCGCGATCTGCACCGCGTTCTGCGCCGCGCCCTTGCGGATGTTGTCGCCGCAGCAGAAGAGGGCCAGGCCGTTCTCGACGCTCGGGTCCACGCGGATGCGTCCGACGCCGACGTCGTCCCCGCCGCCGGTGAAAAGCGGCATCGGGTACTGGCTGGCGGCGAGGTCGTCGATGACCTTCACGCCTTCGGTTTTCGAAAGGATTTCGCGTGCGGTCTCGGGCGTCATCGGCGCGCTGAACTCCGCGTGAATCGCCACCGAGTGGGCGTAGAAGACCGGCACGCGCACGCAGGTGGAGGCGACCTTCAGATCGGGGCAGCCGAGGATCTTGCGCGACTCGAAGGTCATCTTCGCCTCTTCGGTCGTGAAGCCCGGCATCTCCTTCTTGGCGCTGCCGATCTGCGGCAGCACGTTGAAGGCGATCTGGTGGGGGTAGGCCTTGACGCTTATCTCCGTTCCCGCCACGTAAGCGCGCACCTGCTGCTCCAGCTCTTCGATCGCCGCGCGTCCGGTGCCGCTCACGGACTGGAAGGTCACGGCCGTCAGGTGCTTCAGCGGCACGCGCTTGTGCAGCGGCGCGATGCCCATCAGGGCGATGATCGTGCTGCAGTTGGGGTTCGCGATGAACCCCTGGTGCTTGTCGAGCGCCTCGGGGTTGATCTCGGGGATCACCAGCGGGACGCGGTCGTCCATGCGGTAGTCGTCGCCGTTGTCGATGACCACGGCGCCGCGCTTGACCGCTTCCCAGCCGAACAGCTTGGATGCGCCCTTGGAGCCCTCGGTGCCCGCGAAGAGCACGATGTCGAGCCCGTCAAAGGCCTCGGGTTTGGCCTCCAGCACATGAAACGTCTCGCCCGCCACCTCCTCGTCGCGCTCACGCGTGGCAAGGATGCGGATCTCACTGGCGGGGAACTTCCGTTGACGGAGCACCTTGACCATCTCCGTGCCCACCGCGCCAATACCGACCAGACCGACTTTGTACTGTTTCATGCGTTAACCCTTTGTTTGCTAAAGAAAACGGGGCAGAATCATATCGAAACTGTCCTGCCTGCGCAATGAGGATTTGCCATGGGATTTTGAGAGGGGCGCATGGCAGTTCTGTTGGTGGATACCCTTTTTTATCGTAATCCTAATCCTAATCCTAATCGTAATCCTAATCCGCTAACCGCCGGTTGCCGGCCTCATATTCGGACGGTTCCTCATGAATACGCTCAGCGGACGTGCTGCGTATCAAGCCCGCCAGCATCGAGACAATACGCACCAGCATCTCTTTCCCCTGCTCCGCCCGGGCAAGCCGCTTTCTAGCCACAGGCACCTCCAGACACGCTGCACATTCCAATGCCGAGCCGCGGGCTATGTCAAAGAAACGGCATCGATCCGGGGCGGTGTATTTACCGTTGCCCTCCGCAATGTTCAGGGGAATAGACGTCGACGCCCTATCCAACTGGTCGTAGGCCGCCAGGCTCTTCGGAAGTGTTCCCAAGAGTTCACCCGCCCACGCCACAAAACGAATCGACTCCTGATAGACGGTCAACTTCTCATGGTCAAA
>JANYBJ010000259.1 GCA_025360845.1 bacterium
AACCCCTCGTCGATAACTTCAACGGTAGGGACGCCTCCCCGAGGCGTCCGCAAGGCAATGACCGGCGGACGGTTCGGGGAACCGTCCCTACCAGCGTTACCCGTACCGTTTGTTCCCGCTCCGCGGGCGGCGGGCTCGTCTTCACGTTCGCCCTGAGTCTGGCCGTGTCCTGCGCCTGCGCGCAAGGCTGGCTGCCCGGCGACTCTCCGGTCATCGGCAGCGGACAGACCGTCACCGTGTCGACCGCCCAGCCCAACATTCTCCGCTTCACCGACAACGGCACCCTCACCTTCGCGCCGGGCGGCAGCGTGACCTTGACCGGCGCGGATGTGACGGCCGTGGGAAGCGGCCTCGGCGCGTCCGGCGTGCTCACGATGTCCGGCGGGACCATCACCAATCAGGGAAGCGGCTATTTCGTCGTCGGATACCTCGGCGGCACCGGCGCGATGAGCATCGCGAGCGGCTCGGTCTGGCGCTCGAACAGCGGGCGCTTCCGCCTGGCCGGCAACGAGGAGGGCCAGCGCGACAAGCCCTCCCACGGCGAGGCCGCCGTTTCCGGCACGCTGATCGCGGACACGGTTGATTTCACCGGGTTCTTCCAGACCAACCTGACGCCGCCGTATGCCGAGTGCGCCAAACTCACGCTGAACCCCGGCGGCGTGGTCGAGGCGGGGCAGCTCGCGAAGAACGACTGCGCCAACTCGACGTTGCTGTTCAACGGCGGCACCCTGCGGGCCCGGCAAGACTCCGGCGATTACATCGTCGGCCTGGGCGTGCTGGCGATGGTGATCGCCGACGGCGCGAACGCGATCTTCGACACCAACGGCAAGAACATCACCATCAATCCCCTTCCGCCCCCTTCCGCGACCGTGCTGACCTTGCGCGGCAACGGCGGCTTCGTCAAGACCGGCGCGGGGTCGCTGATCCTGCGCCTCGCCGCCCCTGAGAACACCTTCACCGGCGCCATCGAAGTCGTGGCCGGCACGCTCGACCTCGGCCGTCCCCTCGCCGCCGGCCAGACGGTCACCGTACACCCCGGAGCGCTCTTCGTGATGCACAGCTCCGCCGACGCGGGCAAGGTCACCGTGCTGAACGAGCCCGCGGACCGCATGCTCTATGCCGTGGGCGCAGATACCGCCACGCTGAACCTTACCGCGATCAACGGCACCTTCTACGACGACCGGCTCGGCTCGCCGCTCACCGGCACCGCCACCTTGAGCGGCACGCTGACGCACACTGCCGCGGCAGGCGTTGTCGGAAATCCCTTCCGGCTGATCGGCTTGGGCGGCACGCTCAACCTCTCCAGCACCACGCTGGAGACCCAGGCGGTGCAGGTCGAGGGCCCCGGCACCTTCAATTTCACGGATAGCCGGACGCTCACCTCGGCCGATGCCGGCAAGCTTGCGGTCACCGACGGCGGCTACCGCCAGGACCAGAACTTCACGCTCGCGGACGCCAGCTCCGCCACGCCTGCCTCCCTCGCGCTGGCCACCGGCCGGTTCAACGTCGGCAACTCGTTCGACGTGGGCGTGGGCGGCTACGGCACCTTCGCGGCAAACGGCTCCACCATCACCTGCAACAGCGCGCGCATCGGCGGCGGCGCGGGCTGCACGGGAGCTTTCACCCAGTCGGCCGGCACGGTCACGCTGAACGCCATGTCGTATGTCGGCATCGACAGCGGCACCGGCACCCTGAACGTCGCGGGCGGCCAGTTCATCGTCAACGGCGACCTGCGCCTGGCCGGCAACCCGGGCGACACCGTTGCGCGTGCCCTCCGGCCCAACGGCTCGGTCACGGTCAGCAACGCCCTCCTGCGGTGCAACGTGTTCAACTTCACCCCCTGGTGGCCCGTCGACGGCTCGTGCGCGAACATCGAGGCCGGCACCCTGACCCTCCGGTCCGGCGCGCAAGCCGAAGTCGGCAACGTCAACAAGAACGACGACCCGATCAGCACGATCCTGTTTGACGGCGGCCTGATGCGCGCCCAGTGGTGGGGCAGCACGCTGTTCACGCTGGGGACGTCTTACGCGACGCTGCGCGTGACCGCCTCCCCCGGCCAGTACGCCACCGTCGACGTGGGCGGGAACGAGGTGAATCTCCATAACGGAGTGGGCCACTTCCTGCTCACCGGCGCGGGCGGCTTCAAGAAGCTCGGCACCGGACGGCTCTCCTTCTCGGCCTCGGAAGTCTCCTACGCGGGCGACACCGTGATCTCCGCCGGCACACTGCGCCTCAACAACAACAACCAGCTTCCCGACGGGGCGGGCAAAGGCAACGTCGATATCGCCGCCAACGCCGTCCTGGACCTGAACGGCAAGACCGAGACCGTCAACCGCCTGACCGGGCTGGGCTCGGTCATCAGCACCAACGGTGCGGCCTCGCTGGGCGTCATGGCCGACGGCTCCAGCGACACCTGGCAGCACAACTGGTTCCGCGGCGTTGTCCTGCTCGACAAACAGGGCACCGGCACGCTCTCGCTCGCGACCGCCAACGTCGTCGCAACCAACGCGAGCGTCTCCGCCGGCACGCTGCGCCTCACCCGCTCGGAAGGCTACCCCTTCTACCGCTTCAAGATCGAGGGCGTCAAGACCCCCGCCGCCGCGGTCGCGATGCAGTTCTCCGAACTCGCCCTCTACAACGGCGACGTCAATGTGGTCCCCACCCGCTCCGGCATCCTGTACGACACCACCGGCGGCGCCGGCGGCAACATCGCCGTCAACGCCTACCCCCCCAACGAAATGCCGGAAAACGCGGTGGACGGCAACTACACCGGCAACAAGTGGCTCGACTTCCGCATCGCCGCGTCCCGCTCGGCCGCAGACCACGAGCGCGTCTGGCTCCGCATCGACTTCCCCGTCGCCCAGAAGATCACCCGCTACAACTGGGCCACAGGCAACGACTCGCCCGACCGCGACCCCGCCGCCTGGCGTCTGCAGGGCAGCGACAACGGCACGGACTGGATCGACCTCGACGTGCGGTCCGGCTTCGCCGCGACCGACACGCGCAACGTGTGGGTCTCCGCGGATGGCTTTGCCGTCTCCTCGCAGAACAGCACGCCGAACGCCATCGGCGATCAGGCGGTTGTGAACGTCAAGGCCGGCGCCACGCTCCTGCTCGACAACGTCCCGGAGACCCTCGGCGGGCTGACCGGCATCGGCTCCGTCATACTCAGCAACGCCGACCTGACGTTCTCCAGCCCGGCCGGGCTAACGAACCTCTTCGGCGGAACGGTCAGCGGCAACGGCTCGCTCGTCAAAACCGGCGGCGGCACCCAGGGCCTCTACGGCTCCAACACCTTTACCGGTAATCTCACGATCCAGAACGGCACCCTTGCGGTCTATGGCAGCACGCCCATGCGCTGGTTCCGCTTCACGATCAAGAAAAACCGGGACAACGTCAATGTGACCCAGCTCTCCGAACTCTCGCTCACCAGCGCCGGCGGCGCTCGCCAGAACCTGAACCTCACGGCCGGCGGCAGTGTCAGCACCCTCCTGCCCGGGCAGTTCGCCACGCCTGTCGCCTACCCGACCGGTTCTCCGGGGGAAAGCACCGACAAGCTTTTTGACAACAACACCGGCACCAAGTGGTGCGTCAACAACAACACGCCGTCCGTCGACAACCCGGCAACCCACTACGTCGTCGTGATGCGTCTGGCGGACAACACGCCCGAGATCACCGGCTACAACATCTGCACCGCCAACGACGCGCTCGAGCGCAACCCGGTCACCTGGACCCTGGAGGGCAGCGCGGACGGCGCGACCTGGCTTGAACTCGATGCCCGCGCGGACGTCGCGTCGCCCACCGATACCTTCGTCTGGTACAACAGCGGCACGGCCTACACGCCGGCGATGCCCGCGGTGTTCGGCGGCAGTTCCGACGCGATCCCCGACACCGCGGTGGTCGAGGTCCGCGCCGGGGCGACCCTCTCCGTGACCGACAGCTCGGAGGTGCTCGGCGCCCTGCGCATCGACCTGCTGAGCGCCGGCACGCTCTCCAAGCTCACGCCGAAGCCCAACGGCGCACTCTACCTTGTGAACGCGACCGGCAAGCCGTCATCCTGGACGATCCCGCTCGCCATCGCCAGCGTGGAGAACGCGGGCGCGCTTAAATCGTGGAAGACCTACGTGAACGGCGTCGAGCTGAAGGGGTATACCCTCACCTACGACCCCGTCACCGGCCACCTCCGCCTCAGCGCGGCCGGCACGCTGATCCTGCTGCTGTAAACCCGCAGCGCCGGCACGGAGTGCTCGCCAGCAATTCTAACGCGGGCGGAGCCCGCAACCCTCACCCCGACCCTCTCCCAGAGGGCGAGGGAGGGGGCAACAACGTTCTTTTTATCACTGTTACGAAGCCGTAAGGCACTAAATTTGGCTTAGGCCGCCTGAAAGAATGCCCTTACGGGCACACTACAAACGGACTTCCCTAAGCTTTCTTGCGTTCGTAGTGGCGCCGTGAGGCGCTTCCTTGCCAAATTTAGAATTGCTGGAGTGCTCGCCCTCCAACTTGACGAGACGGCTCGCGGGGACGCTCGCCCTCCAACTTGACGAGACGGCTCGCGGGGACGCTCGCCCTCCAAAATCGCAGATGTCGCATGGAGGGCGAGGCTCCGACGAGCCGCAGGTGAAGAACTGATTGAAACGTCTCCTCTCTCCCGACGCTCGACGCTCGACGCTCGACTCTCGCCGCCCGCTTGCCTCTGACCCCTGACTCCTTCCCCTTTACCGCGTTCCCCGTTATGTGCTATAGTCCCGACATGCTATTTAAAGGGATATTGCGGTCGGTTCCGACGCGCACGCTTCGCCTGTGTGCGTGCGGGCTCGCGGCTTGCTGTGCCGGCCTCGCCAATGCCTCGGCCCCCGCGGCCGGCTACACGCCCGCGCCCTTCTCCGACTACCAGCCGATCCTCGACCGCATGCCCTTCGGCGCGCTGCCGGCGGGCTTCGGCCAGGCCCCCGCCGCCGCCTCCACCCAGCCCACGGACGCGCAGGTGCAGGCCGAGCAGCAGAAGCTCGCCAAGCAGGTCAACATGTCGTGCGTCAACGTCACGCCCGACGGCGCCACCGCCATCGGCTTCACCGACCTCAGCGCCAAGCCGCCCGTCAACTACTACCTGCTGGTCGGCGCCACGGCCGGAGGCTGGACCGTGGTCAACGCGGACTACGACGACGAGTGGGCCCAGATCGAGAAAGAGGGCGTCACCATCACCCTCAAGCTCGGCAAGGGACTGATCGACGCGCCTCCCGTCGCCCCCGCTGCCGCAACAGCCGCCTTGCATGCTCCTGTGCCAACCGCGCCTGCCGCACAACCCGCGCCGAATGCGGATCAGGAAGTTCCCACCCCGCCCCGGCCAGGCCTCATCAAACGCCCCTCTCAGGGCGGACGCCCCACGATCAACACGGCAAGTCTGCAACGTAGCCGCGCTGACACGGATCAAATTCGAGAGGACCTCGCAAAGCTCAAGACCGAGGGCGGCGACGTCACCTCCTACATGGAGCGGCTAAAGGAACGCAAAGCCCAGGAAAAAGCCGATAAGGACGCCGCCGAGCAGGCCGCCCGCGACAAGCTTCAGGAACTGGCCCGCAAGATCACGCAGGACGAGCTGGCCAAGAAAGAGCGCGAGATGAACCTGAACCTGATCGAGAAGGGCGCGAAGCCCATCTCCGACATCGAACTGACCCCGGAGGAGGAGCAGGCCTTGGTCGATAAGGGTGTGCTGGGGCAGTAGGGAGAGGGGTCAGAGGTCAGGGGTCAGAGGTCAGAGGTCAGAGGGCAGAGGGCGGAGAGAGAGGCGCGATAGGCGAGTTAAGCGCGTTAAGCGGGGAAGCGACGGGAGAGAGGACTGAGATCGGAGAGAGAGCGGCAACCGCGAATCTCGCGAAGGGGTGGGGAGACGGCGACCGGCGGGACGGCGAGCGATGGTAGGGACGGATCCCCGAGCCGTCCGCAGGGCAAAGCGAGCGCTGTCCCAAACGCTGAGTCACACTCTTGATCGGTTTCGCTGAGTCGGCTTGCGTTAGGTGCCTTACAAACCAACAACGGCATTAAAAAACAAGTTGTTTCACCACGAAGGTAAGAAGAGCACGAAGTAGTATGGATGAATCAATCACCGCTTCGTGGCCTTCGTGCATTTCGTGGTGAGGATTCTGGGTTGCGGGCTTCGCCCGCTTTAGTTGATTGGTAAACCATTGAACCAAAAGGAAACACAGCCATGAAAGCATCATTGATCGCGTTGTCTGTAGTGTCGTTGACTTCACTCTTGGTCGCGCAGCCTGCGCCGGAGAGCCTTAACAAACCCGCGGCATCCCAGCAGGCCCGGACCATCGATCCCGCAGCGCGCTCCAACATGCTCGCGAAAACCGGGGGCCTGATCCAGTCCGCCGCCAGCGGACCCGCCTTCCTGTTTCTCGACACGCAGAAGCAGCTCCCCGAGGCGACGCTGCGGGAGGTCACCGGCCAGATCCAGAAAATCCTGCGACTGTCCTGCACGCTGACCACGAAGACCGTGTCCGATCCCGTGGCCGTGGCGGTCAAGGCCTTGTCCGACACCAACGTCGCCGCCGTGATCGTGATCGGCGACTCCGCCGGCTACCCCTCGCTGCTTGTCGCGCCGGAGGCCCGCTGGGCGCTGGTCAATGTCGCCGCGCTGACAGGCGACGGGAAAGTCACCAAAGAGCTGCTCGCGGAACGCACGCAGAAAGAGGTGTGGCGCGCGTTCGGCTACCTCATGGGAGCTGCGAACTCAAGTTTCGAGCACTGTCTGCTGAAACCCGTGTTCTCCCCGGCCGATCTCGATGAACTCAAACCTAAAAGCCTCTGCCCGGAGCCGTTCAACAAGATCATGACCCAAGCGCAAAAGCTGGGCATGAAGCCCGCCCGCATGACCACCTACCGCAAAGCGGTCGAGGAAGGCTGGGCGCCGGCGCCGACCAACGATGTGCAGAAGGCCATTTGGGACGAGCTGAAGGGAAGTGCGTTAGTTCGTTAGTGCGTTAGTGCCTTACAAACCAACAACAGCAATAAAAAACAAGTTGTTTTACCGCGAAGACACGAAGTGTACGAAGAAACACAAAGCCAGAGGGAGGGAGGGAGAAGGCTGTTAGGTGTTTAGGCTGTTAGGCTGTTCAACTCCTAAATTCTCCCTAACTCCTCACAGGTGGTTAGTG
>JANYBJ010000286.1 GCA_025360845.1 bacterium
ACGGCTCCCCGAGCCGTCCGCAGGGCGTTGGGGCTAATGGACCGGCGGACGGCTCGGGGAGCCGTCCCTACCGAAGAATTCGTGTGAGGTGCCATGTGATATCGAACGATTCTGATTTTCAGGAGAGCACAGTGCGTTTAAATGACCCCTCGGCGACGGCGGTGCGCGACGCGTTTGCGGCGCTGCCGCGTCAGGGCTGCCTGGAGGCGGTGTGCGGCTGGGAAAGGCGGCTGGAGGTTCTTGCGGCGCTGGAAGAGTGCGGGGCGTTCGCGATCCGTATTGAACCTCGTGAAGGGTTCTCGTCCGTGCGCGTGGTGGCGCTCAAGGGCAATGCTGGGCCGTGTTACGACACGGGTCGGAGCGCGGTTTATCGCGGCGGCGCGGCGGCGGTGTTGGACGATGACCGCCATCTGATCGTCGGCACGCTTCGCGTCTGCGAGAAGACCGGCGGGCTCTACACGCTGTGGCCGTATCGCGAGGTGCTGTCCGTCACCGGGGCAGATCCGGAACTGCTGGCGCGGCTGGACAGCGAGCCGGTGCCGTTCGACTGCAACACCTTCGATGCGGACAGTCAGCGGCTGGCGGAGATGCTGGAGAACACTCGACGCTCGACGCTCAACGCTCCATGTTCAACGGTGGTCTATCCGGGTCCGTTCCGCGCGTTGGTGCTGAAAGACGGCGCGGTGGTGAGGCGCGGTGTGGCGTCGTTAGTGCCGGAAGCACAGGCGGGTCAGAACGGGCTGCTGCGTTTGCCCCTTGGGAGGGCTCAGGATGCAACGCCTTGCGAGACTTACGCGAAGGCCTGCCGCGAGCGAGGAACGGCATTCATTCTGGAGCCGCTCGGCAGAGGCTTGACTTGCGTGACGGAGGGCGCCGAGACGGTGTCGAGTTTAGATGGCGCTGCACTGGCGGCGCTGCGTGCGGCGCCGCGCGATTTCAAACAGCGGCTGCTGCAACTGATCGACGCCCGCGAACCTTATCTGGTGCTGACGGGCAGCGATCCGGATGTGCCGGGCGGCTGCTGTCCAAGTACGCAAGTGGGAGTCGCCAATCGCTTGGTTAAAGCGGGAGCACTGCAGTCGTCTGCGCCGCCCGCGCCGCCGGAGTCCTGCACGGTGACGTTCTATGCGTTTCCCGGCGAGATCGTTGGCGAGGATAATGGCAGTCCGGATTTTCACCTGTGCGAACGTGTCCGCGAACAGGCCGCAACGGCACTGCGTGACGACCGGTGGGACGGCGTGAAACGCGCGGCCCGCATGGGGTTGCTGGTGCTGCTGGGCGTGTCTCTCGGACTGTCGGCATGGCGGACGCTGGCATTGCCGACGGCTCGGAGCGCTAGGCTGTGCGCGGCGTGTGAGGCGGCGTCGGAAATATCGCATCGGCTGGCGGGTAACGGTCCCGTGAACACGGCTGGCGCGGCTGCGCTCGGAGCGCTGGCGGCTGTGCAGCCGTGTGCTCTGGCGCTGCTCGCCGGTGCAGTGGCGCTCGCATCGAAACCTGGCGCGGGCATGTGGACGAGCATAGGCCGAAGCGGCTTGTTGGCGACTGGGGCGGGACTGTCCAACGCGGCGCTGGCGATGGCCGTGGCTTGGGGTTTCTCGCGTGCGTTCGGAGGCATGGCCAACGGCGTGCAGGTGTTCGCAGGGCCGCTCATGGTTTTGGCGGGCCTGCCGCTGACGGGGCTCTTCAGGGTTCCCGCGCGGAAGGCGTCCGGTATTGATAATATACGCGGTAGTGCGGAGCTGTTTCTGCTCGGCGCGGCACTGGGGGTGTTGTGGTGTCCGGTGGGCGCAGGACTGTTCGTAGGCGTGTTGCTTCCGGCAGCATTGCCGCAAGGAACAGCGGTGCGCAACACCGCACTGTACGAAGTGGGCTACACGGCGTCATTATTTGTTGTCAGCGCTTTTTTGACGGCCGTTGGCCGACTGGCACTTGTGCGTGCCGTCGGGCGGGTTGTCAGCGTTGTGGCTGGCTGGTACCTGATCGTCAGCGGCGTCGCGTTGGCGATGGGATGAAATCCATTCCGCCCGACAAATGAAAAGCTCAGTGGCGGTTTGATGATGTGCCGCTACAGGTGTTGGCGAATCTGATCCGCGGCCCGCCCGCTCACTGCTTCAGTTTCAATCGCAGGTAGTTCAGGAAATCGATTTGCGTCACCAGGCCGTAGAACCGTTTTTCATCGGCCACGACGGCTACGAGACCTTTTTTGAGGATGGGCACGATGCTCTCAAGCGCCGCCTCCGGCGGGACCGTCACGAGGTCCCGAGTCATATCGCGAGATCAGGTCCGCGACGCATGATTTGACCGGATTACCCATTAAGCCGTGGTCGGTCATCCAGTAATCGTTGAACATCTTGGACAGGTATTTGTTCCCGCTGTCGCAGGCAAACGTGACAATGTTCTTTGGCTGGGTTTGTTCGCGGGCGTACTGGATGGCCGCATGCACCAGTACGCCGGTGGACGAGCCCGCCAGAATGCCCTCCTTTCTAAGAAGCGTCCGGGCCGTCTCTAAGCTTTGGCCATCCGTAACCGAGTACCCCTTTTTCACCCTTGAGAAGTCCGCAATGGAGGGAATGAAATCTTCGCCGATTCCTTCGACCAGCCACGAGCCGGCCGGCGATTGTGTGCCGGTGTTCACATGGTCTGCAAGGATGGAGCCTTTCGGGTCGGCCAGGATGAACTCAAGGGCGGGGTTCGCCTTTTTGAAGAAGGCGGTGAGCCCGGCGAGCGTGCCGCTGGAGCCAACGCCCACGGAGATCGCGTCGACGTGGTGGTCCATTTGAGCCCAGAGCTCCGGCCCGGTTCCGGTCTCTTGCGCCAACGGGTTGGCGGGGTTCGCGAACTGGTTGATGTAGTACGAGCCTGGGATCTCCCGCGAAAGGCGCTCCGCGTACAACCCGAAGGAATCCGCCGGACGCCGGCTGGTGCGCAGGATCTTGGTCAGCAAGGTGCATACGTCGTCGCGGATGTCGTCGCGAACGTGTCGATAGTGGGCGAGTGCGGGTCGGCTCCCGATGGCCCGGCGAGAGGGGGATGCGCACGATACCGCCACGACGGGCACAGGGGTTGAAAGGTCGCTGAAGTAGCTTGAGGCGCGTTCGCTCAGCGTGACGACGCAGTCGAACCGGAGGTCCGGCAAGACATTCAGGCTCTTGGACCGTTGGCTGGAAATATCGACGCCCGCCTCCGCCATGACGGCCACGGCGGCGGGATCGACCCCGTGGGCCTCGACCCCTGCGGAACAGGCCTCGATTTCCAGGGGCGTTCCCACGCTTGCCCTGAGCATCAGCAACTGGATGACCGAGCACGCGTCGGCCCGCGGGCAGCCCGCGCACTGGATATGCACGGACGTTCCGGATTGTTGGGCGATTCTGGACACCTGCGTCGCGACGCGCAGGTGCAGGCCGTGTTCGCATTGAACCGTGACGTTCTGGGTTTTCATATGTGGTTTTTCCTTTCATTGTTTGACGAAAGGAGCGGCGAGACGCTCCACCGCCGGGAAGCCGCCTTTCAGTTCGATGCTGATCATGCCGCCGAAGCCGGTCATCTGTCTGGCCGCGAGCGTGTGCTGGCTATGGCTTGCGAGCCCCGGGTAGTACACGCGATCGACCAGTGGGTGCTTTTCCAGCAGGGCCGCCACCCGCAGCGCGTTGCGCTCGTGTTCGCGCATGCGCACCGACAACGTCTTCAGTCCGCGCAACACGAGCCAAGAGTCCCACGGCCCGGGAACGGCACCCGCCGCATTCTGGTAGAACTTCACGCGCTCCCAGGCCTCCGCGTCGCTGGTGATGACCGCGCCGCCGATGACGTCGCTGTGTCCGCCCAGATACTTGGTCGTGCTGTGTACCACGATGTCCGCCCCGAGTTCCAGCGGGCGCTGGAAGTAGGGGCTGACGAAGGTGTTGTCGACCACGAGCCACGCCCCCGTTTTCCGCGCGATCGCCGCGACCGCCGGAATATCGACGATCTTCAGAAGCGGGTTGGTCGGAGTCTCGATCCAGATCAGGCGCGTCTCCGGGCGGACCGCCGCCGCAAAGGCCGCCGGGTCTGTCGAGTCGGCGTAGTCCACGCGCAGTCCCCACGGCCGGTAGACCTTGTCGAGCAGCCGGTAGGTGCCGCCGTAAAGTTCGTCGCCCGCCACCACATGGTCGCCCGGCCTGAGCAGATTCCGCACGGCGGTCGAGGCCGCCGCGCCCGAGGCGAAGGCGAGCCCGTGCTTTCCGCCTTCGAGCGAGGCCAGGCCTCTTCAAGCGCCTGGCGCGTGGGGTTGCCGGTGCGGGAGTACTCGAAGCCATCCCGCCGCTGCCCGATGGCGTCCTGCTGGCAGGTGGAGGTCTGGTTGCCGGTTATGGGTTCTTCTATTCAGTGACTGTACAGTGTGTTCAACTGAAACGGCGGAACCCTCCACCCGGACAAGCGGAAGCTCGGCAACACGTAGACTGGCGGGCCGCCGAGGCGCCGTCCGCAGGTTCGTTCCGGTTGTGTGTTCTTTTGTCCAAGCTCAATTCCGTTCGTTTCAAGCATATAGACTATTATGTCTATCGATGAACAACAGTATGGCAAAACCGGTCAGAACTGTAAAGAGGGATTTTTAACTCTTTTCGGCGGCCAATCTGGAAGCGCCTATCGAACATCTGGCGCTCCTCTTGCGCAACGGCATGTCTTCAGTGTAAACTGATGATCTCAATAAAGGGATTTGCTTATGAGGCTTAAGACGATGTGCGCGGGTGCGTTTGTCCTGTGTCTGGCGACGGTTTCGATTGTGCGGGGGGCGGAGGCGGCGCCGCAGCCTTTCGGCGACAAGGTGCGGCTGCGGGACACATTCGACAACGCGCGCGCCACGTTCGAACGCACGGGCAAGGGAACGGTGGCCTTCATGGGCGGGTCGATCACGGAGATGAACGGCTACCGGCCGATGGTGTGCGAACTCTTACAGAAGCGTTTCCCGAAGACGGCGTTCACGTTCATCGCGGCGGGCATCAGCTCGACGTGTTCGACGACCGGCGCGTTCCGGCTGGGAACCGACGTGCTCGCGCAAGGCCCGGTGGACTTGTTCTTCGTGGAGTTCGCGGTCAACGACGATCAGGATGCGCACCACGCCCGCACCGAGTGCGTCAGGGGCATGGAGGGAATTGTCCGCCACGCGCGGCAGAGCAACCCCAACATGGACATCGTGATGACCTGCTTCGTGAACGAGTACATCCTGAAGACGTTTCAAGAGGGGAAGACTCCGCTGACCGTTGAGGCGCACGAGGCCGTCGCCGCGCATTACGGTATTCCGACCATCAACCTGGCCAAAGAGGTTGCCGACGAGATCACCGCCGGCACGCTGACGTGGGAGAAGTTCGGCGGCGTACACCCTGCGCCCTTCGGCAATGCGATCGCCGCCCAGATGATCGACCAGCTCTTCACCCGCGCCTGGGTCGGCCCGCTCGCAAAGGAGGCCGCCGTCAAACCGTACCCGCTTCCCCAGGCTCCGCTTGATCCGCTGAACTACGCGAACGGACGCTTCGTCGACCTCAAGGAGGCGAAGGTCAAGCAGGGGTGGACGCTGGGGGTTCCGGCGTGGGACTCGTTGCCGGGAGGCAAGCGCGGTCAGTTCACCTCCATCCCGATGCTCAGCGCGACCGAAGCCGGAGCAGAGGCGGCGCTGACGTTCGAGGGCACCGCGGTCGGCGCGTACATCGTGGCAGGGCCCGACGCGGGCATCGCCGAAGCCAGCATCGATAAGGGGCCGTTCCGGGCGGTGAACCTCTTTCACGATTTCAGCAAGGGGTTGCACTATCCGCGCACCGTGATGTTGGGCACGGACCTTCAGCCGGGGCCGCACACGCTGATCCTGCGGATTTCGGCCGAAACCAAGAGCGGCGGGCACGCCATGCGGATCATCCACTTCGTGGCGAATTAACGGTTCTTTCGTGAATAAAACAACAAGACCAGCGAGTGGGACGCCGCGAACATGAAAGTCAAGGGGCAGCCGGAGCTTGACGCGCTGATCCGCGAGCCCGCCCGCGAAGGCTGGCGTTACGGCGGGATTGCAACGTGCGGGGCCGCATCCGGCATCATGACGATCATCGGCCTGATCGAGGGAATCGTCTATCCGACCAAGTCGGACGAGGATTTCATGCGGCTCTATGTACAAGGCCACACGGGCTGGTTCTGAGGCGGCAACGGTTTCAATTCCGCTGCGCTCCATATCACGAGATAGGGACCTGATAGTCGAGGCGCAGCGCTCTGATGAGTTGAGGGCTGACGGGGGTTGCAAGACATGCGATTCGCTGGGGATAAAGAAGCGGCGGATAAAGCGGTTCAGCTGGGTGAGTCAGGCGACGCTAATGCGTTAAACGTGCTTGGGTCGTTCCTGAAGCACTGTTCGCCGAATGTGCGTCGGCTTGCGGCTTCTGCGATCGGGAAGCTTGCCGGAAAGGCGGACACGGCGCAGGCGGTCAGGCTTCTTCAGGTATGTCTGAGCGATCCTCATCCGCAGGTGCGGCAATACTCCGTCAAGGCGCTGTCCGCATACGGCTCCTCCGCGGAACCTGCACTTGTGGATCTGCTCGACATGACGCAGAACGCGGATGAGACAGATTACAACCGCCGCGATGCCGCGAAGGCACTGGGCATCATACAGGAGGCCCTCAAGAACGTGGCTGAAGCCGTCACGAAGACCTGTCAGAAGTGCGGGAGCGACGTCTTGCCTGACGAGGAGGCGCGTGCCCAAAAGGCCTTTCAACGTGTCTATTGTGACCATTGTTTTGACGAGGTTTTTCTGACTCGTCGCAACTGGGAGACGCAGGTCGAACTCCATAAGACGATCCAGGCGAAGGACGGTACGGTGGTGCAGTCGGAAGGCGAGCGGATCATTACCGAGTTTCTGGCGAGACACAGTGTTCCGTACCGCTATGATAACCGGTTTCGCATCATCAAGGGCTACGCCATCAGGCCGGATTTCTACTTACCCGAGAGTGACCTCTATATCGAGTATTGGGGCATGGAGGATAATCTTGACTATCAGATAGGTATGCTCGAGAAAAAGAAACTCTACCAGCAGGCGGGCAAGCGACTGGTGTCGTTTTACGGGCACGAAAAGGCCGACTTGCCGAGGCTGTTGCTCGAGAGGCTGGGCCGCTACATGAGATTATCGGATGACGAGGGGTGGAGCAGAGCGGAACCGGAGTCAGGAGCGGATTCCATTCCGCGCCGCGCCGCGTCACAGGAAAAAGGGGTAAGATGAGTGCGCCCAGAAAAGAGTGCGATATGCAGTCGGTTATGATGAGCCATGTGTGGTCGAGGCGGAGATTCATCGTGAATATGGGAGAGGAAAAAATGAAGCGATTTGTGATTATGATTGCGGTGTGCCTTGCCTTCGCTCCGTCGACCCGCGCGGCGAACATCAGCACGTCGGTGACGAACAGCGGCAGCGCCATCGCGTTCGACCGGACGGGTGAGCTGATCAAAGCGGTGGTGTTCGGCAACCCCGGCACGCATGACGGCGTGATGTTCGCCGAGTGGCGGCCGACCGACACGAAGCCCCTTGCGTTGGGCAAAGGGGTGAGCGCGGTCATGCAGGCGCAGGGGTGCCCCGTGACGGACCTCGGCGGCGGCGGGCCGTATCAGACGGAGCTGTTTTCGGGAGACGCTCTGCAGACGCTGACCTTCACGGGGCTGGAGACGAACAAAATCTACGCGTTCCAGTTCGCGCACTTTGAAAACCGCGTGGGCGGCTGGTCGCGGTATGTCGGCAAGCAGGTCTTCACGGCCGGCGACGGCTGGACCGCCAAGCAGGAGCTGACTTTCGGGCCGGGTACCACGGGCGACACGTCGCGCAATTACGCGCTGCTGACGGTCACGGTCTCCGGGACGGCCAGCCTGCGCTACCGCATGCCGAAGCCGGGCGATCGCGGCCCGTCGATGAACGGGTTCAGCGTGCGCCTTGTCGACGCGCAACCTTTATCCACGGCGACGCCGCCGCCCGCAACGGCAACGCCCGCCGACCTGAAGATGCCGGCGGACGTGGAGAAGGTGATCTTCGTCAAGCGGCTCACCTACAGTTCGAACCACTACTATACCGAATTCATCAACAGCACATGGTCGCCAGGCGGGAACCTCTGCGTGCTCGATCTGAAAACCCGCGAGGTGCGCGAACTGGTGCCGGCGATGGCTTCGGGCGTGTTCGAGCGCTACGACCTCTCCTTCGACGCCAAGCGCGTGGTCTTCGCCTGGAAGAAAGGCCCGCAGGACGGTTACAGAATCTATGAGGTCAGCACCGACGGCACAGGGCTTCGTCAACTGACCTTCCCGCAGCCGGACGATGCCGATCTGGTGCGCAAGTATCGGGTTGACCCGAACTACCACCACGGCACGGACGACCTGTGCCCGTGCTATCTGCCCGACGGCGGGATCATGTTCGTGTCCACGCGCTGCCAGTACGGCATCCTGTGCGATCCGCCGGACAACTTCACGACCACGGTGCTCTACCGGATGGACGGCAACGGCAAGAGCCTGGCCAAGCTGAGCAACAGTTCGGTCAGCGAGACCGGCCCGTCGATTCTGCCCGACGGCCGCGTGCTCTACACGCGC